>CAJUSJ010000071.1 GCA_910588865.1 uncultured Lachnospiraceae bacterium
CAAAAATACCCATAGGTCATCATCACCATAGAAAAAATATCTTAAAGGCGCCACATATCCGGGATCAATAACAAAATCCGCATGAAACCGCATACCAAAATATGCGTTATGGTCAAGCAGATCATCTGACCCAGGCATACTCACAGTATCATTATATTTTCTTTTGGGGTTTGGCACTTTGGCGGAATTTCCCTCACTATTAACCCCATCAACTTGCTTTCCAAATTTAAGGTCGTGACCATCTGACCCGTAAGATTCCGCTGCATCCATCGGCCAAAAATCATTGGACCAAATTGTCCTCTGCTTATTACTATACTCTTTTCCTCTATCTCTAAAGGACTCTAATTGTGTCGCACTGCCTATTCGAATTCCAGCTTTATTTACACCGCTTAAGGTATATGTACCCCCTTCACGGTGAAACGATAAACTAAACTCGTTATTGACATAATTTGTTTTTCCAAGAATTTTCTTTCCTGGTGTTTCGGTCTTACTATCTCTTTCTGTATCAAATATAGCCGGTGCCGCGATACCATTTGCCCATATTAATGTTCCGTCTGGTTTTAAACCTGTAACTAAACCATAGGAAATACCACGTCCAGCAGGGTCTTTATCTTTATTCGTTTTGTTAATTGTCTGTCCTGTCTCTTTCCACACATTTGTTTCTACGCCAAGACCCGTTCCTGTATTATTATTTCCAAAGGCATATCGCACCCAATTTTCTGAATTTACGTCCACCTCTTTCAATTCATTCCAGTCAATATTGCTATGAGTATTGATTCCCGCCTCCAAAGTATTTACAACACTATTCTTTCCAGCCTGTTCCCAAGCTTCCTGTGTCGATGTCGCCATACGCACAGCGGGATTTGTTTTTGAGTTTGTATATGCATCCGCAGAGTCTTTATAAATATACCCATCCGTAATATCGTAGTCAAAAAACCTGACATCGTTTTTTACATAATTCTCCTCGTCAGTAATATCGAAGACCAGACGGATAATAGTGTTTGTTTGAATCAAGATGGTATGACTCTCATTATCTCGCAAGGTAACCCTATCTCCTGGGACAAGACCTTTTCGAAGATTTGGATTGTCTGGATTATTAGTAAAAACAAACCTTGAAGGGTCATGTCTTATTACCTCTTTTCCATCCTCTATCACTGTCTGTGTTGGTGCCTCATACACTACAAAATAATTTTTCTCCTTGTCTGACGATTCCATTGTCTCTGGATCTGGATCTGAAATCGCCCCATACTCTGGCTGATGAACCCAAACCTCTTTTAATGTATAATTCTTATTAAAATGATCGGGACTGTTACTGTTATATAAACGGTTCATGTACATCATACGAGGCTTTTCCAAAAAATGTGCCGATTCATCCTCAAACATCTTTGTTAGAACTTTTTTCGTTTTTAATTTTTTGTCAGAACCTATCAAAACATAAGATTTGAGCTTAGATACAAACTCAGTTGAGCTATTATATTTGGGCATTATACCGCCACCAGTTGGGTTCCCATCTGTTCCCGCATTATGGGGATTGTCAGTATTAATAATTTCCAATTGGTTTGGATCATTTATTCCGCCAATTAGTGGCTCCATTTCAACTTTTGGAAACCAAAAATAATGTTGAATAGTATAAGTTGGGTTCACATTTTCATTATTAATCGTATCTGTTTTCGTCTCCCCAACCGCAGGCTTCTCATCCGCCCAAACATTTCCCCCCACATTCATCATGGAGATCACCATGCTCAGGCAAAGGAACAATGCCAAAAACCGTTTTTTTGCAGGCTTTCTTTTCGTTCTCATCTAGTGTCCTCCTAATTTATTTAGATAACTTTCCGTCTATAAAATCCCTATCAATCCTAATTTCAAGAGATTCCCTTTACCCTGCTGTTCTGTTCGCAAATATTATCCTTCATACTCCCTTTTCCTCTTCCCCCTTTCGCGCCTTAGCTTTGTGTCCATATAAAATTTTCCTTTTCTCCTTTGGGGATAATATTTACATTTTAGTCTCATTGGGCCCGCAGGCCTGCCTGCCGCACAATGAATTTTATATGATCAGGGGAACTCCCTTAACCGCCAGACATCCTCTCTCTGACAGCCCCAGGCAGGCCTCCTGTTAAAAAATCTCCACGTCCAATGTCCAAGCCCGAAACGGGCTGTCTCTGCTTCGCCGCACGATAAATCGACTAACATTAGTCACCAAAATCGCATAAATACTTGTGTCCACTATCATTTATAATATGTAGAGTTTATATATTAGTTCGGCATTTTTGAGAATTTTATAACCATAAAAAGTGGCATTTTTCCATAAATTTTTCCATTTTTGTGTCTCAAACACCGCGGATCCAGCCACTAACTAATGACTATAGCCGTCTGTTCTGTCCCCTAATCCCAGTCCATAAAAAAACCTGGCGTTTTTCCTGTCTTGTTCCAAAATCTCTTGTTTCTCTCCAAACTAAACACCGTCATGTCTGACACAATATCTTTTGTGACACTGTTCGTCTTCAAAAATCTTCTTCCCTTACTCTTCTTTTTCATTTTAGGGTATTTATTAAAAGCAGGATTTCATAATAGAAAAAATCAGAATCTTCATGGAAGCGGCATAGCCGCGGTATCGGGCCTTTTGAGCCTGATGGCTCTGCCCTGGAAATCTTTGCTTTAAAGTATTCTATTATTTATAATTGGATATTATAAGCAAGTATTCAAAAAATAAACTTGCCAGACCACCGCGACATGATATATCTGCTTGGAGAGACGGATGGCATACGACCGCCGCGTCAGACTTTTAAACTTAACGGTTTTAACCTCGGAACCAACCAAACATTACAGTTCCAGCCACTGCCTCACCATTTCCTCATTGTACCCCACCCCCGCGGCAATCTGTTCCACACCCAGACCCATTTTATAAAAGTTCCTGGCACTCTTTCTGGCCTGTTTTAAGATACCCTTTTTTTCGCCCTGCCTTCTGCCTCGCCTCTCTCCAATCCTCGCTCCTTCTTTTATCCCTTCCCGTCTCGCCTCCAGCTTCATATCGTCAATCGCCTTGCACACGTCAACCTTCCCCTCCTTCTTCTCATATCGGATCCCCATATTCGTGACAGCCTCAATCACATCCACCGCTCTTGGGTCCACTCCCCGGAAACGTCCCTCATTGGCCTTAAGCACCTGTTTCAATTTTTCATTATCCCTGGAATACTTGATAAACAGCAGGACTTCCCGCAGATCTGTGCGGAATTTCTTGATCTCCTCATCCGTCATCTGGGCCGGAGCTATGAGATTTACATGATAATTGTCCATAAGGGACAAAACCTTAGGGTCCGTGACCTCCATCATGTCAAACAAACTCAAGGGGCCATCCCACTCATCGCTTCCAAAATAGATGGTTACGGTTATGGTGGGAATCAGCTTGTCTTCTTTCCAGAAGCCTCCGAGAAACTCTCCCTTGTTAGGACTCTTTTCGTCCTTCCCGGCGGGCCTGGAGTTTCCCCCCGCCCTCCTGCTTTTCTTCTGCCTCTGACCTCTCTTTCGTCTCATGGCTTTCCTGTGGGACTTGGCCGCTTCTTCCACCTGTCCCGCGTAATCCAGGGCATCGTACAGGTTGTTTCTTACCGCCATAGCGTAATGGATGCTTGTCTGGTTCTCCACACCGCAGAGCACATACCCGGCCTTCCCGTCTGTCATGGCCCCATACAGCTTCATCACGTCCCGAAACCTCTGAACCGCGACTACGGCGCCATCCGCCCCATAGGGCAGCGCCAGCTCTGTAGGGTCCCGCTCTGTCAGCTCCTGTGGACAGATAACCCTCTCGCCTCCATATATATAGTAGTTAAATACATCCGCGAACACATCCGCGTCTGACACAAAATCTTTTGTAACGCTATCCGCCTTCAAAAGCCTTCTCCTCCCGCTCTTATTTTTGTTCTTGGATTTTTAAAAGCAGGATTTCATATAGAAAGAATCAGATCTTCACAAGACGCGGACATAGCCGCGGGACCGGCCTTTTGAGCCTTATGGCTCTGGCCTCGGAAATCTTTGCTTTGACATGATTATATCATCAACAACTGGATAATACAAGTAGATTTTCAAAAAAAGCGGGCAAACCCGCTGCCGCGAACCGCGACATGGTTTTGCCCGCTCTCTCCCGCAAAGTCCATACACCAGACAGCTTACGCCGCTGTCCGTCTGCTTGCGGATTTCTTTTCCAGAAAAGCCTCAAACTCTTCGTTCTCTCCGTTAAATTCTACGGTGAGGACTCTTTTCAAATCAAGGCTCAGTACTCCCAAAATGGATTTTGCGTCAATAATAATGCGGTTATAGAAAATATCAATATCAAAATCACACTTGGAGGCAGCTGCTACAAACTCTTTTGCATCTTCGATGGTAGGTAAAAATACTCTTTTCTGTTTCATAATTTTCGACTCCTTATTGTTATGACGCACAGCAAACTATTTTGCTGATGACTGTGTTATAACATGTTTTAAAAAAGTTGTCAAATTTGGATTTTTCAGAAACACCAGGGATTTTCTTGTGCAAAACACCGTGTTCCGTTTTCTCATATTCCTGGATTTTTATGCAAAAAAGCTGTTAACATGCCGGAAAATATCTTAAAATGTCTTTTGTCATCTATTTGTTTTCCAGGATTGCGGGGATCGGGATTCTCCATTTTTGGTAAAAATTCCGTCTTTTTCCGTGATCACCAGGTCCATCCAGCAGTCAAAGGGGGTTGTGGGGATGGTGTCGCAGATCAGCTGTTCTCTGCACAGGACAGCCCGAAACGCGGAGGTGAGGGTGAGGTACCGGTCATAATATCCCCCTCCGTACCCCAGCCTGGCACCCTGCCGGCTGCAGGAGACGCAGGGCACCACCGCCAGGTCGATGTCCTGGGGCTCAATCTCCTGGCAGTGAGCCTTTGGCTCCAGAATGTCACGGGTACCTTTCTCCAGATCTTTAAATCCCGTGATCTTTAAGGCCTTCATCATCCCTTTTTCCGTGCATTTTGGCACTGCCACGGTTTTCCCGGCTGCCAGGGCCAGGCGGATCAGATGTCTTGTGTCTGTCTCCGCCTCTGTGCTCACATAGGTAAAGATCACTTTGGCTCTCCGGTAGACGGGCTGGGCCAGAAGCTTTTCCAGGATAGCCCTGTCCGCCTGCTGGCAGTATTTCTTAGAAAGGCCGGATCTGGCCATTAAAAGCCTCTTTCTTAACTCTGCCTTGAGTTCTGTCATTATTTTGCCTGGTCCAGACATTGCTTTACTGCCTCCCGGATCCTGCCGCTGGTCAGGGTCGCTCCGGTGACACTGTCCACGTCGGGGCTGTTGGCCTCCACCATGGCTGCCGGAATCTTCTCCAGGGCAGGCGCGGCGATATTTTCCGTCTCATGGTTGCTCACCACATTTACTTCCTTGATCTTGCCGTCTTCCACAACCACCTGAACCGTCATCTCTCCGTTCTGTCCGTCCACGGTGGCCTCGTAGGAACCGTCTTTCAGACCGCTCATATCATAGCTTTCCGCCTTTGACTCCTCTTTCTCAAAAAGGGACTCTTCCAGCACAAAGGAAGCTGCCTTTACCGGCTGTCCTTCCGCCAGATCCATGTTGACCACATTGCGGCCAGTGATCCGTCCAAATACCACGGGACCCATGACGCCGGTTCCTCCGGACACGAACCGTCCCCAGATTCCGCCTACCACTTCTCCTGCCGCGTACAGTCCGGGGATGGCATTCCCCGCCTCATCTACTACCTGCATATCATTGTTTACGGTAACTCCGCCCAGGGTCATGACAACCAGGGCCTTGATGGGCACCGCGTAGTACCGGTCTCCCTCGATCTTGTTCACCGCCACGCTGTAGGCTGTGACCGCGCCGCTTAAATCCCGCCCGAACTCATCGGTTCCGCCCGCGTCCACGGCAGCGTTATACTCCTCCACGGTTTTTACCAGGGCGTCACCTGGAACGCCGATGATCTGGGCCAGCTCCTCCAAGGTGTCCGCGGACTGGATCAGCTTATGGCCAATTCCAGTTTCCGGCTCATAGTAGTATTCCCACATGAACGCCGCGTTGGCTGCCTTTAGGTCCTCCACAATCTTGTCTGTGAAAATGTTGTACTGAACAGCCCCTGTCTGCTCTTCCAAAGCCGTCTCCCTTGGAACCACCTCGTCAAGAGTCTCATTGATGAACCGCTCGCCCTCCTGATTTACATAGATCCCTCCGGCTTTCCACATATAGACATCGCCGATGGCCCCTTTTCCCTCACTGTATTCAAGTCCCATGGGGAAGGTTGGAATGTAGGTCAGCTTCTCCTGATCCACAGCCGCGCCTACTTCCTGCATGATCCGAATCCCTTTGCCGTCCGCGCTGTCCGCTCCGCCTACTAAGTAGTTTTCCCCGTACTCAGCGTACTCACCCATCATCTTCGGGTTGCCGGAGTAGCCGCCCGTGGCCATGATAATACCTTTTTTAGCCCTGTAGGCAACGGTTTTTTTGCTGTCGCTGTTGTAGCCAACCGCTGTCAGAACCTGTCCCTTGTCATTTCCCACAAGTTCGGTCACTTCTGTGTAATAATCGATCTGGATATTGTCGTACCCGGCTATCTCTTTATCTAAGATCTCGTGGACCGCTGACTTGTAATTAGCGGGGTCCATGGCCTTTGGCTTGTAGGTCCTCTGGATGGAGTACAGCTGGTGCTCCGGGGCGAACACGCTCTTTTTGCCGTTCTGCTCGGAAAATGTATACTCGCTCAGCCCGTGATCCCACAGCCACTGGATCGCGTCCACATCCTCGTCCACGAATATCTGGATCAGTTCCTTGTTGCCCAACCCCGCGCCGTTGGACATGATATCTTCAATATAAGATTCCTTGGTGTCCTCAATTCCGTCAAGTTCCTGGATAATGGTCTCCGCGCCTGACATGGAGCCGCTGGTAAAGTTTAGAGAACCTCCCGTCTTTCCAAGCTTCTCCACAATGATGACGCTCCCGGCTCCCTCGTCCGCCGCCGCGATAGCTGCCGCCAGCCCGGCTCCTCCGGCTCCCACGATGATCACATCCGCCTCTTTTTCCTCATCTGCCTGGATGTTGGCTGAGGGGTCTTCCGCTTCCTGCTCCGGGGCTTTCGTCTCCTCAGGCTGAGCCGCTTCCTCGGCCGCCTTGGTAGTGTCTGCCGCTGATGTGGTCGGAGCCTGGGTTACCGGTTCAGAGGCTTCCTTGCCTGATGAACAGCCTGCCAGGACCATGGCCGCTGCCAATAACAATGCCGCGCCGCGTTTTCTCATAGATTGTATCCTCCCAAATAATATTTTATAGCAGGTTCCACACTCCGCGACTGTATACCCGCATATTGTTCACACTTGAACTTTTCCAGAGCAGAGTGTGGATCGACCTTGCTTTTATTATATCTTTACTGTAAAATAAAGTCATACATTTTTCCGTATTGTTTCTTCCAAAATCGTTCCTATTCCCGGCAAGCGGCCCAAACCGGCCAGGCCAGCACCTGTTACAGGAGGTACCCTTGTGATCAACAACCCTAAATTCAACTCCCTCGCCCCTCTCGCCGAGGATGCGCTGTCCCGTGAACTGAATACCTATCAGCTGTCCCTGCTGTCTCTGGGACATTTTGTGGCCCGGGCCACCTCCATTTCCAACACCTCACTGCCCTGTCACCGGGTCATCTATGTTACAGAAAACCCTATCCGATACATTATCCGCGGCTCTGTACTGACGCTGAAAAAGGGGGACGTGCTCTACACTCCCCCCAACACCATTTACAGTGCGGGCGGAGTGGACGACCAGGTCCCCCCGGAATTTCTCTATCTGTATTTTCATGTGCTGCCCCGTCACCGGGAACAGAACTTTATCCGTATCATGGAAACCGCTGGAAAGATCCGGGCTTTCCACGCGCTCCGCTCTCCTGTGGAGTTTTATTTTCACACCATCATGGAGGAGTATGAAAAGCAGCGTCCCGGATATTACCACAAAATCCACAGCTACCTGATGCTGTTGGTCATGGAACTTCTTCGTCAGAAGGGAGGCTACCGGGAGGCGGACCTGGCTCCCCGGGCCAATGCCGCCTCTGCCCTGGTTCTCAACAAGGCTGCCAGCTACATTGCCGCCAACATTCGGGAACCTCTGCGGATCTCCCAGATCAGCCATGTCTGCGGTGTCAGCGAGAGCTATCTGTACAAGATTTTCTCCTCAGCCCTGGGCCTGTCGCCCAAGGAATATATCCTGAACTGCAAGATGGAGTATGCTCTTCAGCTCCTGCAGGAGAAAAATATGACTGTGACCCAGATCGCCAGGGAACTGGGATTTTCCAACCCCAACCATTTCTCCAACGCGTTTTTCAAAGTAACGGGAAAACGGCCCTCGGAATACATGTCCCTGCCGCCCTCCTCTGTCAGCGGATAAACTTTTTGATCTTGGACTTGGGCACCAGGGCCTTGTACCCGCCGCACTGTCCTGTATGGGGATCTTTCGCCCGGCATCTCTCCCACAGCCTGGCCGCGGCTGTTTCTTTTAGCCCTGTAGCACGGAAAATCTCCACGGCGCCGCATCCGTTTCTGTAAAGCTCCACGGCCTTCCTTCTGTTTCGGTACACACACCGCTGCGCTATGGTCAGCTGTGATTCGTCAATCTCTTCCCACTGGTTCTCCTTCTCCATAACCACACCTCTGGCTTTCTTTTTAATCTTCCCAACCTCGCTTCCCCTGTATCATGTCAGGCCCTGAGGCCAGCTTACGCTTTCGGATCAAAGCCGGCCTGGCCTGACATATTTCCGGGTTCTGATTCCATGGGTTCTGACTCCGCTGGTTCTAACTTTGCGGGTTCGTCTTACCTGGCTTCTGATTCCGCGGGTTCGGCCTCCCTGGCTTCTGGTTCCCCGGGTTCCGCTTTCCCTGCTTCCGGCTTCACTCCTGCCGCGTTCCCGGCCCTCTCGCCCATGGTATCCGGCTCACCGCCCTTTGGCTCCGCCTTGTCCGGCCCACCGGAGCCTGCTTCCTCCTGTTCTGGTCCTGCTTTTGCCGTTTTACCTTTCTTCCTGCCTCCAAGCTTTCGGACCGCCAGCCACAATGCCGCCAGCACAGCAGCCGCGGCCAGCACCCACACAGCTATATTTCGTTCCGGCTCCAGGATCACCACCTCCCCGGAGGCTTCTGACGAGAATACAAGATATTCGCCATCCCTCCGACTGTCCGCCACGCGGAGCTGACCATTTTCCATGATGCCCAGGACAGCCTGTTTTGAACAGCCATCCGCCAGAACATGGATCCTAACAGACTCCGGCTCCTCCGCCCCTTCCGGCTGGGTGATGGAATATTCATAGCCTTTTACGGCCTGATATCCGTCTGGTATCCGCTCTTTCGGATATTCCTCTGCCCTTTCCCTGGCCTCAAGAGTGGTGCCGGGGTAGAAATCCGCCTCCGCCAGCATCACGGGCATCTTATCTTCCGACGACGCTATGGTGGCATTCCATGCCTTGTAGATGGCCCGGACTTTCTCATTTCCCCTTACACAGGACAGATTTTTCTCTTCCCACATATAGTAGTATCCGTCTTTTTTAGGCACCTGGGGAATCTCTTCCTCTGGCACGCTGCCTCCATACTTACAGACCACGGTCTTTAACACCTGGTCCTCCACCATAAATTTCACGGTAAGCCGGCCAAATTCCTCCGGCACCTGAGGCTGTCCGCAAAAATCCTGGTAGGCAAGCCCCTGGGCCTGATTCTCATAGGTGACATTGTCCACAGCGCCCAGACCCTCCTCCACATAGAAGTTGCCTTCCACCACTCCGTCGGGATCCACATCCCCGGCCACGGTCCCGATCCACTCTCCTTCCAGGTTTCCAAAGGAAACCATGGAATAATTGTCAAGGATATCGGTTCCCCATCCCGCGATGCCGCCCGCGTAATTATTGCCGGTTATGGCGCACATGTTGTAATTTCCCCGCAGCACATAGGCGCTGCTGCCTGTGATCCCTCCTGTGTAGTTCCCATCCTCTGCCAGAATGTCGCCGTAGTTCTGATTTCTTATAAGGGCTCCCAGATTGGCCTTGCCCACAATGCCTCCCGCGTAATCATTTTTTACCTGGATCTGCTGGCGGTTGACGCAGTCAGATACAATGGCCCTCATGTCCCGGGTCACATTTAATGTGCGCTCCTGGTCTGCCTCCAGATCCTGCTCCGGATCCAGGCTGGTCTCCATGCCGATGATCCCGGCAATGCCTCCTGCCTGAAAATCCGCTGTAACCGCCCCTTCGTTGATACAGCCGGTGATCATCCCTTCTGCCGGTTCCTGGGTCTCCAGATCCGATACATCCTCAAATAGATCTTTCTCCTCTCTCGCCCGGTCCACTCCTCCGGAGATTGTAGCCCTCATCTGGTCGATCTGATCCTGGATCTGATTCTTCTGATCCCGAATCTGACTCCTGCTGTCCTTCAGATCGCCGGAGAGGGTATCTACATTTCCCGAAAGGGAGTCAAATCCCGCGGTCAGCTCTTCATCCATGGAATCCAGATCATTTCTCAGCTTGTCGGCATTGCTTCGGATGGTGTCCATAAGCCCGCTGGCCTCCACATGGAGGTTATCCAGACTGTCCGCAAAATCTTCCGCTCCCGCTGCCGCCTCTTCCGGAACATGGGTGGCCACATACTCCAGGTCCTCATTAAGCTGCCCCGCGCGGTTAAGCAGTTCCTCCATCTGCTGGCGGCGGTTGGACAGCCACTGTCTTAATGCCTCCGCGTCGCTGATGTCTCCGCCATAGCCCTCCAGCATCTCCGCCCTCAGCTGCTTCATCCTCTCTAAATTGTCTTTGGCTGAACGGTAGCGGAGCTGGGTCTGGCCGCTGTAGAGATCCAGGTCCGTGTGATCCATAATGTCCTGAATCTCGTCTAAGGACTGGTCCACCTGGCTGTCAAACTCTTCCCCTCCTTCTTTGTAGATATTTTTGTAAAATCTTCCGATGTCTTTGATCTTCCCCAGCTGATCGTCTATCCTGTCCAGATTGCCGGAGGCCGTGTCTCCTGCCTCCTCAATGATCTGGGACATGGAATCACTCATCTGGGACAGCTCATCCATCTGAGCTTCCAGGCTGCCGAACATGTCCTCCTCATACTTGATGGTCAGATAGGGTTCAAATTGTCCGGTGATGCCGCCTACGTCTTTTCTTCCCTGTACCTGCCCGTAATTTTGGCAGTTTTCCACCAGGCCGCTCTGACGCCCCGCGATTCCGCCTAAATTGTAGCCGGTGTGGGGATATCCCACATTTCCGTAATTGCTGGAATTTCTCACGGTTCCCAGGGACAAACCCGCGATTCCGCCCGCGTCGTTAACCCGCTCTACCCGGATACTGTCCTCTAAGCCCATGCTGTTTAAGGAAAACTGGCTGTCCCCATTTTCCGTGACTCCCTGGTCTGTGCCGTTGATCTCCCCCCGATTCACACAGTCCTCCATGAGCCCCTGGTTGTATCCGGCGATGCCTCCGGTCTTCAGATTGCCTGTGAGCGCGGCCTGATTTTCACAGCCCCGGATAATGCCTGTAATTTCATTGTATCCGGCGATGCCCCCCGCGGCCTCCTGGGCCATGATCTGGCCCTTGAACGCGCACTGCTCAATAAGCCCTCTGTTGACGCCCGCGATGCCGCCTATATTTTTCCGGCTCCCTGTGGGCCGCAGGGTTCCCTGAACCGTCAGATTCCTCACCACTGCCCCTTCCTGTACATACCGGAACAGGCCCAGATTAGAACCAGGCCCGGTGACGGAAAAACCGATGATTCCGTGGCCATTTCCCTCAAATGTCCCCGCGAACACAGGAATCGGCCCAAAGTTGTCCGTGTCCTGGAGATTGATGTCCGCATCCAGAATAAAGGTCTTTCCCTTAGAATACCGCTCTGACACACAGTTTTCGGCAAATTCCAGAAATTCTTCCGCCGTGGTGATCCGGACCTGGTCCTGGGCAGTATCCTGGGCTTCTGCCTGGACAGCCCCCTGGGCATCCGAATCCCCGTGATTGGCCAGTTCTCCGGTTCCGGCCGCCCCCCCCTCTTCTGTCTCCGGGGCCCCGTAGGCCACAATCTCCCCCAGGCGGTTTCCTGCCCCTGACATAATCAGGGCGGACGCTAACAGAATGGCTGTCCCTTTCCGGTTCTTTCTATTTCTATGTATCATACTATACCTCCTGTTTCGGTTTTACCGCTCTTGTCAGCTCGGTCTTGTCGATCAGCTTATCGCCCAGCAGCAGAAGCTGAGGCAGCACTGTCATGACCAGAATGATGGAGATCAAGGTTCCCCTTCCCAACACTTTTCCCAGGGACGCGATAACCGCGTTGTTGGTCAGATATCCGATGACAAATCCAGCGCTGGTCAGGATGGTACCTGAGGTGATAATGGTGGGAAATGCCTGGTCCAGCGCCTCTGTCACCGCCGCCTTTCTGTTTTCCATGGTTTTCCTCAAATCCAGATACCGGCTGGTGATGACAATGGCGTAGTCAATGGTAGCGCCCATCTGAATGGAGCTGACCACTAAGTAGCTTAAGAAATACATGGTGCTCTGTGACAGGTAAGGCACGGAAAAATTGATCCAGATGCTTCCCTGGATGGTCAGCACCAGCAAAAGAGGCAGACCCGCGGACTGGAAGGTAAACAGCAGGATGATCCCCACGAACAGGGCTGTCAGCACACTGATGATCACATTGTCCCGCTCAAAGGAGCTGCTTAAGTCGTAATTGCTGGTGGCATCCCCCACCACATAAACCTCATCATAGTACTCCAGGGCAATATCCCGGATCCGGTCAACGATCCGGAACGTCTCCGCTCCCTCCACCGGACCTTTCAGGTTAAATACCAGACGGTCATACTCCTCTCCTTCCAGCTGTTCCCTGGCATCGCACATGGCGTCATAAAGTTGGTCGATCTCCTCCGACAGCTCATCGTCAAACTCCAGCCCGCCCTTTTCCTTCTGCTCATAGATAAAGTCCACCATATCAATGATCGAAACCTTGTAATCGTCAAGATTTTTCATAAACGCGCTGTACTGCTCTTTGTCAATGGCATAGAACCGGTACAATACCCGCACTACGTCCAGATCCACTCCGGACACCTGGGAAAAATCCCGGGGACTCAGTCTATCTACCAGAATATATTTTCCGTCGTCGCTTACCTCCACATTGGCAAGCCCAAGAGCCGTGTCCACTTCATCTATGGCCTCCAGACGCTTTAAGATCTTCCCTTCTTTTTCATAATCCCCCCTGGGAACCACAATTGCCATGGTGTTGGTCACCTGGAAGGTTTCCTCGATTCTCTCCTTTGAAGCCATAAACTCATTTTTCTTGCTGGACTCAATGGAGTTAATATCATATATGTAAGGACATTTTCCCGCGTAAACGCTGGCCGCCGCCACGATCGCCAGGAACACCGGAACACCGATGTACCGCAGCTTCACCACGATCTTACCCCAAAAGTTGATGGATGGCACAAAATTCTGGTGCGCGGTTCGGTCAATGGCGCTGGAAAACATGACGATCAATGCCGGCATCAGAAGGAACACTGTCAGAAGGCTGATAATGATCGCCTTGGTCAGCACCCTTCCCAGATCCATGCCGATCCCAAACCGCATGAACATCAGAGCCACCATGCCGGACACCGTGGTAAGGCTGCTGGAGGAAATCTCCGGGATCGCCTTGCTTAAAGCCACAATAATGGCCTCAATGGTATCCTTATCCTCATGCTCCTCCATAAAGCGGTGGAACAAGATAATAGCGTAGTCGATGGCCAGGGCCAGCTGCAAAACCGCTCCCACGGCATTGGTCACAAAGGAGATCTCCCCGAACCAGTAGTTGGTACCCATGTTTAAAAGGGCCGCCACGCCGAACACTGCCAGAAAGATGACGATCTCCATGTAGGTCTTGGAGGTGAACAGAAGCACCACCAGGATGATCAGAACCACGATCACCACGATGACTCTCATATCCGCCTTCAGGGAAGCCGCGTCGTCTTTGTCCACAGTGGTATATATATAAGAAGAATACCCCTCCAGCGTTTCCCGCGCCTTTGCCATGGCTTCCTGGGACAGTTCTGTATCCTCCTCCTGTTCAAAGGTCAGCGTGAAAAGAGCGCTGGCGTCTTTATAGTAATCCGCCCTGTCGCCGCTATCATAATCCTCGTCCTCCTCATCGTAAAAGGACACGGACGAAATGCCCCGGATCTCCTCTAACTCCCCGGCCAGGCTTAACGCCTTCTCGTAGGTGATGTTGCTCACCAGTATTTTCGCTGACCCGAAAGTGGTAAATTCCCGGTTCATGATATCCAGTCCCTGCCTGGTCTCTGTGCTCTCCGGAAGGTACTCTGTCAAATCATCGACCACCCCTACCTTTGGGATGGAGATCACACTGTAGATACAGGCAAGAACAAACAGCACAATAAATGCTTTCCTCTTATTCACAATAAAAGCCGCCAGCTTCATCATGAAATTCTCGGAAGTCTTTTTCTCCCTCATTGCTCCCTTATTCCTTTCTTTGTGATTTCATTACTTGCCATATTATGTATCATTATGGTAAAATACTCAAGAATCACTTTTAAATTTTTGTTTTAAATGAGACAGTTTTAAGAAAACTGTACATTTTTGTACAGAACGAGGAGATTTGCCGTGAACGTCCCCAATGAGAAAATATCCACAAGACGCACCTACCTCCTTTTAAGCCAGTGCCTGTTCCGGCTTTTGGAGGAAGTACCCTTTGAGAAGATCTCCCTGACCCATCTGTGCGACCGCTCCATGGTGCCCCGCTCCACTTTTTACCGGTATTTCGAGGACAAGTATGATCTTCTGTTCTACTGCCTGCAGACATTTTTTGACGAGTCTGACCTGAATAAAGATGTGGTTTACTTAAAAGACGGAAAAGGCCGGAAATTCGTGACCAGATTTATCAGCACCATAGATAAAAATAAAGAAGCTTTCCGGAAAATCTATGAGACCAACAAAAACGGGATCTTTATGGACACTTTAAGGGACTATCTGATCCAGTTTCTGGACCAGACCCTGGAAGATATGAAAAATGAAGGGTGCCGGCTGAGGATCAGCCAGCCGATTTTTACGTACCTGCTGGCTGATCTCTACATCAGCATGGCAAAATGCTACTTAGAACTGGAAGAGAAATTCCAGGTGGAAGAGTTCGTGGATGATGTGTGCCTGTTCGCGGAGAGGGAGTTTTTCGGGTAGACCAGACTTTACCAAAAGGGAATTATCAAAACAGGAGGTTTATATTCTGCCCTTCTGCCGCTGCTTTGCGAAATATTCCCTTACAGCCTGGTATTGTTCCTGATCTACCCATGTCACTTCAAACTTCCACTGGCGTTCTTCCCGGCAAAAATAGCTTCTGGCCTCTGCCAGGACTTTTCCCCTGTATACAAACTGATACTCTGTCTCCGTTTTATGACTCTTTATTCTCAGCTCCCTGTTTTTCTCTTCCTCCCACACCTTTAAAGCGCGCCAGACCTGCTCCGTCTGCCGGCTCACCCATTTTGCCGTCTCCTCAATGGCTATCTTTCTTTTATCCTCATAACTCACTATCTTTTGTCCCCCCTTCCATAGCTGTAAATCCTTATTTTATGCGGTTTAAGGCCACCACGGTCTCTATATTCCCCGTGCATGGAAAAATTTGATATTTCGATTTTACCATATATCGTCAAGCCACACAAGCATTACAAACTAAGCATTTTCAGAGGGTTCAACTTAATAGTTTTTATAAATTTATCCTGATATTTTGTAACACGGTGGCAAATCGGTGACAAATGCCACCACGCCATTTTAATAAAATTCCCCTATTTCCTGGACTCCTTGGGAATCTGTCACATACAGCCCACACTCCAGGGGGGTGTCCAGCTCTTAGCTCGAAGTAGTACCAATTTCCGCCAACCTCCTGCCAGCCGGTCACCGCATAGCCGTTGACATAATGCCCGAATATCTTATTCCTGACCGTTTATGAAGTCTTCACAGTCCAACTCTCTGTATGCCTTTTCAAAAGTTTCCTTCGGACTCCAGGAAACATAACCGTCTGGATATTTTATCCGGTACCCAGGCAGTCCATTCCTCTCCTGGGGCTCCGCTTTTACTATTTTTATCCCTATGTAATTTTTCATATGTTCCCTCCCTGATCCGTTGTTTTGTAACACTCGTTCTCCATATCCCAATCCGCCACCATCAGAACCCCCCTGGGATCCGTGACCATACATTTTCCCTCGTTAACGCCGGGTTCTGGACAGAGGAAATACTTTCTGCCGTCAGGAGCGTTCTGGTATCCGGTGAGCATATAGCCCTTTTCATCAAACAGATACCAGCCAGAGGTGCCTCCGGTTCGTTCTGTCAGCCAGTGCCATCCGCCCTGGGCATAGGTTCCGTCCGCGAACTGATACCACCACCGCTTTCCGTCAGCGGCCCGCAGGAATCCCTGAGTGTATCCTTTTTCCTGAGGCTCCACAAGGGAGTAATCGGGCCGTCCGTAGCCGTCGATCCGACGGCTTCCATTGATCCAGCCGACAGGATACTGCTTGTACGCCACGCAGCCGCCTTCATTTTCCAGGATCTTTTCAGAGCTGGTGTTGCCTTCCACTGTATAGACTATACCGTTTTCCACTTTATACACATACCCTGTGTGATAGACCCTGGTCCCGTTATGGAAAAAGATCTGGTCTCCCTCCTGAGGGGTCTGATGGTAGCGGCCCATCTTTTTGTAGAAACTGACAGAGGTGGGAGTGTAGGCGGAAAATCCTCCAAGCAGCTCCCTGGCCGCGTCCACCCCAAACAGATGGATCAGCACCGTGTCCACAAAGGAGTCACACCAGGGCTGTCCCTGGACATTGATTCCGATTTTCTGCCTGTAGAGATCCGCGAACACCGTATAGTTACCGTCTCCGGCATTGGTCTTAAAGTCTTCCGGGTTGTCGTAGGATCCTAGGTGATCCTTTTTATTTTTCTCACAGTACCCTACCTATTTTTTGAATTCTGGGGTGACTTTTGTCTGTATGATTCCCATCGTTATTCCTCCTCATTTAAATTTTCAAAAAAGAATACCCCTCTCCGGAAGGGGCTCTGATTATCAGGTTTTCCTTGGTTTCGGCTCCGCTCTCATCAATATAATGTCTCCTCAGCTTATATTTACGTAAATTACTTATTTTTCATCTTGATATTACGTAAATTACGTAGTATAATATAATCATAGAGGAGGTGATTAAATGAAACGAAGGGACTTAGTAAAAAACTGGAAGCCGCCGGATATAAAGTAGATCGTGACGATGGCGATCACACAATCTACGAAAAAGACGGCGGACGTCCTCTACAAGTCCCAAGACACCGGAAAATTAATGAAAACACAGCAAGATCCATTCTAAGAGCGGCGGGGCTGAAATAAAGCCCCTCCCTCCAATCAATATAAAGGAGGTCTCATATGGCAGAATATGTGTATCCAGCCATCTTCCATCCAAATGACGATGGCTCCTATACCATCACTTATCCTGATTTACCGGGATGTATCAGCGAGGGAAAATCCTTGGGAAACGCCATTTACATGGCTCAGGCGGCCCTCACGCAGTGGATAGAATATCTCACAGATAAAAAGCAATTTATTCCGTCCGCAAGTGATCTGAAAACCATTGATCTTTCACGGGAAGAATTTGTAAGCCTGATCCGCGCCGACGTGAAGGACGGCCGCGCGGTAAAGCGCACTGTCAGCATACCCAAGTGGATGGACGATAAAGTAACCGAAACCGGATTGAGTTTGTCCCGCGTATTACAGGACGCGTTAAAGGAAAGACTTAATGTTGGTTAGAAAGAATCCCCGGCGCGCAACCGGGGATTCTTTCTTTTCTCAGGCACTCACGTCTTACGACTCGCGCCGGCGCGAGTTACTTCTCTTTATATACGGTCCTCTCCCATATCTCCTTCACCCTCTCCCAGCCGTCCATGGCCACCAGCGCCACAATAAAGGCGGCTATCATACAGGCAAAGACCATGTACCACTCAATCGGTTCCTTCCGCCAGGACATCAACGCCACGAACGACGCCGGGCACAGAACCAGGGACAGGATAATTACAACCGCCGCCGTGGGGATCCTGTTCAGCCCTGGCCAGGACTTAACCACCTGGGTGATTATGGAGACAACAAAGGCCATCACCCCGATGGCCGTAAGCAAATACAGCAGATACGGCGTCACCTCATTCATATTGATACTCATTCTCTTCCTCTCTTTCCGCCGGTTCCCCCGGCTGACATCTTAATACTATCTATGCGCTTCCTGGTTCATGTGTTTCTCGATCTTGTCCACCGCCTCCGTCACCGGGCCGTTGCATCCCTGCTCCTTGAGCCCTTTCAGGCAGGCCAGGACCCCATAAGTCAAAAGGCACATTTCCTCCTTCATGGACTTGATATCCTCGTCCTGCTTGTTCTGGCGCTGATACCAGCGGTAGGCGGCGAACAGGCCTCCTAATAATACGCTGGCGGCTCCCATCAGGGAAGCCCCTGACAGGATTGTCTGGGCGTCCACGTACATCTTTCCTCACCTCCTCCCATGTAAAAAAGAACCCATGCGCACGGGTTCTTTTGGTTTGATAATATGTGGTCGCGCGTGATCCTTTCCCGCGCTATAATGTCCTGTAAGGAAAGTCATTGTGGCATGACACAATTTTTAAGAAATCCAGACAAAATAGTTGAGAAAAATAAAAATTCAAGGTAGGTGTTTTTGAATATATTGTCTTACACCTACCTTTTAGAATTCCAATTAGTTTTTTTACTAACCAAGACAGCTTCTACCTCCGCCCTCAGCCTCTCCGGTACCCGCTCCAGGGTCTTAAGGCCTTTTCGGATCAAGTCCGCGTATACCTTCGTCTTTCCGCTTCTATTCCACAACACTACCAATTCACCTTTCTGTTAACAAAATAGCAGGTTGCTGTTATAGTGTCTGCGCCTTTGATTTCAACAGTAATATTTCTTGTCGACCAGTCCTGTGATACAAGCACGTAACTACAATAGTTGGGATTTGTCAAGGAATAACGATGTATCGCGTCGGTATCTAACGCAAAAAACGCTACCGCAACACCGTTTGAGCCCCGTCTAACAAGTCCAAAACACCATTGCGTAACAGGTGGCCACCAGATAACAATAGGATTGGTTGTATAGGTTTTTGTGTCCAGATCATATCCTTTCCATGTCCCAGTTACTTTGCTCCCATTTACCCAAGCGGTTTTCCCTGTCAGTATATCGCCCGCCCCCGCGTCCGCGCTTGTCTGAGACGCCAGGGAGTTGGCCGTGACCTTCCCAGATCCATTATGATATCCCGCAGGAATGGTGTAAGACCCCCCGCAGCTCAAGCTGGAGGTCTTAGCCCCCTGGTTCGCCATGGTACCGGTCACCCGGTTGCCATTGACCCACGCCTCATACCCGGTAAGCACCTGTCCAGCCCCAGCCGCTGTCTTTCCCGACTGTACCCCCGTCTGGGACGCTAAGGAATTGCCGGTAATCTTGCCAGAGCCGTTATGGTACCCGGCGGGGATCGTGTAGGTGCCGCCGCAGCTCACGGAACCGGTCACGGCCCCCTTATTGGCCATGGTGCCCGTCAGCTTGCTCCCCTTTACCCAGGCCGTCTTTCCGCTCAAGATATCCCCAGCGCTCGATGTGGCGTCTGTCTGGGACGCTAGGCTGTTCCCGGTAATCTTTCCGGAGCCGTTGTGGTACCCCACCGGAATGGTGTAGCTTCCTCCGCAGTTCACGGAACCCGTCACGGCTCCCTTATTGGCCATGGTTCCCGTGATCTTACTTCCTTTCACCCAGGCAGTCTTTCCGCTCAAGATGTCCCCAGCGCCCGATGTGGCGTCTGTCTGCGAGGCCAGGCTGTTCCCGGTCACTTTCCCCTGACCGTTGTGATACCCCGCGGGAATTGTGTAGGTGCCGCCACAGTTTACTCCCGCTGTCTTAGCCCCCTGGTTCGGCATGGTTCCCGTAACCCGGCCCCCGTTCACCCAGGCCTCATAACCGGTAAGG
Source organism: uncultured Lachnospiraceae bacterium (assembly GCA_910588865.1). GTDB lineage: Bacteria > Bacillota > Clostridia > Lachnospirales > Lachnospiraceae > UBA3402. The sequence continues at coordinate 20,012 of CAJUSJ010000071.1, forward strand.
ACTTGGCCAGCCCCAGCCGCCGTCTTTCCGGACTGTACTCCCG
>CAJUSJ010000072.1 GCA_910588865.1 uncultured Lachnospiraceae bacterium
AAGGAATATGGCCGCTAAAGCGGCCCCGCCCCGGCACGGGCGAGTAGGGGGAAGGACCTCCCCTACTCGATTGTATTTCAGGTGGCATAGAAAAGATGAGGGGAGACAAGGATATGAGCAATACCATTACACAGTGGAATATCACGGATATTCCGGTATCGGAGATTGACAGTCGGCGGGATAAAGTGATGAGAAGGATAACATCCCAGGGCTGTAAAGCCATGATCTTTTTTTCTTCCGGTGCGTTGCTCTACCTTACCGGCGGCGCGTTGATTCCCACGGAGCGCCCCATGGCCTTGATCCTGAAGGAGAACCGTGAGGCGGCGCTTCTTGTTCCCAGACTGGAATTGGAACATGCCCAGGAAGTGGCCAAGAATATAGATCGGATCGAGTATTATCCGGAATATCCTACCGAGAAGCATCCCATGCTGTATCTGGCGGAACTGCTGGAGAGTATGGGGCTGTCTCACGGCACTGTGGCGGCGGACAGCGACGGATATGGCGCGTACTGGGGATACCGGGGACCTAAGCTCAGCTCTCTGCGGGGGGATATGGAGATCAAGCTGTTTCCAACCCTTGTGGAGGAGCTGAAGATCATCAAGAGCCCTTTTGACCAGATGATGATCAGGGAAAGCGCCCGGTGGGGAAATTTGGCTCACACCTTGCTGCAGGAATATACAAAGGCAGGGCTTAAGGAACTGGATGTGGTCAACCGGGCTTCCAGTGAGGCGACCCAAATCATGTTAAAGACTCTTGGGCCTGATTTCAGGCCTGCCGGAGGAGCTGAGGCCCATGCGGGCTATCGGGGACAGATCGGCCCTAATTCGTTTTTGCCCCACGCCCTGACAACCAATGCCACGTTTCGCGGAGGAGATACTCTGGTGACAGGGGCCTCAGCGGCATTGCTGGGTTATAACAGTGAGCTGGAAAGAGTTATGTTTGTGGGCGAGCCAAGTAAAGAGCAGGTAAAGTTTTACGGCCATGCCCTGGAGATTCAGAAGGTGGCCTATGAGACTATCCGGCCCGGAATTCCCTGTTCTGATGTAGATAAAGCTGTATTAAAGTATTATGAGGAAAATGATCTGATGGAGTATTGGCGTCATCATACCGGTCACTCTCTTGGCTTCGCTGGCCATGAACTGCCGTTTTTTGACAGAAGCGACCATACGGTCATCGAACCGGGGATGGTATTCAGCGTAGAACCGGGACTGTATGTGAAGGGACTGGGCGGGTTCCGTCTGTCAGATACCGTGTTGGTGACAGAGACTGGTATTGAAAAGATCACATATTATCCTACAAAGATTGAGCAGGTAATCTGCGATCTGTAGACGGTCATGAGCCTTTATGGTATGACATATATTTATGAAATGGGAGGATTCTAATCAATGAAGAAAAAAAGAATAGTGGCGGTTTTCATGGCCGCGTGCATGGTCGCGGCGGCTTTAGGCGGCTGCGGCGGTCAGAGCGGCGCGGACTCCGCCACCGCGGGCAGCCAGAGCCAGGCAGATGGCAACGCTGGCGGAAACGGGGCGGCGGATGAGGCAAACCTGGAGGTTCAGCCAGGAGGAACCCTGACCATCGCCATTCCCAACTATACTCCGCTTCTGGATCCAAAGGATTATACACAAGCTTATGAGGCCAGCATCATTTCCCAGGTAGCGGAGCCTCTTCTGACCTACAACGCGGAGTACACGGACTTGATTCCAGTACTGGCAAAGGACTGGTCAGTAAGCGATGACGGTCTGGTTTATCATTTTGTTCTGAGAGATGATATTTATTTCCAGAAAGGTCAGTATCAGGATGGCCGCCAGGTGGTATCCGACGATGTAAAATTTTCTCTGGAAAGGATTGCGGCGGAGTGCAGTACAGACCGTATCTGCCGGGAATTTTTTGATCATGTGGAAGTGGTGTCTGACACAGAGTTTGATATTTACTTAAAAGAAGCCTGCGGTCCTTTCCTGGAGCAGCTCGCGGACCCGGGAAATGTGATTCTGCCAAGAGACGAGGTGGAAGGCTGGGGTGAGAATTTCGCGGAGCATCTCATCGGAAGCGGACCATTTATCCTGGAAAGCATGACTCTTGACGAGAGTGTCATTGTAAAGCGCAATGAGGATTACTGGGGTGAGAAGGCTAATCTGGATGAGGTGGTGTTCCGTGTGGTCACAGATGGAAATCAGGCGGTAAACGCGCTGATCACAGGGGAGGTGCAGATTGCCGAGTATCTGCAGGCCGAAGCGATCCAGCAGGCCGCTGACGCGGGGATGCTGATCCAGAAGCCCACTACAGGAACCTCATTTGCCAGGTTCAACATGCAGACAGGGCCTACGGCAGACCCCAGGGTCAGGGAAGCCATCATCAAGGCCATTGACATTGACGCGGTTATCCAGAATGTGTACCAGTACGGCGAGGCGGTAAGGGCCTATCAGCCTCTTACCAATCTGTCCTGGGGGTACAATGAATCCTACAATGATCTGGTGCCTGCCTATGACCCGGAGGGCGCTAAAGCGCTTTTGAAGGAGGCGGGGTATGAGAATGGTATGACATTGAACATCTATATCCCTAACACCAGCACCCGGGAGAGGATCGCTCAGCTGATCCAGTATTATCTGGGCGAGGTGGGGATCACCCTGAATATCCACTCAGGAGCATTCGCGGAGATCCTGGCAACTGTGACAGAGGGTTATAAAAATGAGAATATCAGCATGTACGCGTTTTCCTGGAGCGGTACATTGGATCCATACAGCTACTTAGAGAAGCTGTTTTCCAGAAAAACCCTCAGCGCTACCTCCAATGCCGGGGGCTATGATAACGAGGAGGTGGATCAGTATCTCTATGACGCTTTCAAGGAGACAGACAGGGAGAAGCGGATCGAACTGTACGACAAGGCCATGGAGATCATCATGAATGACCACACAGGTATCTATTTTGCTTACGAGGCAAGAAACTGGGGAGTTTCTCCCAAGGTCCATGATACCGTACAGAGAGCTGACGGACGTATCCTTCTGTGCACTCCATTTAATAATGTATGGGTTGAGCAGTAACCATCTGCCCCCTGTTCAAGCATCCCCCCGCTGTCAGCGTATGGGGATGCTTTATTTTTTTACATAGGTCAGCTGATATTTCGGGGAATTGAGAGTCAGCTCAGTGTAGTCCATTACCTGCCCGTTGGTTAGATAAGTAGTGTTGGCAACCCGGAGGATAGGGGTATCCAGGGGAATGTCAAAGAGCTCCGCGATTCGCTTGGAAGGGTGGAGAGGTGTGACGGTATGGTTGCTGTAGGCGATTTTCAGCCCTTTTGTCTGTTCGATGTACTGGTATTTGGAGTGCCGCAGCACCTGCATGGACATGTCGGGGTACAGGCGGGTGGACATGTAGGTGGTCTCGAACTGGAAGATCTTTTCGTCGGCATAGCGGATCCTCTCGATGAAATAGATGGGTTCCCCGGTGTCGAGCCCCAGGATGGAGGCGATATTGGCCGGCCCGTTCTGTACCATGAAGGTGGGAACCTCTGTGCGTACCTTAATGCCCTGTTCCTCCATGACCTGGGAGAAACCCTGGACGGAGCTGGGGTTCAGGGTGACAGAAGGGTGGCGGACAAAGGTTCCCACACCAGCCACCCGGGTGAGAAGCCCCTGGGCCACCAGGTTGTCCGTGGCCTTGCGGACAGTGACCCGGGATACCTGATAGGTGTTGGACAGTTCCAGCTCTGTGGGAATCAGGTCGTCTTTTTTGTAGTAACCGAGATTTATTTTCTGAAGCAAGTCATTTTCGATCTGTTTGTATTGCGCGATTCTTTTCTCTGCCATGGTATAGAGAAATCCCTTCTTTCATAAAATGTGTGATTATGTCTTTATTGTAATAGATTTTGGGGGAAATAACAATAGGCTGGTAACCTGTTGTCGTTATGTTCACAGGACATCCCGGACAATAACCGGAAAGGAAATGGTTTACATTTAAATAAACATTATGATACATTTCGACGGAGAAAAAGATAATACAAATATGGGAATAAATATATTGACATTATTGAATTTATATTATATAGTATAAGCATATTGAAATAAATTATCAAAAATGCACAATGCGAGAAAGGGCGGGTAAAGGGATTGAGGAATGTATTGTATATTCACACCCATGATTCGGGGAGGGTGCTGAGTCCTTATGGATATAAGGTTCCCACGCCGGAGATGGAGAAGTTCGCGGGGGAGGCGGCGGTTTTCCGCAATGCTTACTGTGCGGGGCCTACCTGCTCGCCAAGCAGGGCGGCCATGCTGACGGGGACTTATCCTCACCAGACGGGGATGCTGGGGCTGGCTCAGAGGGGATTTTCCATGGATTTCAGCCGTCATCTGGTACAGTATCTGGGCAGGAACGGGTTTGACACAGCGCTGTGCGGGATTCAGCACGAGGCTGGATGGTATCTGGACCGGGGGCAGGCCGCTTCCGTGATTGGATATGGAGAGGACTTAACCAGGGACAACGAAGGATACAGGCAGGAGGAGTTGGTGGACTGGGATAAGGAGAACGCCCTGGAGGTGTGCCGGTGGCTTCGGAGCCGGGACCAGGACAGGGAAAGACCGTTTTTCCTGTCTTACGGTATGTATGCCACTCACAGGAGATTTCCGGACAGACGTGACCCGGATATCAGGGAGGACCTGGCCCTGCCGCCTTATCCGATTCCGGATACCAGGGAGACGAGAGAGGATTTCGCGGGGTATCTGACCAGCGTGAGGAGCGCGGATACCTGCTTCGGCCAGGTGATCCGGTGTCTGAAAGCAGAGGGATTCTGGGATAATACCATTGTGCTGTTTACCACGGATCATGGGCTGGCCTTTCCGTTTTCCAAGTGTACGCTGTTTGACAGCGGCATCGGGGTGGCCCTGATGCTCCATGTTCCCGGGAACCTGGCTGGGGGAAAGGTCATCGACAGTCTGGTGTCTCATGTGGACGTGTTCCCTACACTGTGTGATCTTCTGGGACTTGAGAAGCCGGATTACCTGGAAGGGGTGTCCGCGGTGCCTCTGCTGTCTGGGGAGAGGAACTTTGTGAGAGATGATATTTTCGCGGAGATCAATTTCCATACCTCCTACGAACCGGCGCGCTGTGTCAGAACCGGACGTTATAAATATATCCGCTATTATGACGCTTCTTATTTGAAGATCAACCGGTCCAACATTGACGAGTCCCTGACCAAGGACTTTTTTATGGACCGGGACCTTGACAGGCAGAAGAAGGCAGGGGAGGCCCTCTACGACCTGGTCTATGACCCGGGAGAGAGGAGAAATCTGGTGGGAGACCCAGGGTATGAGGATGTGCTGCTGGATATGAGGAGAAGGCTTGAGGACTATCAGGAGAAGACAAAGGATCCTGTCAGGAGCGGGCTTACAGAAGTGAAGCCCGGCTGGAAGGTGAACCGGAAGGAGTGCTTAAAGGCCAGCTCCAAGAATCCAGAGGACTATGTGTGAGGGGACAGGCAGGGATGTAAGGTGAGAAAAGCATCTGAGCGGAAAGGAGTGGTAGGATGACAGGTATGATTGTGACAGGACACGGGAGTTTTGCCACTGGGATTACCAGTGGGCTGAGGCTGCTGGCGGGAGAGCCGGCTTATTATGAGATGGTGGATTTTCTTCCAGAGGATTCGGTGGAGGTGCTGGCGGGGAAGCTGAAAGGCGCGGCAGACCGGCTGGCGGACTGCCAGGACATCATCATCTACGCGGATCTGACAGGCGGTTCCCCCTTTAATGTTTCTATCCGTATGAAGATGGAGGGACAGATGCCCATGGAGGTCATCGGCGGGGCCAATCTCCCCATGATTCTGGATGGGTATCTGGCCAGGGAAGGAGCGAAAGACGCGGAGACCCTGGCCCGGTCCGGGCTGACGGCGGGCCGGGAGGCCATGGTATGGTTTCAGGTACCGGAAGAAGGGGCTGACGACGAATATGAGGAGTAGGAGGATAAGAATATGACTTTTTTTCAGGCATTGCTGATCGGTCTGTTTGCCTATCTGGGCAGTAAACGGACCCCGTGGTTTTTTGGTGTGACAGGCGGTTGGAATATGATCGGGCGGCCCCTTGTGGCAGGTCTCATTGTGGGACTTGTTCTTGGGGACGTGCGTAACGGCGTTATCGCGGGAGCTATGGTTCAGGCTCTGTTTATCGGGCAGATCACTCCCGGAGGAGCCATGCCGGCTGATGTGAACTGGGCGGCTTATGTGGGGATTCCCCTGGCCCTGGCTGTCGGCGGCACGGGAGAGCAGGCCGTGGCTCTGTCGGTTCCTTTAAGTATGCTGGGACTGGGACTGTTTAACTTTATTATGACCATCAATGCCTATTTCCCCCATATGGGAGACAAGGCTGCCGCCAAGGGAGACGGCAGAGGGATCCACAGGGCCACTTACCTTGCCGCTGTTCCAAGCTTTATCCTGAGAGCGGGTTCCGCCATGCTTTTGTGCTACCTGGGCACTCCTGTGGCGGAGATGCTGATCAACAACATGCCCGCCGGCATGCTTCATTTCTTTGAGGTGGCAGGCAAGATGCTTCCGGCTATCGGGTTTGCCATGCTGCTGAAGCAGTCCCTGTCCAAACAGTGGATGCTGGTGCTGTTTCTCCTGGGCTGGGTGATGATCGGAGCTACCAGCATGTCCGTGACAGCTCTGGCGATCTTTGCCACAGCGGTGGCCATCATATTTGTAATGGCTCAGGGCAGCGCTCCGGCAACTGTCCCGGCACCCCAGAGTACAGAGGAGGAGGATGACTGTTATGAAGAATAAAAATCAGATGGAAGGATCCCTGTTGACCAGAAAGGATATTGACAAGGCGGCCTGGTCCTATATTTTCTTTGCTCAGGCCACCCAGAATTTCGAGCGCATGATGGGTCTGGCCTTCTGCCATGTGATGGAGCCTGTTTTGAAGAAACTTTACGGGGAAGGTACAGAGGAATATCAGAAAGCTCTGGAGCGCCACATGCAGTTTTACAACACAGAGCCGCAGCTGGGCGCGCTGATCCCGGGAATCACCATTGCCATGGAGGAGGCCCGGGCCAAGGGGGAGAATGTCAGCGAGGAGCTGATCGTCAACACCAAAAACGCCCTTATGGGACCCTTCGCGGGAATCGGCGACTCCATGCTCATCGGAACCTACAGCCCCATTCTTCTGAGCATTGCCATGGGTCTGTGTATTCAGGACGGCAATCCTTTAGGCCCTGTGTTGTTTGGTGTGGTGTGGCTGGTCACTATTGTGGCGCTCCAATGGTTTTTGTTCCACAAAGGATATGACATGGGAATCGGAGCCGCCAACATGTTCTTTACCAACAAAACCCTGGTGGAAAAGATCACAACCGGCCTGACCATGATGGGACTCATCGTCATCGGCGGGGTGGCGGCCACCACAGTGAAGGCAGGTATTGTCTACAAGTATGTCAACGGCGATATGACCCTGTCTCTCCAGGAACAGATTTTTGACAAGATCATGCCCGGAATTCTGCCGCTTTTGCTGACTTTGGCGGTGTGGTATCTCATGGATAAGAAGAAATGGTCTGCCACGAAGATTGTCCTGGGGATCGTGGTGTTCGCGGCCGTGATGGTATTCCTGGGAATCATGTGATGGACGGGAACATAGGACAAGCCAGGAAAGAAGAAATGTTCCAAGATAGAGAGGGAGAGCCTATGGAATATAAGAAACTTTGGACAGATATGCACAGCAATATTCATCATGATCAGATGGCGGAACTGCCTCTGTGGTATGACCAGATCAAGAAGGAAATGGATTTTTGGCCCATCGCCTACTATCCCTTTATCATGCGCCCCACCCCGTCAGGGCTGGCGGTAGAGGACCGTCTGGAGGATGAACTGACAGGGCCCGACTGGGAGATGGTGCGGGAACTGGCAAGGCGGGCTGAAAAAGAGGGATTTCCCATGTTTATGGGGTATGAGTGGCAGGGATCCGGACTGGACGGGGACCACAATATCTTTTTCCTGGACAATGACAAAGACCAGAAACATCCCCACCGGTATCAGGAGCTGGTGGAAGGGTTCCGGGGTCAGGCGGTCATAGGCATCCCACATCACCTGGCCTATCAGCCCGGATCCAGAGGCAAAAACTGGGATACCCATGACGAGGCCTTCTCTCCTTTCGCGGAGATCTATTCCAGCCACGGATGCAGCGAGAACGACGACGGTCCCCTGACCATGAACCGCCATGTCCACATGGGCCCAAGAACCGGGGAGACCACCTATGAGCAGGGGCTGAAGCGAGGCTACAAGGTGGGCATCATCGCCGCGGGAGACAACCACAGCGTGCCGGGAGTGTTTGAGCACGGGAGCATGTGCGTCCTGGCCGCGGACCGGACCAAGGAGTCCATCTGGGAGGCATGGCAGAACCGCCGGGTTTATGGGGTGTCCCAGAGCCGGATCGAGGTGGATGAGACCGTAAACGGCGTGCCCATGGGCGGCGAGGTGACGGCAGAGTTTGGCGAGGCAGACCTGGAATTTTTTGTAAAAGGCACAGCGGCGGTGGACAGAATCGAGATATTAAAGGATAATATTCTGGAAGACATGGTGGTTCACTCCGGTACCTGGGAGAGACAGCGGCCAGAGGGTCTGATTCGGTTTAAGTTCCGCCTGGAGCTGGGCTGGGGGCCGGACACCAGGGTCTACAAGGATCAGTGGATCAAGAACTGGTCAGGCCGTCTGGACGTGGACGGGAAAATTCTGGGGATTGAGAAGTGCTGGAATAATTTCGGGCAGGAGCTGACTTGCGTGGAGGAGTCCTCCTGTGAGTTTTCCATGACCACCTACCAGTCCACGGCCTCAGGCAAATGGATGGGTTCCTGTAATGTGACCACAGAAGGGTTTATCTTCGAGGTGGAAGCGGACGCGGACAGTGTGATGAAGCTGACCATTGATGGGAAGGAGTATCCTCTGGCCGTGAGGCAGCTGCTGGAGAGTTCCCGGGTCTTTGCCCTGTGGGACCAGGTGAGGAAGCTGACAGAAGACACCTGGGGAGAGATCACCCATTACCGGGATGATCCCTGGTGGCATAACGCCTACAAATTCCGGGTGGGCAAGGCTTATCCCCAGAGTTCTTATGAGGTGAGGGGATGCAGGAAGATTAAGTTTACAGAGGATGGCAATATCCGCCTGCGGATCTGGCAGAAGAACGGGGACGCGGCCTGGACGTCTCCGGTATTTGTGAAGGTGAAAAAATAAGGAGGATGGCTGAGATGATGGAGATAGTAAATGTGAGAATCGACGACCGCCTGATCCACGGACAGGTGGCCGCGGTGTGGACTTTGGCCACAAAGGCCACCAGGATCATGGTGGTGGACGACCTGGTGGTGAAGGATACTGTCAACAAAGAGGCCCTGAAGATGGCCTGCCCCAAGCAGTGTAAGCTGTCCATCCTGACAGTGGAGAAGGCGGCCGCCAACCTGCGCGCGGGCAAGTATGAGGGCGAGAGGGTGTTCATCGTGGCCAAGGGTCCGGGGACCATGAGGGGGCTCTACGACAAGGGTTTTCATATGGAAAGCATCAATGTGGGCAATATGGGAGGAAAACAGAATACCCGGATGCTGAAAAAGGCGGTCAGCGTGTCGGACAAGGATATTGAGGATTTTCTGTACCTGGCTGACCGGGGCGTGAAGATCACCGCCCAGATGGTACCCGCGGAGGAGGCCGTGGATTTTGTGGCGCTGGTGAGAGAAAGCTGACTTTGATAAGAAAAAAACAGTTGACAAACCAAAGAAAGTGATGTAAAATAATGACTGTTGCGGAGATCATAAGTCTTTTGCGACAATCATACGTGTGCGTAGCTCAGCTGGATAGAGCACTTGGCTACGGACCAAGGTGTCGGGGGTTCGAATCCTCTCGCGCACGTTAAAGAGCATTATAAAGGGGAGTATTTATCGAAAGATAGATACTCTTTTTTGTATGTGGCGTAGTTTTTAGATAATCTTAATAATTGCGTGTAAGTTGTTCACGGAGAATCGAGGCGGAGCGTGAGAAACCAGCTTGCGCATGGGTACAAATTGTTTGCGTGCGCTTGTAGGATCGCTTGCGTTCGCCTGCGGAAAGATATGCGCCAGCGATTCAAGAAGTGTTTGCGTGTTTTAAGGAATTCTCTTGGGCATATGGTAGATGGTGTAAGGGGTGAATATCAAGCGGAGCATACAAAAATAAAGATTGCAACCGTCTGTTAAATGTGCTATATTAAAATAGAAGGGGAAAGCCAGAGAAGCGGCCTACCCTCAACAAATAACTGCTTTTAACCTCTTACGAGGTCAGCCGTCACTATTGGCAGTAGTGGCGGCTATTTTCTACCCTTGAAGACCGTGTAACACAGGCCAACAAGAGCAACGATAAAGATACAAAACTGAAATAAATCAGCATATGTAACCATTAGCATCGCCCTCCTTTCTAAGTGATCGGAGGGTAAGCCCCTCCAATGGTGGAGGGCAAGCCGCCTTTGCTCTCTGACTTTCCTTAGTGGCATTGTACCATAGATTCCAGGAATCGACAATGCTGATGTGCTAAAAAAGATTGCAACCGTCTGTTAAATGTGCTATATTAGAGTAGAAGGGGAAAGCCGGAGAGGCGACCTACCCTCCAATTAATTTTATAGAAAACCTATTGGTTAGCCGTTAACTATTTGGGGTAGTTGGCGGCTATTTTCTACCCTTGAAGACCGTGTAACACAGGCCAACAAGAGCAACGATAAAGATACAAAACTGAAATAAATCAGCATATGTAACCATTAGCATCGCCCTCCTTTCTAAGTGATCGGAGGGTAAGCCCCTCCAATGGTGGAGGGCAAGCCGCCTTTGCTCTCAGACTTTCCTTAAAGGAATTGTACCACAGTTCCCAAGATTCAACAATGGCAAGATGCTTAAACCCCTGAAATGTTGATTTAACAATGTTTATCAAGTTTCAGCTTGCGAAATAGTGCTTATTGCTTGCGCGCGGGCCCTAAAAGGTTTTTAAGAATATCCGGGATGGAATTGTGAAGAATGTCAAAAAAATGTTTATTATTTGGGGAAAGTGCATATTGCGGTCTGAGCGCAGAACGTGTATAATTTGTATACAAAATATACAAAATTTTCAGGAGGAAAGACTATGGACGTTCGTTATTCCGCAAATCAGAAAGATGTAAAGCGCTACACCACCCAGGAGCTGAGAGATGAGTTTTTAATCCAGGATCTGTACGCTCCTAATGAGGTTCACGCGGTGTATTCCCACGTAGACCGCATGGTGACTCTGGGTTGTATGCCCACAACGGAGACGGTGTCTATCGACAAAGGGATCGACTGCTGGAAGAATTTCGGCACGGATTATTTTCTGGAGCGCCGGGAGATCGGCATCTTCAACATCGGCGGGCCGGGAAAGATCCAGGCGGACGAGGAGACATTTTCATTAGGGTATAAGGACTGTCTGTATATCACTAAGGGAACTAAGAAAGTTCTGTTCTCCAGCGACAATCCTGAGAATCCGGCAAAGTTCTATATGGTCAGCGCGCCGGCCCACACTTCCTACAAGACCACATTTATCTCCATCAAGGATGCCGCGAAGAGGAATTTAGGAGATCAGAAGCTGTGCAACAAGAGGACCATCAACCAGTTCATCCATCCCGATGTTCTTGAGACCTGCCAGCTGTCCATGGGCATGACGGTTCTGGACGAAGGCAGCATCTGGAACACCATGCCATGCCATACCCACGAGCGCCGCATGGAGGTGTATATGTACTTTGAGGTGCCAGAGAACAATGTAGTGTTCCACATGATGGGCGAGCCTACAGAGACAAGGCATATTGTGATGAAGAACGAGGAGGCCGTGATCAGCCCATCCTGGTCCATCCATTCAGGGGCAGGCACATCCAACTACACATTTATCTGGGCCATGGGCGGAGAGAACCAGGCGTTTGACGACATGGACAATCTGGAGACCGTTGATTTAAGGTAGCCCCAAATGACGGTTGTGAGGGCACTGGACAATTACAATTTGAGATAGTAGAGGACAGCATGGAAGACGCGACATACAAAAACCGGGAAGAGATGGTCTACCGGATATTGAAAGAAGAGATCCTGAATCTGGTGCTAAAGCCCGGCCAGGTGATCAAGGAAAATGAGATCTGCCAGCGGTTTTCTGTGTCCAGGACCCCGGTCCGGGATGCGCTGAGGCTTCTCCAGGAGCAGGGATTTGTGGTCACGGTTCCCTACAGGGGGATTTTTGTGACCCTGCTGAGCCTTAGCAATATCAAGCAGATGATCTACATGAGAGTGGCGGTGGAGACCATGGTGATGAGGGATTTTTCTGAGATCGCCACGCCTCTTCTCATGGAAGATGTGTACTATATGCTTAGGAAGCAGAAAGCCCTGGTGCAGACCAAAGGCTTTAAGCCGGAGCAGTTTTACCGTCTGGACGCGCAGATGCATGGATTCTGGTTTGAGGCTACCAAGAAGATCTGGCTTTGGAAGCTTCTTCAGGAACAGCAGCTCCACTATACCAGGTTCCGCATGCTGGACTTTGTGACGGAGACGGATTTTGACCGAATCATCCGGGAGCATGAGGAATTGATCGGGTTTCTGGAGAAAAAGGATATCGCGGGCATGGAGCGCGGGCTGAAAGAGCATCTGTATTTCAGTATGAAGCGGATGCGGTATCAGATCGATGTGGAGTACCGGGATTATTTTGAGGAAGAGGACGAGGAAGGGAAGTTCGATATTTAGCTATGGACGCGAGACTTACTTTGGAGAAAAGGATCAAGGCGGAGCTTCAGAGCTATGACGGGGTCATGTCCGTGTACGCGGATGATTTTCACGGAAACGTGATCTCCATGGGAATAGATGAGAAGTTTGAGACCGCCAGCACCATCAAGACTTATATTCTAGCCTGCCTTTTTGACCAGGTGGAGAAGGGACGCGGGGATCTGGATCAGATTCTTACATACAGGGCAGAGCATTTTGTGGATGGCAGCGGGGTTTTGTGCTCTCTGGAGGCGGGAGCATCCATGAGAGTCCGGGATATCGCGGCGCTGATGATCATTGTCAGCGACAACGTGGCCACCAATATGATGATTGATTACCTGGGCCTGGACAAGATCAATGCCTGTATCCAGCGGCTGGGCTGTAAGGATACAATGCTGCACAATCCTATCCATTTTGAACGGTATGAGAAGCTGGGGACAACCACGGTCCGGGATTACGCCAGTATCTTTACCAGGCTGGCCAGGGGTCAGCTGATCAGCCAGGAGGCGGACAGGCAGATGGTGGAGATCTTAAAAAAGCAGCACTATAACTCCATGATCGTGAAAGATTTTCCGCCTGTGTACATGGACCAGGACAATACGGATGATATCCTGATCCAAGTGGCCTCCAAAAGCGGCAGCATGGATGCCTGCCGCAATGACGGTGGGATCATCTACACGCCCTATGGGCCTTATGTCCTGGTGATGTTTAACAAGGAGTTTCACGACGCCATGTATTATCCGGCCCACCCGGCCACCGTGTTTGGGGCCAGAGTCAGCCGGCTGCTTCTGGACCAGTTCCTGGCGCTGGAGGGGAGATTTGTGCTGTAGGCCGCGGCGGGCCGGGGTCAGGCTGTCCTGACTTTGGCGAGGCCGTGGGGATTTCACTATTAGAAGCCGCGTTTCTGGGGACAGCCTGTCTCTGGAGGCGGGGCTTTTTTGGATTTCACGAAAGGAGGTTTGAATGGAATATAGAAACAGAAGAAGGATCTGGGCATGGTTAAGCGCCTTGTGGCTGGTGGCGGCCTGTCTGGCAGGCTGCCGTCTCCCTGTGACAGGCGGTATGGGCACCGTGGAGCAAGCAAAAGACGGGGGACGGCAGTGGGAAGAGACCAGGTACTCTGACGGGACTTCCCGTCTGGCGGCGGAATTGGAATCGGGGCAGTCGGCTGGGGACGAAAGTCCGGTTCAACTGTCTGAGGTCAGTCCGGCTGTTCTGGAGATGGAGGAGACGGATATCGCCCAGACCACAGATCAGGCGGATCTTTTGACTGTGGAGGAATCCGGCGTCTACACCTCCAAGGAGGAGGTGGCCCTCTACATCCATTTATACGGCCATCTCCCTGACAACTACATCACCAAACGGGAAGCGGAGGCTTTGGGATGGGACAGCAGGGCGGGAAATCTGTGGGAAGTGGCCCCGGGCATGAGCATCGGCGGCAGCAGGTTCGGCAACTATGAAGGCGCTCTTCCAGACAAGGAAGGGCGGAAATACTATGAGTGCGATATTGATTATGAGGGCGGCTACAGGGGGGCCAAGAGGATGATTTATTCCGATGACGGCCTGATTTTTTACACAGAAGATCACTATGAGTCCTTTGAGGAATTATACGGTGAGTGACAAAAGGGGGCAGGATTATGAGAAAAATATTGCTGGATTTTAATCCGGACAGAACAGTGGAGGGAATCCATCAGTACTTAAGGTTCGAGATGGAATTTCCCAGCTATTACGGGAACAACTTAGATGCTTTGTACGATGAGCTTACCTCCATCACAGAGGACACCTGTGTGGGGGTGTTTGGTCTGTTTAAGGAGAAGGGAGAGGCTTCTGCTTATCAGAGGAAGATCTGGAAGGTGATGAGAGACGCGGAGAGGGAAAATCCTTATCTGCGGGTCATATTTGGAGACATGAAAGAAAACTATGAGGAAGAATGAAGAGACTATTTCTTTTGAGATCATCCATTCCAGGCGCAAGACCATGGCGATCCAGGTAAAGCGGGACGGAACCGTGTCAGTGAGATGTCCTCTGTGGGTGTCTGACAGGGAGGCCAGGCAATTCGCGGAGGAACACAGGGAATGGATATGGCAGAAACAGCAGGAGGCTCTTAAAAGAAAAGAGGAGCAGATCACCCTTACCCCGGAACAGGTAAAAAAATTCCGTCAGCACGCCAGGTGGCTCCTGGCCCAGAAGACCTGGCAGTGGTCCCAGAAGATGGGTGTGACTTACGGGAAGATCACCATCCGCCAGCAGGCCACCAGGTGGGGGAGCTGCAGCGCCAGGGGGAATCTGAATTTCAACTGGAAACTGGTGCTGGTGCCCGAGGAACTGCTGGACTATGTGGTTGTTCACGAGCTGGCTCACAGGCGGGAGATGAACCATTCCCCCAGGTTTTGGAAGATCGTGGAGGAACAGCTGCCAGACTATCAAGAGAGGAGACGGCGGCTCAGGGACTACGAGACAGAGATCCAGGTGGAGGAAACTTAAGGAGGCGGCAGGAAAAATCCGGAGGATACGAAGGGTGAGGGAACCGGGGAATTTCCATGGGCCGTAAGAGGAGACATGAGGCTGGAAGGTAAAAACACAAAACAACAGGACAGAAAGGACAGCGGAACAGATGACGGGAAAATGGATGCTATATGCGAAAAAGGCAGATTTTAATAAGATCGCGGAGGAATTTCATATAAATCCTGTGACAGCCAGGGTTATGAGGAACCGGGATGTGAGCGGCCAGGAGGCTATCAGGAGATATCTGTACGGGACCATGGCGGATTTGTATTCTCCAGGTCTTCTTAAGGACGGGGAGAAGGCGGCGGATATCCTTAAGGAAAAGACAGAAGCGGGAAAATGGATCCGGATCGTGGGGGATTATGACATTGACGGCGTGTGTTCCACTTATCTGCTTTTCCAGGCGCTAAAGCGGGTGGGAGCCAGGGTGGATTACGAGATCCCTGACCGGGTGAAAGACGGATATGGGATCAATGAGCAGATCATTGAGGCTGCCGCCAGGGATGGCGTAGATACCATCCTCACCTGCGACAACGGGATTTCCGCCGTGGCTCAGATGGAGCGGGCCAAGGAGCTGGGCATGACGGTGATCATCACAGACCATCATGACATTGCCAAAGAGGGGGAGAAGGATATCCTGCCCCATGCGGACGCTATTGTGAATCCAAAACAGCAGGACTGCCCTTATCCCTGGAAAGAGATCTGCGGCGCGGTGGTGGCCTACAAGCTGATCCAGATATTGTACGAGAAATTCCATATCCCTGCCGGGGAGTGGGAGGAGATGATCGAGTTCGCCGCCATTGCCACGGTGGGAGACGTGATGCGTCTGCGGGATGAGAACCGGATCCTGGTGAGGGAAGGCCTGGCCCGGCTGCCTTTGAGCAAAAGCCTGGGGCTAAAGAAGCTGGTGGAGAAAAATGATTTGGATATCACCCAGGTAAGCGCGTTCCACATCGGATTTGTCATCGGTCCCTGTCTCAACGCCGGGGGAAGGCTGCAGACCGCCAAGATGGCCCTGAGGCTTCTCTTAAGCCAGGACCAGGAGGAGGCGGACAAGCTGGCCCAGGAGCTGAAGGAGCTCAATGACCAGAGAAAGGACATGACCAGCCAGGGAGTGGAGGAGGCCGCGGTCCAGGTGGATGAGAACTATATGGATGACAAGGTCCTGGTAGTGTATTTGCCGGAATGCCATGAGTCCCTGGCGGGAATCATCGCCGGAAGGCTGAGGGAGCGGTATCACAAGCCGTCTATCGTCCTGACCAGGGCTGCGGATGGGGTCAAGGGCTCAGGCCGTTCCATAGAAGGCTACCACATGTTTGAGGCTCTTTTGGAGGTAAAGGAGCTGCTGACAAAGTTCGGGGGACATCCCATGGCCGCGGGACTTTCCCTGGAGGAGGCCAATGTGGACCGGTTCCGCCAGGCCCTTAACCGCAACGCCAGGCTGACGGAGGAGGATTTTATTCCCAAGATCTGGATCGACGTGGCCATGCCCATTGAGTACGTGTCTGAGCCCCTGATCCAGGAGCTTAAGATGCTGGAGCCATTTGGCCAGGGCAACGAGAAACCCCAGTTTGCCCAAAAGGCCATGCGCGTAAGGAGCGCCAGGGTGGTGGGAAAGAACCGGAACGCGGTGAAGCTGTCCATGGTGACTCCGGGAGGGGCGGCGGTGGATGGGATCCTGTTTACAGAGGGGGATCGGTTTATGGAAGAGATGGGAGCCAAAAGAGAGATGGATGTGATCTATTATCCGGATATCAACGAGTACAACGGAAACAGGACCATACAGATGGTGGTGAAGGAATACCGGTTCTGCTGAGGAACTAAAAGGTCTCAGGCCAGTTCAGTTTCTCCGGCACATGGAGGCTTAACTCTCTCATAAAGAGGTCGTAATTCTCATCCCGGGAATCGCAGGAGCCCACATAATGGTTGTCCGCGTAGAATTCAGCAGTAATATGAAACCTTTTTGGACAGAATGAGACAGAGCTTAGGTCTTTGTAGCTGACTTTTGTCACGGTTCCCCTTATATCCCGAAAAATTATCCCCCAGTCAAAGACAAAGACTCGTTTGCCGCGGCAGCGAAGAAGGGTATAGCTGGTCCACAGAAGGAAGGGGAGGAGGCACAGGAGGCAGGAATTTAACAGGCCAAACTCAGGGTAAAGGGCGCTTGCGATCAGCAGAAGGGCCAT
The DNA here is from genome assembly GCA_910588865.1 of uncultured Lachnospiraceae bacterium. Taxonomy (GTDB): domain Bacteria; phylum Bacillota; class Clostridia; order Lachnospirales; family Lachnospiraceae; genus UBA3402. Next base: position 17,427 of record CAJUSJ010000072.1, read on the forward strand.
AAAGCATGACAGGGTACGGGTGATGGCATTACATAGATCCGGACGTACGGTCAGTTTAGGTCTGAGCTTCATGGCGGCCTCCTTGCTTGGGCTTTTGGTTTTGTACAGAGTATACCACAATCCGGGGTGATCTACAAGGGCCGCCGGGACCCGCGACAATGTCTTGACACCGCCATGGGAAAACAACTATACTAGGAACGTACCATAGACGGCCATGGGGGACTGCCTGTGGGCAGAGGGCCCCATGATGAAAAGATATTATAGATCTGGAGGGTGAAAAAATTCATGGTTAATGAAGTTATGGAGTTTATCACAAAGTTTGACCCAGAGGTAGGTCAGGCCATTGAGTCCGAGGCAGCCAGGCAGAGAAGGAACCTGGAGCTGATCGCCTCAGAGAATATTGTGTCCGAGGCAGTGATGATGGCCATGGGTACCGTGCTGACCAACAAGTACGCGGAAGGGTATTCGGGAAAACGGTACTATGGAGGCTGTCAGTGTGTGGACGTGGTTGAGACCCTTGCCATAGAGAGGGCCAGGAAGCTGTTTGGCTGCGACTATGCCAACGTACAGCCCCATTCCGGAGCCCAGGCCAACATGGCGGTATTTTTGGCCATGTTAAAGCCAGGAGACACGGTTATGGGCATGAACTTGGACCACGGCGGACATCTGACCCACGGAAGCCCGGTGAATTTCTCCGGCCTGTATTTTAATATCGTGCCCTATGGGGTCAATGATGAAGGATATATTGATTACGATGAACTGGAGAGGATCGCTGTGGAAGCCAGGCCCAGGCTCATCGTAGCGGGGGCCAGCGCCTACGCCAGAACCATTGATTTTAAAAGGTTCCGGGAAGTGGCGGACAAGGTGGGAGCGTATTTAATGGTGGATATGGCCCACATCGCGGGACTGGTGGCGGCAGGTCTTCATCCAAGTCCCATGGCTTACGCCGACGTGGTGACCACCACCACCCACAAGACCTTAAGAGGTCCAAGAGGAGGCATGATCCTGGCAAATAAGGAGGCAGCGGAGAAATTCAACTTCAACAAGGCCATTTTCCCTGGAACCCAGGGCGGTCCTTTGGAGCATGTGATTGCCGCCAAGGCGGTGTGCTTCGGGGAGGCGCTGAAGCCGGAATTTAAAGAATATCAGCGGCAGGTGGTGAAAAACGCGGCAGCCCTGGCCGCGGCTCTGGAGAACCAGGGCTTTAAGATTCTCACCGGAGGCACGGACAACCATCTGATGCTTGTGGATTTGAGAGCCATGGACATCTCCGGCAAGGAGCTGCAGAACTGGTGCGATGAGGTGTACATCACTCTCAACAAGAACACGGTGCCCAATGACCCCAGAAGTCCTTTTGTCACTTCCGGCGTGCGGATCGGAACTCCGGCCATCACCTCAAGAGGCTTAAAAGAGAAGGATATGGATAAGATCGGGGAGTGTATCTGGCTGGCGGCCACTGATTTTGAGAACAAGGCAGACTATATCCGGGGCCAGGTTACGAAGATCTGCGACGAGTATCCGATTTATGGCTGACAGAGCACAAGGAGAATTATGAAACTGGAAGGAAAGAAAATCGCTTTTTTGGGAGACAGCATTACAGAGGGCCATGGTCTGGAGAGCACAGAGGGGGCCTACTGGAATCTTTTGAAAAAAAGAGAAGGACTGTCAGAGATCTACGTGGATGGAATTGGAGGTACCCGGTTCACAAAGCAGTGGATGCCCAGTGAAAATCCCAGACACGACAATGAATTTGTCTCCAGGGTAAAAAACATTCCCCAGGATGCGGATGTGATCGTGGTATTCGGGGGAACGAATGATTTCGGACACGGGGACGGACTCCTGGGAAACAGGGGAGATAAGTCTCCCCATACATTTTATGGAGCCTGCGACCTGCTGATTCGACGCCTGATGGAGCACTGCCCTGGGGCAGAATTGGTTTTTATGACACCTGTACACCGCCTGGTTGAGGAACAGAACGGACGGAGGCTTCAGGATTATGTACAGGCCCTGCGCCAGGTGGCAGAGTATTACGGGGTTCCGGTGGTGGATTTGTACGCCACAAGCGGGATACAGCCAAAAGTTCCGGTTAATCAGGAACGCTATTGTCCTGACGGGCTCCATCCCAATGAGGCTGGGCACGAGAGAATATACCGGCGTTTGAAAGGGGTTCTGGAGAGCCTGTAGAGGCGGTTTTAAATGGGCATATGCGGTTACGTTCACAGGGCACCTGTGAACAGTCACAGCGGCAGCTACTGAGGCCGCGGCACAAAATAAAGTTGTATTTTTGCTCTGTTCATGGTAAAATGTGGACAGAGCAAAGATTTCTCAGGGCTTTGGCCGATAGGTTGGCTGAGGTGTTTTCGCGG
>CAJUSJ010000073.1 GCA_910588865.1 uncultured Lachnospiraceae bacterium
ACCTAAAGGTTTCGCCTACAAGGCGAGGGTTTTAACCCCAGTATACAGACAATAAATACTTGGAATAATATGCGGTTCCTGTTTTTCCATTGGTTCATGCTCCCTGCATTCTCATTTTGGAACTATTATAGCATGAATTAATTCTCGACGTCACAAATAAATTTTATCTGTCAAACCAGTCGAAACTATATCTGGCCAGACAACTAATAGAATATCTATTAAATATTTAATATTCCTATCACGACAAACCTACCGTTCAATTCTTGATAACCGCAAGTTACTAAAAATATCAATGGTTTATTTTTATCCAAAACAACATCTTTATCATAAAATCCTCTGTCTTTTAGTTCTTGTAGATATTCATCTCTCACTTCTACTGCCCAATACTCTTTACTTCAATATTTTAATAAATCCGCAAACTCAAAATCTGTCCGCCCATAACATCATCAATCCTTTCTCTTGACGGATTGTCTTTGGAGATTTAAATTGTAAATTGTCCCATGTCTGCCTTCCTTTCCCAAACTTTCAAATATCACCTATTAATACAATCTATCCTATCATAAAAAGACAGCCAATACAATTTTCTTTATAGCTCCGTTCCAGGCTCCCCAAGGCAAAGTAATCGAGTAGGGGAGGCTCTTCCCCCTACTCGCTGTGAGGTCACTGAAAAAGTCACTTTTTGCCAGGCAGTAATACCATATATGGAAATTTCTCAAATGTATTTCTCCATATATTGTATTTTGATTAAAGCAATTTGGACTTTTTCAGTGGCCTTCTCGCTGTGCCGGGGCGGGGCCGCTTCAGCGGACATATTCCTCTCTGCCCCGTGTACATAAAAAAGGAACCGTCTCCATGACGATCCCTCTTTATTATTTTATACCTCCGGATACCTGTATCCGGAAACAATCATTCTACTTTTCAAAATTGGTATGGTAATTCCTAACCTCCTTGCCGCACGTTCCGGGGACGTATCCCCATCCTGAACCATAGAATATATTTCAAGCGTCCGCCCTTCTTCCCTGCCTTCTTCTCTGAGTTTCTCTGATCTCAATTTCAAAATCTGTCCGCCCATAACATCACCAATCCTTTCTCCCAGCGGATTGTCTTTGGGTATTACATAATCCGCAATCCGATTAATCAGTTCAATCAAATCCACATAAAGCTGTCCCTTACTGCCAGTATCCCGCAATTTCGACAATTGATTATTTATCTCTCTGTAATCATCCAGGAGCCGATCCATTTTCTTTTGATTGACATGATTCGACTTCAGAAAGTGTTCATATCTTAAAATATGGTATGGCAGCAACAATAAAAGCTGTTTTTCAAATATGCCGCTCACCGTATAATCCTTGGCCATGATTACCGGAACCCGGTACATAACAGACTGTCCATCCGCGAAAAGCACTTTGACTTCATGATATGACGGCATATCTCTATGATTTCGTATATACAATACACAAGATTCAGGAAAATGGATCTCTGTAATATGATCATCTGTCAGAGAAAAATGCTCCAAGGCAATGGCAAAATCATATTCCATCATCCGAACCGCCATATTGCCGTCCTTTTCGGACTGACACTCAATATGATAGATATGACCCCCAATCCGTATAATAGAATCGGTAATCACTTTACCGAATTTTTCGTAATGCTCATTCCTCAGCTGCTCAAATTCCTGTTCGTCAGAATATGCTGTTCCGAAAACTTCGTTAATCAGCGGAATCAGAAGGTATGGCATCTTCTGCGCTATTGTACGGAATACATCATCAAAAATTGTACTGCTGCCGTTTTCGTTTCCCTGCTCTAAAATAGCCCCGTCTTCATATTTCATTCGTTCTTCTCCCTAACCACATTATATCGTTTGGCCAAATATTTGTCAACGTATCCCAAACAAAGGACACGACAAACGCATGAATTGACAAACTATGAACAATGTGTTACCTTTAGAACCGACCGAAACGGAGTGTAGAGGGGGCATATGCTTTGCTCCCATAACGGTATCGGCCCATGACGGATCAGCGGGGTGATCAGTCATGGAGTGAACAGTAATAAGAGCAGCCACAAAATTATCGTGCGCAGGGACTTTGGGATATCCTCTGTCCCATTCAGCCTCTCCTTTCCATGAAGACCTCCAGATTCCCCAGCTGCCTTATGGCATCTCTCCGGCCCAGGTCATAGATCTCCTGCAGCTTATCAGGATCATGGCAGGTGCGGCCAATGTCCAGCTCCTGGCTGGGGCAGATGACAAAGGCCCTGCCCTCCTCCTGAAGGCGGCGGATCAGTTTTCTGGAATTGTTGTACACCTTGTGGCGGTTTTTCATAGCTGCCGCGAACTTGGGATACTGGCGATAATACATCCTGGCCACGGAGGCGTGCTCCGGCTCCTTCACATACTCCCTGTGGCGCGTCAGAACCACCACATTCCTTTCATAGCCCATCTTCATAAAAGCGTGGACAGGGATGCTGTCGGTACAGCCTCCGTCCAGCAGTTTTTTCCCGTCATATTCCACGATCCTGGACACATAAGGCAGGGAGGCTGAGGCCCTCAGCAGGTCGATCTGCCCTCTCATGTCCGTGATCTGAAAATATTCCGCCTTCCCGGTCTCAAGGTTGCTGCAGGTAACATAATAGTTCACCGATGAGCGGCTAAACGCGTCATAGTCAAAGAGATCCAACGTCTCCGGCAGTTCATGGTAACAGAACTTCTCGTCCACAATATCCCCTGTCCTGACCACATTCCGAAAGCTCATAAACCTTTTGTCCCGGCAATACTTTTTATAATAGCGGATGCCTCTTCCGACCTGTCCTGACACAAAGGAGCAGCCATGGATGGCTCCCGCCGACACTCCAATAACTCCGTCAAAGGATATGTTGTGTTCCATCAGCACATCCAGCACACCTGCCGTGTAGATCCCCCGCATGCCGCCGCCTTCCAGCACCAGCCCGGTCCGGGTATTTTCCTTTTCAAATTCTTCCTTTTCCATGTAGCGATTCCTCCATTCTGCCCCCTTCTTTCTCCTTATTCAGTATACCCCTTAATTCCCATCCATTCAATTACTTTTTGAATTTGCCGTTTACTTGAGGCAAAAAAATTGATATAATTGGACAAATATGTCATTATCTGACAAAAACGGGGTGATTGAGAGGATTGATTATGAACGAACAAGTTTTTATCAGTTACAGCAGAAAGGATACGGACTGGGCTGACAGGATCAAGGCGTCCCTGGAATCCAACGGCATCGCCTGCTGGATGGACCGGGAGGGCATCAACGCGGGGGAAAAGTACACCCGCAAAATCATCAACGCCATCAAACAGTGCGATATCTTTCTTCTGGTGCTGTCGGAGAACTCCGAGGCGTCAGAGTGGGTTCCTAAGGAGCTGGGAAAAGCTATCCAGTACCACAAGTACATTATACCGGTAAAGATCAGCGATTTTGAGATCGAGGAATTTGAACTTCAGCTGGAAAATATCCAGATCTTTGAGCTGGAGAACATCTCCGAAATACAGTCCCAGATCACACTGATCAATACCATCAAACAGGTGCTCCAGCTCAAACCAGCAGACAGCCCTTCCAGACAGGACCCTTCCCAGGGCTCTGAACAAATGTTTTCCACAAACAGCTCCAGCCACAGGTCTGACCAGAAGATTCCGGAAAACAACTCACCTCAAAACTCCACCCGGAGGCTTTCCCAAAACCAGTCATCCCTGGAATCCAGAAAAGCACCGGGAAACAACCGCGGCCTCTTTCTGTCTCCTGACATCAAAAAGAAGGCCGCCCTTGGGGCAGCTGTCATCTTCCTGCTGGCCGGGGCCGTCATGTGCTTCCGCCTGATAAAAGCGCCATCCGGCGATTCCCAGACCCTGCCCGCCTCTTCCCGGGAGGCCTCTGCCGGGGCGGCACAGGAGTCCGGTGCCAGGACGGAACCAACCCAGTCAGCGCCTGCCCCGGTGTCTGCCAATGAAGTGACCGAGCTGGTCTCCCTTCATATGATGGATTCCAACAATGCCCAGGTTCAGGAAGACGCGGTCAATTCCGCGGGCCATACTTTTGACCAGGCAGTGTGGGCCGTGGGTTCCTTCTCCGAAAGCTACGCGACCTACTATCTGGGCGGCGGCTACACCCGGTTTATGGGCACCTTGAGCTGTCCTGATGAGCTGAACAATTCCGAGACCTACGACTTCATAGTCTATCTGGACAATGACCGGACAAAACCCGCGGCGGAATTTACCATGAGCCGCTCCACCCCGCCTGTGGCTCTGGACATTGACCTTGCCGGATGTGATACCATCACCTTCCTGGCTGCCGAGGAAAGCAGGCTCACCGGTTTTCTCATCTCCGACGGGCTTCTGTACGGATCCGATGAACAGATTCCAGCCGGAGACAGAACCTCTGCCCCTGAGGAGCCAGACCCTGCCTCCCCGGAAGGGGGCACAGAGAACGGGGTGCCTCTGACTTCCCTTCACATGATGGATTCCCGCAACGGGCAGATCCAGGAAGACGTGGTCAATTCCGCGGGCCAGGTTTTTCATGAGGCGGTCTGGGCCATGGGTTCTTTTTCCGAGAACTATGCCACCTTCTATACCGGCGGCGGCTATAGCCGGTTTACAGGCACAATAAGCTGTCCCGACGAGCTGAACAACTCCGAGAGCTACCAGTTTATAGTCTACCTGGATGATAACCGGAAAGATCCCGCGGCGGAATTTACCATGAGCCGCTCTACGCCTCCTTTCCTCCTGGATCTGGACATCGCTGGATGCCACACCATAACCTTTCTGGCTGCCGAGGAAAACAGGCTTACAGGTTTCGTGATCTCGGAAGGAGCCTTTTATGACTCCCCAGACTCCCCTCCAGCCTCCTCTTTGGACCGCTCCCTGTCCGCCCAGGATACCCAGCTGACCTCCCACCATCTCATGGCCTCTGTCAATGCCAGCGTTCAGGAGGATGCCATGAACTCCGCGGGACAGACCTTCGATGAGGCCATAGTGGCTGTGGGCAGTTTCTCTGAAAACCTGGCCACCTTCTATTTAGGACAGAACTACACCCGCTTCGTAGGCACCGTAACCTGTCCCGATGACGTAAACAATATAGAAACCTTTGATTTTATGGTCTTTCTGGACAATGACCGCGAGAATCCCGAGACAGAGTTTTCCATGAGCCGCTCCTCAGCGCCTGTCCTTCTGGATCTTGATGTCACAGGCCGGGAGACCATCACCTTCCTGGCCTCCGAGAAAAACCTGCTTACAGGCTTTCTCCTCTCTGACGCGCGGTTTTACGGACCCGGCCAACAGGCTCCCCTGTCTCCTGAACCTGACCGCACTGTTTCCGCGGAGGATAACAGGCTGACATCCCATCATCTCATGGCCTCTGTCAATGCCAGCATCCAGGAGGATGCCATAAACTCCGCGGGACAGACCTTCGATGAGGCCCTTGTAGCCGCGGGAAGCTTTTCTGAGAACCTGGCCTCCTTCTACTTAGGCCGGAATTACACCCGCTTCACCGGCATGGTGAGCTGTCCCGAAGATGTAAACAACGGGGAAGTCTTTGAATTTATGGTCCTCTTAGATGATGACCGAAACAATCCCGCGGCCCGGTTTTCCCTGAGCCGCTCCACTCCCCCGGTCCCTCTGGACATCGATGTCACCGGCCGCGACAGCATCTCCTTTGTGGCTGCCGAGGAAAACCGTCGTACAGGGTTTTTGGTTTCCGACGGGGAGTTTCAGTAAATTGGAGCCAGTTCCCAGAGCAGCAGAAGACTTGCACCGGGTCCCTTACCTCTTAAACGCGAAGAAGACGCATGGATCATAATTATACGTTCCATGCGTCTTTGCGCTGTTATTATAATATTAAATTCATGTTAATTTTCTCCCCTCTCCCCCTTTAAATGACCGGATATAACGGTTTGTGTAGAATGTATACACCAGCTGCGCGGCCATAACGCACCAGATCACCGGCTCGCAGAAGATCACCGCCATGTAGGCAAATCTGGGGATAAACACCAGGACAAACAGGATCTTTCCCACAAACTCAATGATGCTGGACACCAAAGGAAGAATCTTCATACCCAGCCCCTGGAGAGCGAATCTGGTATCCAGAAGGATTCCCAGGATCACATAGAAGGGCGTCACGATCCCAAGGTACATGGCCCCGTTGTCCAATACCACAGCCTCTGCGGAACCGGAGATCCATTTCACCAGACCAGGAGCCCACACCCATGTGACAGCGGTGATCACAATGGTTATGACCAGGTCATACAAGTACACACATTTCATGGCCTTTCGTATCCTTCCTCCCTGATCCGCCCCCTTGTTCTGGGACACAAAGGTGCTGAACGCGAGAGCCATGGATGAGATGGGCATCATGCTGAACATGTAAAGCTTCCTCGCGGAGGTGTGGGCCGCTATGATCAGATACCCCAGGCCATTGATGCCGTACTGGAGGATCACAGACCCGGCGGACACGATGCTGCCCATAAAGCCCATGGAAAATCCCTGTCCCATCAGTTCCCGGTACATGTCCCTGTCCACGGCAAAATGCTTCTTCTCCGGAACAAGGATCCTGCTCTTTTTCAGGATATAGATGACACAGAACACCACCGATATTCCCTGGGAGATCACAGTGGCCACCGCGGCTCCCCTCACTCCCATGTTGAACCTGGTGATGAACAAAATGTCCAGGACAATGTTAAAACAGGAGGAGATCACCAGAAACACCAGCGGCATAAAGCTGTTTCCCACGGCCCTCAAAAGCCCCGCGCACAAGTTGTAGGCAAACATGACCACAACAAACAACGTTACCGTGGAGATATAGCTGTAGGCCTGGTCAATGATCTCCGGAGGCGTGTTCAAAAGCCTGAGGAGGGGATAAAGACAGAACTGGGCCATCAGGGTGATCACAAGAGAAGAAAACAGGCCGATGACCACGGAACTGGCCACGGATTTCTTAAGCTCCTCCATATCCCCGGATCCGAAGCTCCTGGCCGTGACAATGGCCAGTCCATTGCCGATTCCCAGCCCGAACCCCACCATAAGGTCATAGATGGGGGTGCAGACCCCGATGGCGGCCAAGGACACGTCTCCTAAGTAATTGCCCACGATCATGGTGTCCATGGTGTTGTAAAACTGCTGGAAAATATTGGAGCCCAGAAGAGGAAGGGCAAACAGTACAAGGGACCGAAAGATCGGTCCCTGAATCATATCAATATTTTTTGTAATGGAAAATCTGTTTTTCATCTGTCAACACAATTCTTTCTCGTTAATTTTGATCCTCTGCCCGCCAGCAGGCAGGTTTCCGCCATGCCCGCTGATGTCAGACACTAATCTAAGTCCTGCCCGTTGGAGGCAATGACTTTCTTGTACCAGTCAAAGGATTTCTTCTTTCTTCTCTCAAGAGTTCCCTTGCCGGCATCATCCCTGTCCACATAGATAAAGCCGTACCGTTTGCTCATCTCTCCCGTGGAAGCGGCTACCAGGTCAATACAGCCCCAGGTGGTGTAGCCCATAAGCTCCACGCCGTCGTCAATGGCGTCTCCCATGGCCTTAATGTGTTCTCTTAAGTAAGCGATGCGGTAATCATCATCAATGGAGCCATCCTCCCCGACCACATCCTTCGCGCCCAGGCCGTTTTCCACAATGAACAATGGCTTCTGGTAGCGGTCGTACATGGCGTTCATGGTGATCCGAAGGCCCAGGGGATCAATCTGCCAGCCCCACTCGCTGGCCTTAAGATAGGGATTCTTCACAGACTTAAACAAATTGCCGTCCGCGGAAGACACTGACGGGTCAGCGCTGGCGCAGCGGGACGAATAGTAGCTGAAGGAAACAAAGTCCACCGTGTTCTCTCTCAGCACCTCCAGGTCTCCTTCCCGGATATCCAGAACCACGTTCTTCTCCTTAAACACCCTTTTACTGTAGGAAGGATAATATCCTCTGGCCTGGACATCAATGAACATCAGGTTCTCCCTGTCCTTGTTCATGGCCAGCCATACATCCTCCGGGTTGCAGCTGTAGGGATAGAACTGGCCTCCTGCCATCATGCAGCCGATCTTATTGTCCGGATTCACCTCATGTCCGATCTTGGTGGCAAGGGCGCTGGCTACCAGTTCATGGTGAGCTCCCTGGTAGATGGCCTGATCCCGGTTCTCCCCCGGCTTAAAGCACAGCCCCGCGCCGGAAAACGGGGAGTGAAGCATAACGTTGATCTCATTAAAGGTCAGCCAGTATTTTACCAGGCCGTCAAACCTCTCAAAGCACACCTTCGCGTACCTGGTAAAGCACTCAATCATCTCCCGGCTCTTCCAGGATTCGTACTTTTTCACCAGCCCCATGGGAACATCAAAGTGGCACAAGGTCACCAGAGGTTCAATGCCGTACTTTTTGCACTCTTTAAACATGTCCGTGTAAAACCGGATCCCCGCCTCATTCGGCGTCTCCTCATCCCCGTTGGGGAAGATCCTGGCCCAGGCGATGCTGGTGCGGAAGCACTTAAATCCCATCTCCCCGAAGAGCCTGATATCCTCCTTGTAATGATGATAAAAGTCAATGGCGTCGTGGGACGGATAGTACTCCCCCTCCATCAACTCCACGGGATACATGTCGCCGAACTTCACATAGGTCCTGTTCTTTCCATGAGGGATCATGTCAACCGTGGTCAGTCCCTTTCCATCCTCCAGGTAAGCCCCCTCTGCCTGATTGGCGGCAATAGCCCCGCCCCACAAAAAATCTTTTGGAAACATCTCCTTTACCTCCTCTTATTTTCTGATACTATCATACAACGGAAAGTGAAGCCGTGTCTATCAATTTTTCTTCTTATGGATCACAAACGTTACTGTTCACATGCGTTCACAGCAACTGGCAAAAATCCATGAAAATCGCCTGCGGCGATGGGATTTTTGCTCTCTGGCTCAGTTTATCATACGGTCAGCGCGGCAAGCGCGCGGACCTACCTGAACAATAACTCACAAACGCCTCATAGGGACGCAGTTTTCCATCCAGGCTCCAGTCGTCAGCCCCGTAATTGGAGATCAGGCAGGTTCCCCCCGCATATTCCTCTGGCAGGGAAACCTTCGTTTCCTCCCTTGAGAAACTACACACCACCAGAAGCTTTTCTCCATTAAGAATCCTCTCGTAGGCAAACACTTCCTCGCTGTCCGGAAGCAGCAGCTTATATTCTCCGCTGACGATCACTGGATACTGCTTTCTGAGAGCGATCAGCTTCTGGTAATGATAGAACACGGAATCCGGGTCCTCCAGGGCGGCCCTGGCGTTGATCTCCCTGTAGTTGGGGTTCACCGGCATCCATGGGGTTCCGCTGGTAAACCCTGCCTGAGGGCTGTCGTCCCACTGCATGGGAGTCCTGGCGTTGTCCCGGCTCACTCTGGTAATGCAGGGCCAGAATTCCTGGTGGGACACCCTTCCGCTCTCACACCACTCCTGGTAGGCGTGGATGCTCTCAATATCATGGAAATCCTCCGGACCCGCGAAGGGGTAATTAGTCATGCCCAGCTCCTCCCCCTGATAAATGTAAGGGGTACCCTGCATCATGTGGAGACAGGTTGCCAGCATCTTGGCTGACCGGACCCGGTAAGGAGCCGTGTCGTCCCCGAACCTGGACACGGCCCTGGGCTGGTCGTGGTTATCCCAGAACAGGCTGTTCCACGCTTTTCCCGCAAGCTCTGTCTGCCATCTGGAGAGGATCTCCTTTAACTTGGTCAGGGGCATGGATTTGTCATTCCACTTGCCATATTTTCCGTGGACATCCACATGCTCAAACTGAAACACCATGTTCAGTTCCCCCTCATCGGTCCCCGCGTAACGGCAGGCCTGCTCCGTGGTTACCCCGGCTGTCTCCCCCACGGTCATAAGGTCATACTTTGACAGAACCTCCCGGTTCATCTCCTTCAAATACTGGTGAACCCTGGGCCCGTGGACACAGTAGGGAGCAAAATCCCCGTACAGCCCCTTCACCTCCCCGTCCGGCATATCCTCTGTCTTTGATATCATGCTGATCACATCCATGCGGAAACCGTCAATGCCCTTTTTACACCACCAGTCCATCATGTCAAAGACCTCCCGGCGAACCCGGGGATTGTCCCAATTTAAATCCGGCTGCTTTTTGGAAAACAGATGAAGGTAGTACTGCCCCCTCTCCCGGTCATATTCCCAGGCCGATCCCCCAAAACAGGCTCCCCAGTTGTTAGGTTCCCGGCCGTCCTCCTTCCCATCCCTCCAGATATAGTAATCCCCATAAGGGCCATCCTTCCCCTTACGGCTCTCCACAAACCACCGGTGTTCATCAGAGGTGTGATTCACTACCAGATCCATGACTATGCGGATTCCTCTCTCGTGGGCCTGAAAGAGAAGCTCATCAAAATCTTCCATGGTTCCAAATTCTTCCATGATCTCCTGATAATCGCTGATATCATACCCATTATCGTCATTGGGCGACCGATACACCGGAGACAGCCAGATCACGTCAATGCCAAGTTTTTTCAGATAATCCAGGCGGCTGGTAATGCCCCTCAAATCGCCGATCCCATCCCCGTTGCTGTCCATAAAGCTTCTGGGATAGATCTGATACACAACCGCTTCTTTCCACCACGGTTCACACATATTCCTTGCCTCCTTTGTTTTCTCGTATCCATTTTCGCCCCATTTGTTTTCAGGCAAACAAACATTCCTCTATAAGCGGCTTATTTCTCAAGGTCTCTATCCACCTGGCCGGTATGGCCTCATACCCATAGAGGATCCCGGCCAGAGCCCCTGCCACGGCTCCCACGGTGTCCGTGTCATGCCCCAGGTTCACAGCCTTAAGGACGCACTCCTCATAGCTTTTTGTAGTCGCCAGGGCCCATACCGCGGCCTCCAGGGTGTCCACCACATAGCCGGAGCTTTTAATGTCCTCCTCGGGAAGCTGGTGGATCACCGGCAGCCTCTCAAACACCTCCAGCCTGTCATCCGGCACACTCTCCCTCACCGCCTCTGTCACACTCATCCCGGCCAGAAGCTTTCGGGCAATGCCCACATAGATAACACAGGCTTCCTTTGAGATCAGATGGCCGTGGGTCAGCGCCGACACCTGCCGGATCTGCTCATCTGTGGCATTGGGCACAAAAGCAAGAGGAATGATCCGCATCAGGGACCCATTTCCGTTGGAGGATATGTCCGTAAGCCCAAAGCCCTGGCTGATAGCCATGCTTGTGGTATTGCCAATGTCAAACATGACCCCGTCTGCTGTAAATTTTCCTTCCGACTCCCACGCCCGAAAGCACTCCATAATGTCAGAAAGATCAATTCCCCCTTTCCGCCTGATGCTGAAACAGGTGGCCAAAGTCATGCTGGTGTCGTCAGACCAGGTGCCCGGCGGCTGGTGGTATGTTCCATATCCTGTCATATCTGTCACCTGAAATGTCCCCCGGTAGGAAAATTCCACCGGAACCCCCAGGGCGTCAGCCACAGCCAGTCCATAGACAGCGTCTCTCAATGTCTTCATACGTTCTCCCCTCTCAGTTTACTTTTTGTTTCCAAATATACCCTTGCGGCGCTTCTTGTAATCCCTCTCAATCTCCTCCTTCCACTCCCCGCCTATCCGGGCCGCTGTAGGCGCTGCCGTGCGCATCTGACAGATAGTCCTGCCCACCACCTCATAGTTGGTCTCAATGCCCTGACTGTCATTCTGGAATGTCACTGAACGGTCCTCGCTGATCCCCAAAAGCCCCGCCTCCGCCACGGCATCCATATTCGCGCCCAGGAACAAAAATTCCCAACCATACTTGTCCCGCTCATGGCGGATCATGTCTTTAATCTTCTCCCTGGAATACTGGCGGCTGGCATTTTCCAGTCCGTCTGTGGTGATCACAAAGATCACCTTCTCCGCTTTCTCCTGTTCCGGGAGATGCCTCTGGATCAGTGCCATGTCGTGGATCGTTTGGCCCACAGCGTCCAAAAGAGCCGTGCAGCCTCTCACATAGTACTGTTCCAATGTAAGCTCCCCCACCTGGTCTAAGGGAACCCGGTCATGGATCTTCTCGTACTGATCGTCAAAAAGGACTGTGGTGATGTTGGCCTCCCCCTCTTCCTTTTTCTGCCTGTCCATCATGCCGTTGTACCCGCCGATGGTGTCCTTCTCCAGACCTCTCATAGAACCGCTTCTGTCTAAAATAAAAACCAACTCTGTCAGATTTTTCTTCATCACTGTTGCCTCCGATTTATTTATAATCCGAGTATAACAGGACCCAAAAATCATATGGTCGCTTTCAAAGCGACAAATCTTCTCAGCCGGCAGCGAGACCCGCCCTCTGCCCGCCGTTTGCTGGCAGCAGGCTCCCTAAATTGCCCCATGAATAAACAGAGGCAAAAGCCCGCCCTCACGCGCTTCCCAGAACAGGCTGCTCATAAAGAAACAGCATCTCATTGATCTCAAAAATATCATAGATCTGGTTTTCCAGGAAAAACCTTATGATCACATCAAAACGAGAGCTGTCAGACAGAGAATAACCCGCTGTCCTCAGAAGATCCCTGGTCTCGTCTAAAGAAAGCTCCAGGGCAATGGCAAAGGCTATGATGGTCTTCTTGTTGGGCGAATACTCCTTGTTGTTCCTGATCTTTGAGAACAGCTTCCGGTCTATGTTAGCCTTGTGATACACCTCCGGGTCCGTCAGGCCCCTCTCGTCGATGAGCCTGATCAGCATCTGGGAAAATGTCTCCCCCATGTGGGTCATAATATCCTCAAGACGCCTTTTCTTCTCCTTGGAAGATAAAAACCGGGGAAGAATCGGGGCTCTCGGCGATTTCTCAGAAGCCTTCCGGTCACGTTCCTTTTTCCGCGGCGGAAATGAGGCAGGCGGAGGGGCCAGAGGCCCTCTGGACGAACCCGGCAGCGGCTCAGGCGGCCCTCCCGGCGAACCCGGCGGCGGCACAGATGGTCTTCTGAACGAGCCTGGCAGCGGCTCTAACGGTCCTCCGGACGAACCTGACGGCGGAACCGGAGGCGCTAAGTTAGGCAGAGGCGGCGGACTGGGAACTCGTTCTTGTTCTTCTTCCGCGAAAGAAGGCAGGGGTGGGATCTTTGCTGTATCCTCAAGGTCCTGGCCAGGAAGGGGTTCTTCCTGATAGAGCAGAGGCGGAAGGCTTCCCGTATTCTCCAGGTCCTCCCCCGAGGTGCCCGTATCCTGCCCCTTCTTCTTTTTCCTGAACAGAGACAGCCAGGGAAACTTTTTCTTTTCTTTCTTTTTCCCAGCCAGAGACTTTTCCTGTCTTTGACTCCGCTGGCTCTGGGACAGATTTGTCGTACTATGGAAATCCTCGTTATTGTTTTCTACATAATGTTCATCTATGTATTCTTCTATGGATTTAAAAAGCTTTTGGCTTATGGCCAGGGATTTCCCATCATAGACCACCAGATAGACAGTCATATCATGGAACTTAATATAATCCTTGATTGCCGACACCGCTATCCTCATGGCCCTGGTTTTGGGAAACCCGCAATTGCCTGACGACAAAAGAGGAAACGCTATGGACTCTAACCCTTTTTCCCTGGCAAGCGCCATGGATTCCATGTAGGTATTGTAAAGAATCCTGTCCTCTCCATAACCGCCGCCCTGCCACACCGGGCCCACCGCGTGGATAATATATCTGGCAGGAAGATCAAAGCCATCCGTGATCACCGCTTTTCCCTCATCGCAGCGGCCAATCCTTTGGCAAGCCTCCCGCAGCTTCTCCTTCCCAGCCGCCACATAGATTCCCCGGCTGGTGCCCCGGCCCTCCTCCAAGCTGGTGTTGGCGGGATTGACGATGGCGTCTGCCCGCACTTTCGTGATATCATCTCTTATCAGTAAAAATGGCATTATATTTACTCCTTATAGCCTTCTCTCCATCCTATAAGACCTGTTTTCCATAGACGCTGAACTGCTCCACCGTCATCTTCGCGTACTCTGCCGCTTTTTTCAGTGACATGTCGCCCGATTTAACCATTTTCGCCAGTAACTCCATTTGCCCTTCTTCCCGGCCCTCCTCACGGCTTTCCTCTCTGATCATCCGCATGGTTTCAGCCTCATTATATTCTGTTATACACATATCCCTCACCTCCGCTCTGTGTCCGATCAAAAACATTCTAATCTCATACTCTTCCGGTATATCATCAATTGCCTTATCTACCGCTTTTTCTATATCCATCTCCGCCCCGCGATTCTCGCGGATCTGTTCCACCAGCCATGCGTACTCCATCAGAGGCCTGCACGCTTTCAGGATCTCCCGGTTCTGACCGTAATTGATATTGATCATCCGGACTCTCACCTCTATGTCTGCCCCCGCCCCCTCCTCACCTGGCTCAAACGCGTCGCTCAGTCTCAGAATCTCATCATCTTTCCCTTCTGTCCCATTATAGAATGTCACAAGCTTGGGGACCGGAAGCCGCGCCACCTTCTTTCCATAGATGTTCAGCTTATTCCTCTGGATATATTTGTCATACAGCTTTCCCGCGTACATCAGCTGGCGCACCGGCATGTTCGGATTGTAGGTGCTTTGCTGCTCATAAATATTCATTACCTGAAACAGGATAAAAGAGAGATCGTTCTTCATCCCCATGTAAACGGCATCTTCTATGGTTGTAAACCGAATGTCCTCGGAATTCGTGTAATTGGTATCATTCACCGCGTTATACAGACTCAGGGTCCACTCTTTATTGGACTCACTGCCAAAAAGGAAGCTGAACAGGCGGTCCTTGTACTCTCTGTTCACCGTTGGCATTTCGATATGATCTCCTTTCTTGCTGTGCTTTTTATTATATCATTATAGGGCCATATTTACAAGTGAGCCTCTGTCGGATCACGCCAAACGCATGAGTGAACAGTAACGGCGTTTGCGCGTTGATTATGGATGAAAAGTCTATTGAGTTGGTGTACAAGTTATGTTAAGATAAAACAAAGCCTATCTTTACATAACTATTTACTTTTTATAATCCAGAGCTGATGGTGATCACCCCGTCTCCCTCAGCCCAGCGATCAATCCTTTGGCAGGTTTTTTAGGGCTTTTCCTCCCCATCCGCCGCAAAGATTCCCTAGCCGGTACCCTGACCCTCCTCTAAGCTGGGGTTAACGGGATTGACAATAACGTCTGCCCGCACTCTCGTGATATCATCTCTTATCAGTAAAAATGGCATTGTATTTACTCCTTGGGCATCTGCCCTATCCGCTTTTGTCCACTGCCATCTGTCTTCATCCGATAAAACGGATGGGGTTCATCTCCTATATATACCTCCACAATCATCTCATCCTTGCTGATTTCATAGATCAGCTCCAGGTAAGGGGTTCGGCTTTCCACCATTTCATGCCCCTCCTCCTGATAGCGATATTCAAAGATTGTCTCTTTTCTGGTTCCGTCTATTCCCATTCTGTTGAGCCGGATTCCGACAGTACTCTCTTCCGCCGCTGTCTGTTCCTCCCCCTCCGTCATCATCTCTCCTGCCGCCGTCTCCCTGATCTCGGTAGAATAATAGATTTTATTACCATAAAGTTCCAAACCACCAATTTCTGACTCCTCTTTTGCCAGCACAGACAGTACCTTGTCCTGCCAACAATACCTGGCCAGGTAATAAAAGCCCCCATCTGTATCTGAGCCGGTATGGAACGTGTAAAGCACACAGTCCTCATCACAATACCTCGCGTACCCCAGGTCCGCGGCCTTCTCAGGAATCCAAACCTCCTCCTCTGAAAGTTCCACATCCGGCGGGAATACAATTCCTTCCACCTCCCAGTCCGTCACCCGGTCCAGGGCCCGCAAAGAACGTTTTCCCGCCTGTTCCAGTGTCAGCGGCTCATCTAAAGGCAATTCGTATACCATGTCATATTCTTCCGACTCCACAAATTCCAGCAGATCACTAAACTCACTTCGCCTTTTCCTGATTCCCACACCCTTCTCCCAGTCATCCTCAGTGTAGGATGTTATAAACGCGCCGTATCCCGAAGTTGCCTCCCTTAAGGTGAGCCACCAGGTACCATCCCGATAGGTATATGTACTATCCTCCGACCATTTCCACCCACTGCCTCCATAGGCGTGCGTTGTAAACCACGTCCCACCCGCTGTTAATGGCAGATAAGGGTCTCCAAAGACACCCCCTTCATTTCTTGTACGTATCAAATTAATATCCTGAAAATC
Source organism: uncultured Lachnospiraceae bacterium (assembly GCA_910588865.1). GTDB lineage: Bacteria > Bacillota > Clostridia > Lachnospirales > Lachnospiraceae > UBA3402. The sequence continues at coordinate 16,151 of CAJUSJ010000073.1, forward strand.
CAGACAATACCTGTCTGTCTCCTGGCTGGCTATGGCGAACAGTATCCGAGGGTAGTCTTGATATATCCGCAGTATCCGGTCTCCCTCCGGCTCCTCCCGATCCACATCTAGCACACCTATATAATCAGATATTCCGTCTTGATTAAAATCCAGTTCAACCTTGTCCAAAATCTCCCATCCATCTGGCACAAAGTCCTCCAACTGTCTGCCTGTGTCGGGAAGCCGGGGAACCCCTTGGGGCCCATCGCCTGCTTCGCCATTGGATTCAATCCCCTCTTCTTTCTCTTCCGGCCCGCCTTGGAATTCCTTTGTCTCAACTTGGATTTCCTCTGTTTCACCTTGGATTTCCTTTGTTCCACTTTGGATTTCCTTTGTTTCATCTTGGATTTCCTCCGGCAACGTGGTGCTTTCTGATCCAACATCCGCCGCGCCGCTCTCTGAACCGTTTGTTTCAGATGTGGTGAAGATTTTACTTTCCATGGGCTTTACCGCCAAAACACCATCGCAGGCTGTGAAATGTAAGATGCTTATGCTGACCGCGGCTGATAAAAATATAGCTTTTCTCATGTATCCTTCTCCCTTTTTGAATCCTCACCACATGTCTCCGTAAAGGATTTGTGACCACCTTTTCTGATATCTATTTTATCATCAGCGGGGGGAAATGGCAAACTTTAAATAATTATGGAATTTGGAGGGAAAAGACCAATTATCCAAGAGGAGATTCCTATATTTCAGATGTTTTTCAGACATTGAAGTCAATTTCAATTCAAATCTTACTGTCATCGCAGGCATTAACGGCTCAGGCAAATCCACGGTTCTTGAGGCCGCGGCAATGGCCGCCGGCACCTTATCTTTCGCCATGGATGGTCTGACTAACTATGGGATCAAAAAAAATGACGTGCGTAACCAGTATTTTTCTGCAGGGAGCGGAGTGGACGTACAGCCCCAGTATCCTGTTCAAATCCACGCGGCGGGAAACATTGATGGAAAAGAAATCTCCTGGACAAGAACTCTCCGCTCTCCTAAAGGACGGTGCGGGCTGTCGGAAGCCAAGGAACTTGCGTCTATCGCGGATGAGTATCTGAAACGGATGCGGGGCGGGGATACAAAACTAATCCTGCCTGTGATCTCCTATTACAGCACAAGACGTCTCTGGAACCAATACCGGGAAAAGAAAAATGACACATTTGAAAAAAGCACACGTTCAAATGGATATATCGACAGTTTAGATGGAGCCGCCAATGACCGACTGATGATAAAATGGTTCCAAAAGATGACGATCCAACAATATCAGCGAAATGAAGACATTCCGGAATACCTGGCTGTACGCGGGGCAGTGGAGCAATGTCTTCAGTCCATCACTCAATGTCCGAATGCCCATATCCAGTTTAACCTGGATACTACTGAGATTGATGTAATTTACACTGATATGGACAGAGAATCTGTACGCCTTCCTGTTTCCCAGATCAGTGATGGATACAAATGTACCATCAGCCTGATTGCGGATACCGCATATCGAATGGCTGCTTTAAATCCTCAGCTTTTGGATGGTGTTCTGAAAAGGGGTTATGAAATCGTCCTGATTGATGAAATTGATCTCCATCTTCACCCATCACGGCACCAGCTTATCTTGGATAACCTGGTGAACATTTTTCCAAAAGTACAGTTTATTGTGAGCACACATTCCCCGTCAGTTATCCAGTCCATACAAAATGAAAATCTTATTTTGCTGGCAGACAGTAAGGTGCTGACTGTTTCTAATGAGACATATGGAAAAGACACCAACACAATTTTGAGAGAAGTGATGAATGTATCCCAAAGGCCTCAGCCAGTGGCGGATCTCTTTGCCAGATTCTATCAGTGTATTGATGAGGAGGATTACAATACCGCTAAAACTGTACTTTCCACGATCAACCACATAGTTGGCGACAATGACCCTGAATTAAATGCCTGTATGGTACGGCTGGAACTGGAGCAGATGTGAGGTAGGGATATGATAAAAATAACAAAAATAAGAGAGCCTAGAGAATTGAAAAAATACCGTACGCAGCCCGGGGCTGCTTATATAGCTATGGATAGATCTGTAAAAGAAGCGGTTCTGAACTCGCTTTTAAATGAACAGGGACACCTCTGTGCCTATTGTATGCGCAGAATTCCAGAAACAAGAAAATTGCCAACCGGAATTCCTAAGATCACTATCGAGCACTGGTTCCCACAAAATCCAACAGATGGACAAGATCTGGGACAGGGTTTAGATTACAGAAATATGTTTGTCGTCTGTTCTGGAAACCGCGGATGCGGAACCGAGAAAGATCTAACCTGTGACGCTAAAAGGAAAAATGCCGCTCTTAAGGTAAATCCCTGCGACGCAAATACGCTTGCGACAATCCGTTATGGCGCGGACGGAACAATAAAATCTTCTGACCCTGTAATAGATGAAGACCTGAATAAACGGTTAAATCTTAATTGCCAGGCAATATCATTACCCGAAACCAGAAGAAGAGTTCTCAATGAATTGCTTTTTGATATTAAAAAAAATCATCCAACCGGTGATATTCGTCTGTATTGTAGACGGAAACTGGAGCAGCTAACAGAACCTTCTGATTATAAAAAGCCTTATGTAGGCATTTTAATCGAATGGTTAGAGAGACATGTATAATATGAGTACATAATTAGTGCTGATAGAACAATGTTTATCGTTCTACGCTTCTGGCCTATCTTGATAGTATGTAAATAAGCTGAAAAAAACAGAAAAGCATGGATTTCTCATGACTTTTCGTCTGCTTTTTATGTAATTTTTGTCGAAAATGACAGCAAAATGTGGTATACTTTTTTAGACAAAAACACTAGGAGCATCGAATAATGGAACCACTTTCACCTTAAAAAAGCAGTTCAGAATTCACAGCTAAAGGAACAGGAACATCTTTGTATACAGAGGACTTCTGAAATGTCTAGAAAGAACAGATTCTTGACGGTTAGTTTGGAAATATTTGAAAAATAATCCTGAAAATATTAAAAATTTCATCTTTTTCTACGTGAATAATCTTTCCACTAATATCCCTATAATTAATGCCATTTTCTGCATCCGTCATATCAATAGAATGGACATTAAGACGTATACTGTTTTCTATTGCTTTTGCATCTTGTTCTACCGGCTTTCCATCTTCCTCCAAATCCAGATACCCCTCAACAATGAGAGTAGGTTTCCGACTATTCTCCATTCTCAAATCGCTGTTTAATGCTTCAAGAGTATATACACGATTAATCAATCGAAGAATTTCTGCATAGCTCTTATCTATATCAAAATCAGTTGTGCGTACCCAGCCTGGTATGTTACCTCACAGTGCTGCTTTAGAAATACCGATTGAGAAATCAATGTTTCCAGATTATCAATATTTTTCCAAAACCTCACATAATGATTAGACTTTTTGACCTATTCTTTGAATGAATTCAATATGACAATTTTTAGGGATCTGATCCGATTCTATCTATTGTCGTGCTCATAGAGTTTTCTTTTAAACCACTTCAATATAGCTTATACCGATATCTTCTTCGATTGAACCATATCTATTCCCGATAATAGGAATATAAAAGTCGGATGAATCTATTGCCTCTTTAAT
>CAJUSJ010000074.1 GCA_910588865.1 uncultured Lachnospiraceae bacterium
CACTAACCATGAGAAAATCTCGTGATTAAGAAGTCATTTAGAGCATATATCCCCCTCTCCTCACATACACTTACTATAAAAGCGGATAGAAAGACAGGTAGGTGTGTTTATGTTGGAACTGGTGAAACAAAATATACATATGAACCGATTCAAGAGCAACGTGGCCACCCAGGTGACTTTGGACGACGATTTTATCGTGCCGGACACCATGGATGACATGGCCCGGATCATCTTAAGTTCCGGTGACATTCAGATAGAGTCTGTGAAAAACCAGAGCGAGCGGGTGCTTGTGAAGGGAAAGCTGAACTTCCAGGTACTTTACCGGAAGGCTGAGGGCGGACTTCAGACCATGGCGGGCAGTATTTCCTTTGAGGAGCCGGTGAATGTGTCAGGGCTGGAGGAGAAGGATTATCTGGGAGTCAGCTGGGATCTGGAGGATCTGACCGCCGGCATGATCAATTCCAGGAAGATCAGCGTCAAGGCTATTGTGACACTGGTGGTCCGGGTGGAGGCCCTCTACGACGCGGAGGCGGCAGTGGATGTGGTGGAGACGGGAACCGGAAGCCAGAACACGGGAGGCTGGGGCTCAGGCAGAGACGATGGCGGCTGGAACCCGGGAAGAGACAGCGGCTGGGGCGCTGGCAGGGACAACGGCGGTTGGAATCAGGAAAGAGACGACAGCGGCTGGAATTCAGGCAGAGATGACAATGGCTGGAACGGCGGAGGTTCGGATGACAGCGGCGTATGGGACGGCGGGGCCAGGAACTGGGAAACCGGCGCGGGATTAAAGAGCCGGGAAGGAAGCGCTGCCGGAGATGGGGACAAAGATGTAAATGACAGAGTGGCAGACATGGAGATCCTGCGGCGGCAGGCAGATGTGGCGGTAATCGCGGTGCGCCGCAAGGATACCTATCGGATAAAAGAGGACATCTCCCTGTCCGGGAGCAAGCCCAGCATTGAGCAGATTCTGTGGAACGAGATTCGCTTGAGAGGGGTTACTACCAAACCCTTAGACGGACGGGTACACATTGAGGGGGAGGTCATGATCTTCGCCATCTACACAGGGGAAGGGGAAAGCGCCCCCATACAGTGGCTGGAGGAGAGCATCCCCTTTGCCGGGGAGGTGGATCTTCCCGAGGCGGTGGAGGGCATGGTGCCTTCTATCTCCGTCCGCCTGGTGCACCGGGAGCTGGAGGCAAAGCCAGACTATGACGGAGAAATGCGGGACCTGGAGTTGGACGCTGTTCTGGAGCTGGATATGAAGCTGTACGAAGAGAAGAAGATTGAGCTTTTAGGCGATTTCTATTCCAATGACCGGGAACTGGAGCTGGAGTCGGGAGAGGTATGCTTTGACCGCCTTCTCAGTAAAAACACGGGAAAATGCAGGATCGCGGAAAAGCTGGACTTAAATTCCAGTGACCGGGTCCTCCAGATCTGTCACAATGACGGGACCATCAAGATCGACGATATTGAGATAAAGGATGAGTCCCTGCACATCGACGGCGTGCTGGAGGTATCCCTTCTGTATCTGACTTCCGACGACGGGGAGCCGGTGAAGGCGGAGACAGAAGCAGTGCCTTTCCACTATGAGGCCGAGGCACCGGGTATTACCTCTGACAGTGTGTACCAGCTGAACACAGGCCTGGAGCAGATGACAGCGGTGATGGCCGGAGGCGGTACCGTGGAAGTGAAGGCGGTGCTGAACTTAGATATCCTGGTACTCCAGCCAGTGAAGGAGCCGGTGATTTTGGGGGTCAAAGAGATGCCTCTTGACTTGGAGAAGCTTCAGGAGCTTCCCGGAATCACAGGATACATCGTGCAGCCTGGAGACTGCCTGTGGGATATTGCCAAAAGGTTTCACACCACAAGGAAACAGGTGATGGAATCCAACGGACTTTCGGGAGATCAGATCAAACCCGGAGACCGGCTCATACTGGTAAAAGAGATCGCCGGGGCATAAATTTTTTGAAAATATTCGGAAAAACATGGATGCACAAAAACCCGTTTTCAGGATATAATACAGTATAAAGTGATTATGGATGAACGGCGTCATATCCGCATCCAGCTGGTGCTTCAAATAGATCCGGGGCAACTCGGGGCAGCAAGTGCGTATTGCAAGCGCGGTTGCTGTGTACATATGCAGGTGCCGGCGAAACGATACAAAAGAGGTGGGACTAATGAACTACACGTATATCCTGCGATGCCGGGATCAGACCCTTTACTGCGGCTGGACCAATCATCTCGAAGAGCGGATCAAGGCCCACAATCAGGGCAAAGGTGCTAAGTACACCAGAAGCCGCAGGCCCGTGGAGCTGGTGTACTACGAGGAATTTTCCACAAAGCAGGAGGCCATGAGGAGGGAGCGGGCCATCAAGTGTCTCTCCAGAGCCGAGAAACTGGAGCTGATTCAAGGGTCATCTGGCAGATCCCTGTGAACTGAACCCACAGTTCGCGGGGATTTTTTATGTACACGAGGCGGAGAGGAATATGGCCGCGGAAGCGTCCCCGCCCCGGCACGGCGAGTATGGGAAAGAGCTCCCCCTACTCGATTGTACACGAGGCGGAGAGGAATATGGCCGCGGAAGCGTCCCCGCCCCGGCACGGCGAGTATGGGGAAGGATCTCACCTGCTTGATTGGGCACGGACTCCCTGGGAAACCAATAGATAATATTGGAAAATTTTGCTTGCGTTTTTTGTATACAACGTATATAATATACTGTATACAAAATACTAAAACAAAAAAGGAGAGAGGTATGGTAAGACATCTTGGGCTGAAGGCTTATGGCAAGATTAATCTGGGTCTGGATGTGCTTCGCAGAAGGGAGGATGGTTACCATGAAGTCCGCATGATCATGCAGACCGTGGGGCTCTATGACAGGATAGACCTGATATTCCGGGAGGAGCCGGGTATCAAGGTTGAGACCAATCTCTATTATCTTCCAGGCAATGAGAACAATCTGGTCTATCAGGCGGCCAGACTTTTGATGGAAGAGTTTGGGGTAAGGCAGGGGATTTATATTAAATTAAAAAAATTTATACCTGTGGCGGCAGGCATGGCAGGGGGGAGCAGCGACGCGGCGGCGGTGCTTTTTGGTGTCAACAAGATGTTTGGCTTAGGCTTGTCACAGCGGCAGCTGATGGAGCGGGGAGTGAAAATTGGGGCGGATGTGCCTTACTGCGTCATGAGAGGGACCGCTCTGTCCGAGGGAATCGGGGAGGTGCTTACGCCTCTGCCTCCAATGCCCCAATGTCAGGTTCTCATTGCCAAGCCGGGGATCAGCGTGTCCACCAGATCTGTGTATGAGAGCCTGAGGGCCAATGAACTGGGGCCGGACCAGCATCCAGATATCGACGCCATGGTGGGGGCCATAAGGCAGGGGGATATCTACAAGGTCGCGGGGCATCTTGGCAATGTGCTGGAGACAGTGACCATACCCGCTCATCCGGTGATCGGCCAGATCAAAGAGATCATGATGGAGCGGGGGGCGGTGGGAAGCCTTATGAGCGGCAGCGGCCCAACCGTGTTCGGCCTGTTCACCAATCCCAAGTCAGCTTCCGGCGCTTATGAGTACTTGCGCTATGGAAAGGGCGCTGACATAGCCAGACAGGTCTATCTCACCAGTTTTTATAACAGAAGAGAGTAGGGAGGGTACTATGAAAGATCACAATTTAAAGGTAAATATGAATGAATATCTGCCTCTCCGGGATGTGGTGTTCAACACGCTGCGCCAGGCTATCCTCAAGGGTGAGCTGGAGCCGGGAGAGAGGCTTATGGAGATTCAGCTGGCAGACCGGCTGGGGGTGAGCCGCACGCCTATAAGGGAAGCCATCAGAAAGCTGGAACTGGAAGGGCTGGTGCTGATGATTCCCAGAAAAGGAGCGGAGGTGGCCAAGATCTCGGAAAAAAGCTTAAGGGATGTGCTGGAGGTCCGCCGTTCCATGGAGGAGCTGGCCATTGAGCTGGCATGTCAGAGGATGACGGAGGAAGAGATTGACGATCTGGATATGGCGAGAAAGGCATTTTCCGACGCGGTGGCCCGCAAGGACATGATGCTCATGGCGGAGACCGACGAGGCGTACCACGACATCATCTACAAGGGTACCTGCAACAGCCGGCTGGTACAGATCATCAACAACCTGCGTGAGCAGATGTACCGCTACCGACTGGAGTATATCAAGGATGCGGACAAGCACCCGATTCTCCTGATTGAGCATGAGAATATTTTCCGGGCAGTGAAGGCCCGCCATGTGGCAGAGGCCAAAGCCGCCATGCGGGAACACATCGACAACCAGGAGATCACGGTTTCCCAAAATATAAAAGAAAAGGAAGAATCTAACCTCTGAAATGCTGGAGAACGGGACACCGCGCTGGAGGACAACGCGGTGAGACACCAGGTTAACCGACCGATCAAGGCTCGGGCGAGGATTGAAAGAATATAGGCTATTTAAAATCAAGCAATAGGAATTTTCATATGCCATACTGCTTATATAGCTGTTCCTGATACTGTTTATCCTTTGTGGCCCGATCGAAATCGGCAAAGCGCTTTTCGGAAATGAGGCGGGAATTAAGCGGATTGACACGACCCCTTCCCCTTTCGATCCCCTCTTTCCGTATAAGGTGATCCCCCTGGGCCTTAAAATCCCGTCAATGTTATGGGCGTAATAGATCAGGCCCCGGAGGGCCGGGTCATAGGAGGCAGAATGCTGCGGAAGCAATTGAAGAAGTAAACTTAATGTTACCGTACTCCAATATTTTTTGCGTCAAAAGAAAGGCATCTCAAGAACCGCTTTTCTGTGGGCTCTGCCCACGCCCGGCCTCAGGAATAAGACTGGGGCGGTTCTCGGTTAAGGTAAGCCGCCATGGCTTTTTCTTTTTTATAAATATTCCGTCAGCCTTTCCCCATATAATACGATCAACTTGTTCAACACCTGATCCCATCTACGGTATCTCCGTGTCCGTTTTTTCGTGATATTTTCACTGGCCAGATACAGCGTTTTTTTAAAGACTGGTCACTGGGAAATACACTTTTGGTCTTTGCTGCTTTTCGATACTTTCCCAATTGCGGATTGCGTAAGGGTATTTTCGTCCCCTTTGGTACGCTCGTCGCGGTCAGGGTTCCTCCGTTGTTATTCTCACAACCCGCATACCATATGGTAAATACATCATTGACATCAGCCTCCAATGCCTCAGCCTCAGATTCTAATCACCAGGCCGGGAAACCGTGTGCCCGCCAGGTCTGTGTATGTTGTCAACAATCCGCTGGAGCGGAGGTACCCTGCCCGGTGTATATCAAGGATGGGGACAAGCGCCGGGCTTTCCTGATCGGACGCGAGAATATTTTCCGGGCAGTGAGAGCTCGTCATGGGGAAACACCTCCGCGACCAGGGGATCGCGACTTTACAAAATATAAAAGAAAAGGAAGAATCTAACTGAAATGTTAGGAAAGTATTAAAAAAAAATAACTCCGTTGACATGGTGACAAGTTGTCATTATAATAAATGACAGGTTGTCACTTTTTGTGAATACAATCTGAGAAAATTTCCCTGGTACACGGGAAAGGGGGATGAGAATGCCAAGTCAGCGTTTTTACAGACTTTCGGAGGAGAAGCGGGCTTTGATCTGGAAAGCCTCCATGAAGGAGTTTATTTCTGCTCCCTACGAAAAGGTTTCCATCAACAAGATCACCAGGGACGCGGGCATATCCAGAGGCAGCTTCTATACATATTTTGAAGACAAGAAGGATGTTCTGTCGTTTTTATTGGAGGATACCAGGAAAAAATGGGGAGCCTGCTGCCAGCAGCGTCTGGAGGATACGGACGGCGATCTTTGCTCTGCCATGGGAGCCCTCATGGAGTATGGGATGGAATTTTGCAGGAATAATAACCTGTTCCGGCTTCACAGAAACCTGGTCATGTACCCGGGCGCGGTGTTAACGGAAGGCATAGAAAAAGACTTTGATTTTGAACGGGTTATTGGAGAGGACTTCTTTGGAAAGATTGACCGTTCCCGCCTGAAGGATGGGACGGATCAAGGGGTTGTGCTTCTGATAAAGCTGTGCGTCGCGTGCATGATGGCCGCTTTTACAGAATATTATAAATACCCGGAAAAGGAAGAGATCATCAAAGCAGAGTATCAGAAAGCACTGAGGATATTGTGCTATGGAGCCTATAAGACTCCGCAAAAAGATCGGTTGGAGGAGAAAGTTAATGAGTAAAGGAGCAAAGATTGCGGCAGCATTGGTTGTTGTTGTGGCAGTGGGAGCTTTTGTCGGGATTCGCTTTAAGGCTCCCGAGAGTGTGCCGGAAGCCGTAGCGCCGCCGGTGGTAAGAGTGAGACAGCCGGAGACCGGAGATATTGAGCTATTTCGGGGTATGACGGGAACTGTAGAAGCGTCGGACAGTGTTTATGTGATCCCCAAGGCGGCAGGGGAGATTACGGCGGTCTATGTAAAGAATGGGGACTATGTGACAGAGGGACAGCTTTTGTGCGAGATCGACACCAAGCAGGTGGATGCGGCGAAGCTCCAGCTGGATGCGGCCAGGATCGCCCTCCAGGATGCCAACAAGAACCTGGAGCGGATGAATGTGCTCTACGCCAGCGGGGATATTTCCGCGCAGGCCTTTGAACAGGTTCAAAGCGGCGCTAAGTCCGCTAAGATCCAGTATGATTCCGCCAAGCTGGCCTATGATTACCAGATCGAATTCAGCAGCGTTACCGCCACGATTTCCGGCAAAATAGAGTCCTGCAATATGGAGGTCCACGGCATGGCCACACAGTCCAGCCCCCTGTGCGTTATCTCCAGTGAGGGACAGAAGGTGGTGACGTTCGCGGTTCCGGAGGCGGTTCTGCCCCACGTAAAGGAGGGGGAAGGAATCCGGATCGAGAAGGCGGGAAGCGAGTATCAGGGAACGGTGACAGAGGTGAACACCATGGTGGACCCGGCCACGGGTTTGTTTAAGGTGAAAGCGTCCCTTGACCAGGGAGACGCTCTTCCGAACGGTACGGTTGTCAAGCTGTATATCACCTCAGATAAAGCGGAAAATGTGCTGACCATCCCTGTGGACTCTGTCTATTATGACAATGGAAATCCTTATGTGTACACCTACGATGACGGGATTGTGCACAGGACCGATATCGAGACAGGAATCAGCGATTCAGAAAATATTCAGATCCTCTCCGGAGTGTCGGCTGCGGATCAGGTGATTATTACCTGGAGTCCGGAGCTGTACGAAGGGGCACCTGCAGTGGCGGCTGAATAGAGGAGGCGAGGTGTATGAATATAACAAAAACTGTCCTTAAAAGGCCTGTAACCACGGTGATGGTGGTGCTGTGTCTGATCGTGTTCGGACTTTCATCGGTGCTGTCCTCCAAGCTGGAGCTGACACCGTCCATGGATATGCCCATGCTGGTGGTATTTACCATTTATCCGGGGGCAAGTCCGGATGATGTAAATGAGCTGGTGACCCGGCCCATTGAGGATGAGACGGGAACACTGACCGGTATCAAGGGGGTCACCAGTGTGTCTGGCGAGAATTCCTCCATTGTTCTTCTGGAGTACGAGTACGGAACGGATATCGACGACGCCTACGATGACTTGAAAAAGAAGATGGATGTCCTCCAGGCCGGGTTCCCTGACGATGCCCAGGACCCTGTGATCATGGAGATGAATATCAACGACATGGCCAGTATCACTTTGGCGGTGAACAACGATACCAGAGAGAATTTATATAACTATGTCAATGACACCATAGTGCCGGAATTCGAGAAACTGTCCTCCGTGGCCAGCGTGGATATCAGCGGCGGTCGCAAAGAGTATGTAAAGATTGAGCTGATCCCGGAAAAGCTGACCCAGTACCGCCTCAGCATGAACGCCGTGGCCTCCGCCATCAGCAGCGCTGACTTTTCTTTCCCCGTGGGGGACGCCCAGGTAGGCGGGCAGAGCCTTTCCGTGTCCGCCGGAGTGGATTACGACACCGCGGAGAGCCTAAAGAGTATCCCTATTACTCTTGGAAACGGCAATATCATTTACTTGGAAGATGTGGCTAATATATACACCTCCCTGGAAGAGGCGTCAGGAATCGGCCGTTACAATGGCAGGGATACCATTGCCATCGGCATTAAAAAACAGCAGAGCAGCAGTGACGTGGAAGTATCCCGGAACGTTATGAGGGTTATTGGCCAGCTGCAGGCTGGTGATCCCAATCTGGAGATCGTGGTGGTGGACGATAACAGTGAGATGATTAAATCTTCTTTAACCTCAGTCCTGCAGACCATGGCCATGGCTGTGATGGTGTCCATGGTGATCATCTTCCTGTTCTTCGGAGATCTGAAGGCATCGCTGATTGTGGGAACTTCCATCCCCATCTCCATCCTGGCGGCTTTGATCGCCATGAGCGCTATGGGATTTTCCTTAAATGTCATCACACTGAGCAGCTTGGTTCTTGGCGTGGGCATGATGGTGGATAACTCTATCGTTATGCTGGAGAGCTGTTTCCGCTCCACAAAGGGAGTGGGATTTAGGGAATACACGGAAGCGGCCTTAAAAGGAAGCGGTGTGGTGCTCCAGTCCATTATAGGCGGAACGCTGACTACCTGTGTGGTGTTTCTTCCCATGGCGTTTCAGGAAGGCATGTCGGGGCAGATGTTCAAGCCCCTGGGATTTACCATTGTGTTCTGTATGCTGGCTTCCCTGATCTCCGCCATGACCATTGTGCCTCTGTGCTATACCATATACCGGCCTAAGGAGAGGGAGCGGGCGCCTCTGTCAGGGATGATAAAGGGGCTTCAGGATAGTTACCGGAGCATTATGAGGGTGATTCTTCCCAAGAGGAAAACCGTGATCTTTACGTCGATTCTTCTGCTGGCCGTGTCCATTGTCCTGGCCACAAGGCTGGGTATGGAGCTGATCACATCGCCGGACCAGAACTCTGTAAATATATCCATTGAGACCCGGCCGGGCCTGAAGGTGGAGCGGGTGGATGAGATCCTTAAGAAAGCGGAGGCTATTGTCACGTCAGAGGACAATCAGGTCTATGTGGATTCCTACATGCTCTCCTTCGGTTCTACAGGATTGAGCATGAGCGGCGGTTCCGCGGCCACCCTGACAGCTTATCTGAAAGATGACTGTCCCTTAGAGACAGATGAGGTGATCAAGCTGTGGAAGCCGGCGCTTACCAGCATCCCTGATTGTGATATCACTCTCAGCGCCAGCAGCATGATGGGTTCCATGATGACCATAGCGGACGGCTTTGAGGTGATTTTAAAGAGCACCCAGTATGACAGCTTAAAGGAAGTTTCCGACAGTATTGTCAAGCAGCTGACAGACAGGCCGGAAGTCACCAGGATCCATTCCAGCCTGGAAAACGCGGCCCCCCTGATCAAGATCAACATTGACCCCATCAAGGCCTCCGCGGAAGGATTATCGCCGGTCCAGGTGGCGGGGATGATCAATACGATGCTCAGCGGCACCGAGGCCACCACCCTGGAGGTAAACGGCAATGAGGTCAGCGTTATGGTGGAGTACCCGGACGACGAGTATGCTGCCCTGGATCAGGTCAAGGGCATCGTGATCCCAACGGCCACAGGAGCCTCCGTGGCCCTGTCGGATATCGGCGAGGTGGTTTTCCAGGACAGCCCCTTGAGCATTATGAGATCAGATAAAGAGTACCAGGTGACCATTACCGGAGATTACACTGACATGGTGGATACAGAAGATGACAGAGCGGTAGATGACATGAAAAAGCTGCTCATGAGGGAAGTGGTGACTCCCACCATGAACGCGGACATTTCCGTGGCCCAGAATGCCATGGATGAGAGTATGATCGAGGAGTTGGGAGGTCTTTTGGAGGCCGTGCTGATCGCGGTGTTCCTGGTATTTGTGGTGATGGCGGCTCAGTTTGAATCGCCCAAGTTTTCCATCATGGTCATGACCACCATCCCCTTCGCGCTCATCGGCTCCTTTACATTTCTCTTTGTGGCCGATGTGCCCATCAGCATGCCCACTATGCTGGGATTCTTGATGCTGGTAGGAACTGTGGTGAATAATGGTATCCTGTATGTGGATACGGTGAATCAGTACCGACAGGAGATGGATATGGAGACCGCCCTTGTGGAGGCGGGAGCCACCCGTCTGAGGCCCATCCTTATGACCACCCTGACCACCATTGTGGCCATGATCCCCATGTGTCTGGCCTACGGGGACGCGGGAGAGATGATGCAGGGTCTGGCCCTGGTAGATGTGGGAGGATTGGTTGCCTCCACCATGTTGGCGCTGTTGATGCTTCCGGCTTATTACTCTGTCATGAGCAGAAGGAAGAAGAGGATGCCGGTGCTTGAAGATTAAGGAGGATATTTATGAGAAGCAAATACATAGCAATCCCCATGTCTCTGTGTGTGACAGCCGCTTTATCCCTGGGCCTTCCGGCCCGGGCCCTGGCTGCCAGTCCGGAGTTTGCCAGAACCCAGGAGGAGTGGGCCAGGCTTCGGGACAATGTTTTGGAATATGAGGAGATTGAGGACCTGGTTCATGAGTACAATACAACGGTTCTAAACAATGAACAGCAGTATAGAAGGGACGGCAAAAAGACATCGGAGGATATGGTGGATGATCTTATGCGGCAGGCCGATGATTTCTGGGAAGCCGCCGGGGAGGCGGAAGATGACATGAACGCCATCTTAAACGAGATCAATGCCCGTCAGGCAGAGTCCAACGCGGAGAACAATGTGGACGACAGCACCACCCGGTATATCCAGTATGCTCAGACAGAGAAAAATGTGGTGGTTCAGGCCCAGACAGCCATGAATACCTACTATAAACTTCAATATCAGTTAGAGTCCCTTAAGAAGAACAGGGAGCTTCTTGAGATGGTGCTTACCTCCACCCAGGGACGGCAGGGCCAGGGCCTGGCCACCGCGGCGGAAGTGCTGACAGCCCAGCAGAACCTGCAGAGCGCGGATGCGCAGATCATTTCCATGGAGAATCAGATCGAGAGTACGAGACAGAACCTGATCATCATGCTGGGCTGGGCCCAGGGAGCGCGGCCGGAGATTTGCCCCATGCCGGAGGCGGATGTGGAGAGAATCGGCTCCATGAATATAGAAGAGGATACCAAAAAAGCCCTGGAGGCGGACTATACTCTCCGTCTGCACCAGCAGAATCTGGAGAACTCAACCAATGACGAGAACCGCCGGATTTACAGCCAGTACGTGGAGGATGACAAACAGCAGATCGCCATGGCGGTCAGTGATTCCTATCAGAAAGTAATTCAGGCCAGGAACAGCCTGGACGAAGCGGTTACCAGCCTGGAGGTAGCCGAAAAAGCCTGGAACACAGCCAACACAAAATTCCAGTTAGGAGTTGTCAGCCGTCTGGAGCATCTTCAGGCAGAGACGGCGGCGGTGACGGCCCGGCAGGATTTGGAAGTGAAAAAACTGGAGCTGTTCCAGGCCATGGAAACCTATGACTGGGTAATAAAGGGAGTGAGATCATGAGATCCAAAAAAAAGATGACAGCCATTGGCCTGGCCTGCCTTCTGACAGTATCAGCCCCATTTGGCTCCATGGCTCAGGAGAAGCCGGAGTCCATGGACCAGGAGACATGGGAAAGGCTTCAGGACAATGTGCTGGAGTATGATGAGATCGGAAATCTGGTGGAATATTATAATCCTACCTATCAGCAGGCCCTCCAGAATGTCCAGATCAATATCCAGCCCTACGAGGATGCGGCGGAGCAGCTTCGAGGGACGGCCAAAGAGCTGATCGATGACGCCAAAAACGAAAAAGACGACAACGTGATGCTTTACATGACCTACCGGGGCTACGCAAAAGGTTATCAGGAGGCGGCAAAGACCTTTGAGAAGGTGGCACAGAAGATAAAAAGCTCTACCAGGAGTACCCTGAACAGTGCCAGGAAGCAGCTTACCTCCGGCGTCCAGCAGCTGATTTTGGGATATTATCAGGCTCTTGCCTCCAAAGAGCTGGTGGACACGGCGGCAGAATTGTCCCAGGCAGCTTATGATTCCACCCTGACCCAGAGAAATCTTGGGATGGCCACTGACGGGGATGTGCAGTCAGCCCTCAAG
Source organism: uncultured Lachnospiraceae bacterium (assembly GCA_910588865.1). Taxonomy (GTDB): domain Bacteria; phylum Bacillota; class Clostridia; order Lachnospirales; family Lachnospiraceae; genus UBA3402. The sequence continues at coordinate 12,082 of CAJUSJ010000074.1, forward strand.
TCCCTCCAGTCGGCCCAGGCCCAGCAGCAGAGCCTTAACGATACTTTGACAAGCCTTAAGAGGAACCTCCAGTTTATGACAGGGTGGTCCTATGACGCCCAGGTGGACATCGGGGAGGCCCCGGTTCCGGATCTGTCCAGGATCGACGGCATGAATCCGGAAAATGACCTGCCCACAGCCATTGGCAACAACTACACGCTGCTGGGGCAGAGGAGGGCCTCAGCCAACAGCACGGCGGACCGGGATGCCAAGATGAGAACTTTAGATGAGTCGGAAGCCAAGATCAAGGTACAGCTTGACACCCTGTACCAGGAGGTCGCGCAGAGCAAGGCAGCCTATGAGGCTTCCCTCCTGGCCCTGGAGAGCGCGAACCTTACTATGGCAGGCAATGAGAAAAAATATGAGATGGGAATGCTTGGCAGGCTGGAGTATCTCCAGCTGAAGCTGGCCTACCTTCAGCAGAAGATGGCCGCGGACGCCGCTTCCCTGAACCTGGTCCAGGCCATTGAAAACTATAACTGGGCCGTGGAGGGGCTGGCGGATATCAGCTGACAGGCGGTCAGCTGGTCTGAGCCTGGGGCAGCAGAAGCTCCAGCAGCTTCAGGCGGATCCGGACCCGCGCGGCAGGGTCCATGACAGCTGAGAAGTCTTCTTCAGGAAGAAGGCCTCTCAGCTCTTCTTTTGATTGTTCCGGAATAACACCGTGGGTGCTGTCAATGAAGCACAAGGACGGGTAGAGGACGCACCACCAGTTCCGCCCCCGCCCTTCTCCCAGGACTACCTGCACAGTGTCATAAGTACCGCAGGGGAGCACCAGGTCGCCGTAGGCTTTTGTGGGAAAATAAGCCTGTGTCACACGGATACTGGCATGCTGCTTATATCCCAGATTCGCGAGAAAATCATCGGCACAACGTTCAAGCTCTTTTTGATTCTCTTCTACGTAAGTACAAAATTCTTCCTTCGAATCCGCCCCGCAGCCTTCGAGCCGCTCTAAAAGCATGGACCTGACCTGGTTTTTGACAGCCTGGTCTTTGCGGCTGTTGGAGTTGGCGATCACATGGAAACGCAGGATCTGGGGCGCGACCCGGTCCGCTAAATTTCTATCCTGACAGTATCCCCATAAAACAGAACAGAGGAACGCCAGAAGAAAACAGGAAGCTGACATCAGCAGTGTTTTTTGATATTTCATAATTGCATCCTCACTTTTTTTCATTTACTTTGTCATTTGTAATTATTTCCATATATGATATAATTAAACATAACTGTTCAGCGTCTTTACAGCCCCGGGCAAAAATTTATATGAGATCCCCCCGGGTATTTGCTGGGCGGTACCAATTAAACAAAAATAAGGAGACGGTTATCTTATGAAAGAAACTGTAGTGGTCTTATTTGGCGGCCAGTCGTCAGAGCATGTGGTGTCCTGCATGTCGGCGGTCAATGTGATCGAACAGATCGATCAGGGAGAATATGAGCTGGTGCTTGTGGGCATCACCAAGGAAGGGCGCTGGCTTTTGGTAGATTCCATAGAAGATATCCGCCGGGATACCTGGCGGGACAGCAAGGTGAGGGCGGTTCTTTCCCCGGACGCCACAGACCAGTGCGTCCTGGTGTGGAAAGAGGAACACAAGGTGGAGAAGCTCCCCGTAGATGTGGTATTTCCGGTGCTCCACGGACTCTGGGGGGAGGATGGCACGGTTCAGGGACTTCTGGAGCTGGCCAGGATTCCCTATGTGGGATGCGGAGTGTTGTCCTCAGCCGTGTCCATGGATAAACTGTACACCAAGATGATCGCGGAGCGTCTGGGAATCCGGCAGGCGGATTATGTGTCAATGACCCGGAGCCGGCTTAAGGACATGGACCAGGCGGTGGGTCTGGTGGAGGAGAAGCTGTCCTACCCGGTGTTTGTAAAGCCGTCTAACGCGGGCTCATCCAGAGGGGTTACCAAGGCAGAGAACCGGGGCAGGCTTAAGGAGGCTTTGACAGAGGCGGCCCGCCATGACAGCAAGATTCTGGTGGAGGAGGCGGTCACGGGCCGCGAGGTGGAAACTGCCGTGTTTGGAGGCGGCGGGGAGGAGATCCAGGTATCCGGAGTGGGAGAGATTCTGGCAGGAGCGGAGTTCTATGATTTTGACGCGAAGTATTACAGCCAGGAGTCAAAGACCGTGGTGGATCCTGTACTCCCCGGCGGCGCGGACGAGGAGATCCGCCAGGCGGCGGCCAGGATATTCAAGGCAGTAGACGGGTACGGCCTGGCCAGGGCTGACTTTTTTGTAACCAATGAGGGAGAGGTGATCTTCAATGAGATCAACACCATGCCGGGCTTTACGGCCATCAGCATGTACCCGGAGCTGTGGGAGGCCAGGGGAGTCTCAAAACCCCTGCTGGTGAAAAAGCTTCTGGATCACGCGAAGGAGCGGTACCATGGATAGAAATTCCCCAATCGGGGTTTTTGACTCCGGTATCGGCGGCCTGACGGTGGCCAGGGAGATCATGCGCCAGATGCCCCGGGAGAGGATCATCTATTTCGGGGACACCGCAAGGCTCCCCTATGGAAGCAAATCCCAGGACACGGTGCTGCGTTATTCCAGGCAGATCATCAGGTTTCTTATGACAAAACAGGTAAAGGCGATTGTTATCGCGTGCAACACTGCCAGCGCCTATGCCCTGGAGACAGTGGAGAAGGAGCTGGACACCCCGATCATCGGAGTGATCCGGGCAGGCGCCAGGACAGCGGTCCGCGCCACCCGCAACGGAAAGATCGGGGTCATCGGCACGGAAGGGACCATCAGCAGCGGGATCTATACAGATGTGATGAAGAACATGTGCCCGGATATTGAGGTGACGGGTAAATCCTGCCCCCTGTTCGTTCCCCTGGTGGAGGAAGGGCTGCTCCACGACTCGGTTACCGATGAGATCGCTTCCAGGTATTTGTCAGAGCTTAAAGGGCGGTTTATCGACACCCTTGTGCTGGGGTGCACCCACTACCCCCTGATACGGTCCACCCTGGGAAGACTTATGGGGGAGGCAGTGACCCTGGTGAACCCTGCCTACGAGACAGCCATTGAGCTGAAAGGGCTTCTGGAGGAGCGGGGGCTGACCAATGAGGGCGCTGGGAGCGCTGGTGAGAAATATCAGTTTTATGTCAGCGATCTGGCAGAGAAATTTACCGCGTTCGCGACCTCCATTCTTCCTGACGAGGTGAAGGAGACCAGAAAGATCGCGATTGAGGAATACTAGAAGCCGGGTGAAACACAGAATGGTCCGCGGCGGACCCGCGGTAAACAGGTCAGGAGGGATACGGTGGGCAGGAGAGCGAGGATCGTCATAAATGGAGAACGGATCATGGACGGACAGCGGGAGGCGGTGGACATGTCCGCCCCAGGAGATTTTTACAGAAGAGACGGAAAGTGCTACCTTCTCTATGAGGAGACCACAGAGGACAGGCACACTGCCCGCAGCCTGGTTAAGGTGTCCCCGGACCGTCTGGAGATTATAAAGACCGGGGAGATAAAAAGCCACATGGTATTTTGCCGGGGTGAGAGAACTGAGACGGTCTACGGTGCCTTTGCCGGCCAGCTAACCATAGGGATCCACACCCGGCGGCTGGAGATCAGGGAGAGAGAAGAGGAGCTGAAGGTCCTGGTGGAGTATTCTATGGAAATGAACGGCCAGTCGGTATCTGACAGCATTCTTACGATCACGGTCAGTTTCCGGGGGGAGCTGGAGGCGGATTGATCTATCCCATATGAGCCCGGAATTCAAGGAGCCTGTGACATTGTCACAGGCTCCTCGGCTCAAAAGATTTCTTTTTCTTAGTTGGGGTGGTCAACCGCGTCTTTGGAAGTGACCTTTGTCCTGTAGCCCAGGCGGGTATCCAGGAAACTGATGGCCATGTCGCCCCAGTTTTCACAGGCCACTGTATAGCCGTCCACATAATTCTGAACTCCTGTGGCCATACCGAAGCCATGGCCCGCGTCCGGAGCAAGCCAGAAGGACACTTCTGTGTTCAGGCCCAGTAAAAACTGGAGGGAAGAGGACGCTGTGCTGGCGAAGAATTCATCCTTCTGACCTAATACGGTAAAGAGCGGAGGTATATTCGGGTTGGCGTTATAAACTTCCGGGTTTTCCGGCACGCTGACACCATAGACCGGAAGAGCGGCGTTTAAGTCAGAGTTAACCTGATCCACAGCGTCGCACACATAATCACTGTAGAATGTGTTTGGAGTAATATTTCCATAAGCGACGGAGATCTGGTTCATGATGGCCATGCCGCCCGCGGAAAATCCAACAGCGGTGACAATGTCGCTCTTGGCAATGCCCAGCTGGCTGCCGTAGTAGCGGATGTAGCGGATGGCCCGCTGGAGATCCAGGGCCGCGTCTATGGCGGCGTAGGGCTGCACGCGGTACTGTAAGACAAAGGCATTATAGCCCTGGCTTTGGAAATATTCAGCTACTGGATAGCCTTCCACCTGATTGCAGCGGTGGGTAAAGGCGCCGCCGGACAGCACGATGATATTCCCCTTAACCTGGCTCTGGTCCGGAACGAGATAAGGGGCCAGGGAAGGACGGAAGGTCTTATTGTCATAGGAAACATCCCAGCCATCATCCGCGGAAGCCACAGCCTCGTTGGGCATATGGTCGCCCCAGATATAGTACAGTGTGCTCTGGGGGTCTTCCACAACCTGGGTTAAGGCCCCGCGCTTGGCGGTTAGCTCGGCTACGGCGGCGGCATCTTCCGCGTAAAATCCGCCCTGGGTCCGCAGCTTGCGGGAAAGGGTGTGAAAGTCCACATAAAACTGTGAAAAATCACCGGTGTAGGCCGCGGGATAATAGGCCACATAATCCCGGTCATACCGCAGCTCCGCGAGAGCGGCGGCAGTCACCTCGCTGTCAATGGCCGGCGCGGCGGGTTCATCCGCGTACGCGCGGAAGGCGGATAAAGAAAACATGACTATGACCGCTAAAAGTAGTTTTTTCATCAGATGTACTGAGTCCTCCTTTCAAAATGAGCCTGTAATTAGGCAAAATTGATAGAAATATCCGCGAAAAAGTCATTGCGGGAACAACTTTATATAAATCAATTTATATCACATTGGCTATTGATTGTCAATATTAAACAATGTGACAGCATCAGACCAGAGGATCAAGAAGAGAAAAGGGAACCTCATTTTTTGAGATTCCCCTGGCTGTATTACTTTTTACCTTTTTTTCGATCGTCTTCTTTGGGCTTGTCCTTTTTGAACCGGTCAAAAAATCCTTTTTTCTTAACAGGAGCGGGAACCGCGCCGCCTCTGACGCTTTTCAGCTCTGTTATGTAGATCCCGCTGATCACGACCTTTACCTCTGTCTTTAAAGGAAGGGCGGCAAATACTTTCTCATCACAGAGCAGGGTGGTAACCTTTGGTCCGACTTTAGCCTTGACCATGGGAATCTTGGCCCAGCGCATGTACTTGGGTGTCTGTTCCTGTACAATCTTGGGGAGATTGGAATCTTTGATCTTAAGTTTCTTCTTGTCGATCACCAGCATGGTGACTGTCTGGGCGGCAGCCTGCAGCAGGTTCTGCTGCTCTACCTGGCGCTTTTCCAGCTTTCTGCCCATAAAATACAGCACTGCCATAGCCACTGCCACAATAATGAGAATTACCAGCAATACGTTTAAAAATGTGTTCATGTGGTTATACCTCCAAATAGTCATATGTAGTACAGTATATCATTGTTTTGAAAAAAAGGCAATAAAAAGATACTTGACGTCTTGACAAAGCTGTGTTAAGATGAAATGTGCACTATTGTGGCATCGTGTGCGTTGATGGTACTAGTATGCCCAAAAATCAGAAAAAGAGAACAGGGGTGAAACGTCAATGGAGAAAAGCAGAATGCGTCCTGTTACAGCAGGGAAAAGCGTTAGAATGAGCTTCTCGAGGCAGAAGGAAGTCCTTGAGATGCCGAATCTGATAGAGATCCAGAAAGACTCCTATCAGTGGTTCCTTGATGAAGGTTTGAAAGAAGTCTTTCGGGACATCTCTCCAATCTCGGATTTCGCGGGCCACTTAAGTCTGGAATTCGTTGATTTTACATTATGTAAAGATGATATCAAGTATACCATTGAAGAATGCAAAGAACGCGACACGACCTACGCGGCCCCCTTGAAGGTGCGGGTGAGGCTTTGCAATAAGGACAAAGATGAGATCAATGAACACGAGATCTTTATGGGCGACCTTCCGCTTATGACAGATACAGGCTCCTTTGTGATCAACGGAGCGGAGCGTGTCATTGTCAGCCAGTTAGTACGTTCCCCAGGTATCTATTACGGCATTGGACATGATAAGATCGGTAAGGAGTTATACACCTGTACGGTGATCCCCAACCGCGGTGCATGGCTGGAGTATGAGACAGACTCCAACGATATCTTTTATGTCCGTGTAGACAGAACCAGAAAGGTTCCGGTCACTGTTCTCATAAGAGCCCTCGGATACGGCACCAACGCGGAGATCTTAGACGTGTTCGGAGAGGAGCCAAAGCTTTTGGCCAGCTTCGGCAAGGACGTATCGGCAAGCTATGAGGACGGCCTTCTGGAATTGTATAAAAAGATCCGGCCAGGCGAGCCCCTGTCCGTGGACAGCGCCAAGAGCCTTTTGGACAGCATGTTCTTCGACCCCAGAAGATATGATCTGGCAAAGGTGGGCCGTTATAAATTTAATAAAAAGCTGGCATTTAAGAACCGCCTCGCGGGCCATACCCTGGCAGAAGACGTGGTGGATAAGACCACGGGCGAGATTCTGGCAGAGGCAGGGACCGCGTTGGATAAGGAACTGGCGGAAGCCATCCAGAACGCGGCGGTTCCCTATGTGTGGATTCAGGGCTTGGAGCGCAACGAGAAGATCTTGTCCAATATGATGGTGGATCTGAAGCACTACGTGGACTTCGAGCCTTCTGAGGTTGAGATTTCAGAATTAGTATACTATCCCGTTCTGGAGAATATCCTGGCAGAATCTGGGGATGACGAGGAGAAGCTCAAAGACGCCATCCGCCGCAACTTAAGCGAGCTGGTGCCAAAGCACATCACAAAAGAAGATATTTTTGCTTCTATTAATTATAATATGCATCTGGAGGAGCAGATCGGTACAGCGGATGACATCGACCATCTGGGCAACCGGAGGATCCGGGCCGTGGGAGAGCTTCTTCAGAACCAGTACCGCATCGGCCTTTCCCGTATGGAGAGAGTGGTGAGGGAACGTATGACCACCCAGGATATGGATGGCATCACTCCTCAGTCCCTGATCAACATCAAGCCTGTGACCGCGGCTGTGAAGGAGTTCTTCGGAAGCTCCCAGCTGTCCCAGTTTATGGATCAGAACAACCCTCTCGCGGAGCTGACCCACAAGAGGCGTCTGTCCGCGCTGGGCCCTGGCGGTCTGTCCAGAGAGAGGGCGGGATTCGAGGTTCGGGACGTGCACTATACCCACTATGGACGTATGTGCCCCATCGAGACCCCTGAAGGTCCCAACATCCAGGCGGAGGGAATCCTGCCATTTTACTTTGGCTTCAAGGATACGTGGACGTGT
>CAJUSJ010000075.1 GCA_910588865.1 uncultured Lachnospiraceae bacterium
AGCAAGAAAAGAAGATACACCCTCATTTAATGCAAGCAATCTATCGACACTGTATTTGGAGCTGATTGTTTCCTCATTCTCTTTATTAAATCGCTGAACTACATATCGTTTCATGGAATAGGATTTAATAATTTCAAATCCAGACAAAATATCTTTTAGACTAACTGTAAAATCCGCTAGTTTTGAGGAATATTTCTGTTGTCTTTTTTCCAATGAATTTCCCAGAAAACTAGGAATAAGAAACATTATAGCAATCGCTACTATAACGCAAATAGTAACAATAATGTCAAAATAAATCATTAACAAGAATGACGCAGTAAAAATAACCGCATATTGTACTACTTCAAAAAGAGGAAGCAAAAAGTTATCTTCTATCATTTTTACATCATTTGTAATAATGGAAATATAATCAGCAGTATTCTTCTTGCTGAAATCTTCTATACTGTGATTAACTGTTCCTCGGAATACATCAGAACGAATTTGACGAATGATTTTACATATCACTTTTTTGCTGAGTAAAGATTGAAGATATAGAAATATCCCCAGTACAGCAAAATAAAAAATAGAAAACAATACCATTCTTATAAATTGTTGCATATCTTTTCCCACGGCTATGTCTAATAGTTGCTGTAAGAGTATAGCCATAAACACATAACCTAAAGAAGCAATTACACTTACTAAAATAGTCGCGACAAATAAAACCTTATTTTGCTTAATATAGAATTTCATAGCTGGTCTCCTTTACGTATTATACATGGTGTATGTATGTATATTGTTAAAAAATAATATTGTCTTTCGACAATCTTATTTTCCCTATGCATTTTCTTTGCATAGTTCAACGATTTCATCGTCGATTACTGGAAGTCCTAATTTGTCCGTGATTTCTTTAATCATTAAAAATTTTTCCCATGTTTCCTCTGTTGTCATTGGATATATAGTAGGTATCGACCAGAAGTTAGTTAAAAGAACAAATAGCTCTGCCAGTAATTTTGCATGTTCTGTTTTTATAGAGCCGTCCTTTATTCCTTCCTCTATCAATTCTTGATACATAGGAGCTAATTCTTGATTACTCTCAACCAATTTTTTCAAAAAAGCTGGACTTTCCATTAGTTGCATTGAAGCCATACTTAATTGATGATGTTCCGTTTCATCAAATGATGTTTTTAAGACAATTTTTAATTTTTCCAATCCATTTAATTCTTTATGCCTTTTAGCTTTTTCAAAAGGATTGGTTTCATAGAAAAGTTTTTCGCACAAAGCGTCAAAGACTTCTTCCTTTGATTTAAAATGGTGGTAAAAAGCTCCTCTAGTCAGTCCTCCCATTTCGCTTATAATATCTAATACCGTTGTTTCTTCATATCCCTTTTCTAAAAAAAGTTTTAAAGAAGCATCTAATATTTTTTGAACAGTTTCTTCTGGATATTTATTTCGTGGCAAATTTTCACCTCCATACATGCACCTTACATGTATAGAGTATCATGCAGGGTGCATGTATGTCAATATATTTCAGCTAATAATCTTCCAGTTGCTATCTTTATGAAGCGTCAGTTCATACTGTAATACCTGTGTTGCCTTTGTCTGATTGTAAATGAACTTCACCGCAACACTCACTTTCACGTTGTCCCCGTCTGCCGTAAACACAGGATTGACAAGCTCGGAAAAGAGATAGTCCCCGTTTATCGGTTCAAGGGCATTTCCCTCTACATAGTAGGCAAGCTCTTTGTCCGTAGCGGTCGGGTACAGCTTGAAGAATGTTTCCAGAAACGCCGTAGCGTCATTTACTGTGTCAGCGTCCACGCTGTTGTCTGCTTCCTGTGCCTTTGGTTCATAGCTGGATTTTTCCATAGCTGGGGCAAGGGTCGGGTTCTGGATAATCACCATATCCCCGTCAGCGTCCACATGAACGGTCACGGTATAGTTTTCTGATACGTCCCTTGTCTGGTCGCCCTCTTTTATCTGCTGATCTACTTCGTAGGCAACAGTAAAAGCGTTCTCCCCAGACTGTTCCACGTCCCAGATAAGTACGTTCGTGACCGTGGAGCTGGTCGGTATATCCGTCCTCACCGTATCAACATTCAAATCCTGCAATTCCTGTGTCAGATAGGCACTGATAGCCTGTTTCCTTGCTTCGATTGCTTATTAGGTGGTAAGCCCATGCTCTCGGAACTCTGCATAACGTCCTCGGCTGTCCCGCCACTTTCCACCTGTATGATTGCCAGCAGATAGGGGACGTACTCGGAAATGCCGTACTCTTTGGCGTATTTCTCTACCATAGGCTGATGTTTCAACACCTCTGCGGACAGGTTCATGCCTGTTACCCATGAGGAAGAACCACCGCCCCCGTCGTCGTCCTCGGCACTGATAAGCACACCAAAGAAAAGCACTATCGCAAGAAGAAAGGGAAACAGACTGCCGATAAGGGCGATATGTCTTAGCTTCATTTCTTACGTCCTTTCTTTCCTGTCATGTTTAAGGTCGCTTTCTTGATGTTTCGTTCCTTTCTGGTGGTCTGCTGGTTCAGCTCTACACCATTGAGCCTTGTTCCGTGTTTCTATAATAAAATGACAAAGCCATCCTTGACGATGGCAAGACCAGTTTATATAATAGTGATGTGATTCGCTAATAATTCAACTATAGCGAGGAATTCCTTTGTATGGATAGGGAAAGCGAGGCCGCATTATGAAAATAGCTGATTTTATCGGAGAAGTGACCGAGTATGACAAAAAGGAGCGGCTAGAGGAGCGCAAGCCAAAAAGCTGGCTGAAAAGCGTCAGCGCATTTGCCAACGGTGTTGGCGGCGCGTTAATCTTCGGAGTAGCGGACGATGATACTCCTGTTGGACTTGCGAACGCAAGGGCCGATTCCGAAAAAATAAGTGAAACGATAAAGGCCAGGATAGACCCTGTTCCGGAAGTTATTCTAAGCATTCACGCCGAGGAGAGCAAGCAGTTTATCGTACTGCAGATCAAACGCGGCAACGAAACGCGATATTATTATGTAGGCGATGGCAGCATGACGGCTTACATTCGCATTGGGAATGAGAGTGTTCCGGCCAACGCGGCGGTTCTGCGTAGACTTGTACTGCATGGGAGTGGAAAGCATTATGACGCCCTGCCGTCCCGCTATAAGATAGAAGATCTTGCTTTCACAAAGCTGCGCTCTGTGTACCGTATGCGGACGGGGAAGGAGTTGGAAGAATCTGATTTTATTTCCTTTGGCCTAGCAAATGAAGATGGGGTATTGACTAACGGCGGCGCTCTGCTATCCGATGATCCTCCGCTCCGACATTCCCGTTTGTTCTGTACAAGGTGGTTTGGGCTGGATAAAGCGTCTGGTATCATGGATGCGATCGATGACAAGGAGTTCGAAGGTAGCCTGGTATCCCTTTTACAGGATGGGGACGCTTTTGTCAAAACAAATACAAAAAAGCGCTGGAAGAAAACCGGACACGGGCGGGTAGAAATGCCAGAATACCCAGAGCAGGCTGTATTTGAGTCGATCGTAAATGCCCTGATCCATCGCGATTATCTGGAAACAGGCAGTGAGGTTCATATCGACATTTTCGATGATCGCCTTGAAATATATTCACCCGGCGGAATGTACGATGGCTCCCTTGTGCAGGAACTGGACACCAATATGGTCCCGTCCCGCAGACGGAACCCGGTTATTGCCGATGTGTTTAGCCGGATGCACTATATGGAACGTCGCGGGAGCGGTTTCAGAAAAATAAAGGCAGATTACCATAACGCCGTCAATTTCCGACCAGAGCTGGAGCCAAAGTTCAGTTCAACACCCACATCATTTTTTGTAACGCTCTACAATCTCAATTACAATGTTCCGATTGCGGCAATACCAATCAAGGTTGGAAATGTAGCGGTTGAAAATAGCAAAGTGGCGGTTGATGAGGAAAAAGTGGCGTTTGAACGCCGCCTTTCTTCAATCACAGCAAACGCTCCGACCAAAAATAAGACAATGCTCCTTTTTGATGTCTACGGCTATGACGGAGTTTTCGGTCGTGCGGAAATCATGCAAATGTTTGGCATGGCATCCTCGTCTGCTGGGAAACTTTTAATCAAGCTCAAGGAATTATACTTTATTGAACCTGTTTCTGGACACGGTAAAGGGAAATATAGATTTGTCGCAAAATGAGCATAGAGCCGCACTCTCGGTTTTTTGCTGGAAGTGTGGCTTTATGTTTCTGGTCACAGTGATGCCGCCTTACAGCGCATAGACCAATTTGCGCAAAACGATTTCCTCCACACAAGCAAAGAGTCTCCCTTGCCAACAGGGCCGAGTCGAGGACGGGGTAATACTCTTGAAAAAAGCCGCGGCGCATTCAGCTATCCTTGCCGATCTGATCGCCCTCGTATCTGCCCCAGCAGCCATGAAGCAGGGCCGCGAACAAACGGCCCTGCTTTTTGAAATCTAAAATTTTCTGCTTCCTCCGCCATGGGTATGGCCTCCTGACGAGGTGTGGGTGGAGCTTCTCCCCGCTGAAGAATGTCCGCCCCCATGACCTCCCCCTGACGTGGAGCGGGGAATGACCTGGGTGGTGACAAATTTGTTCACCAGACGGTCGGTCTGATCGTCGTACATGAATCTGGCTTCGGCCCTGTAGGCCATGTTTAAGTTTCGGGTCTGTCTTGGGTCCTCTTCCATGGCATAGCGGCGCTTTACAGAGAGACAGGCCGAGGCCGCGACAAAAGCGGAAACTCCCAGGGCCATCAATGCCTCATACCAGCGGATGCTTCTGTAGGGACTTATGTCCCCTGTCTCTGTATCGTAGTTATACTGACCGCCCGGAATCCCCGCTCTGCTCCACTTCTCTGTATCTGACAAAAAGGATTCCACGCTGGCGGCGTAATCTCCCCGGGAAGCTCCTTCGTACACTCCATCCAGCATATCCTCAATCCTCTGGTCCGTGAAGATCCGGATGGCCTTACCTCTGGTGGAGATGGTCATCTCCCGGTTATCCATGTCCACCAGGAACAGGATCCCATCCTCGCCGAAATCCCCTTCATCGTAAAAATCGTCCGCGTATTCCTGGCTCTCTTTTCCCCGGGCATCCTCCGCTGTCACCACCACCACCTCAAGGCCGTACTCTCTCTGGCATTCCCCGATCCGCTGTTCAAACCGCTGCTTCTCGGACTCTGTAAGAAGCCCCGCCATATCATAAACCCTGGGCCTTTGGTCTGCCCCCAGAACGCTTCCTGCCATCCCAAAGCACAGGAGCGCCGCCAGAAGCAGCAGAAGCCACAGTCTTTTCCTCATTTTCATAAAAACCACCCCGCTGTCAGAAGCGCCGCCAGAAGCGGCACAAAGATCTGGGCAAAAAGAACCCATAGCTTCTTTGGATCCACAGGAAGCTGCCCGCACACCTTGCCGCTCTGGCCGTTGCAGGCAAAATAATAGATCTTTCCTGTCTTCTGATCCTTGTAGGTGAGAGTCCACACCGGAAGGAGCGCGTACTCCCATCTGGGGTTTCTCACCTGGGTCTCCTGCTGCCTGATGTTCAGGCTGGCGTAGCTCCCCACGCCGCTCTTTAAATTGTCTGCCGCGAACTCCCGAACCTCCTGCTCCACCTCCGTGGCAAACTCCTGCCGCTCCATATCCCGCTTTTCCGCGAAAAAGCCTGAGAGAAATCCCATGGAAAACGGCTTCATGGCCTTGGTGTCAAAGGGCATCACCCCTTCCACCAGCTTCTTGTCCGCCTTTTTCAGGGCATTTCTTGTCACATGGTCGATGGCAATGGTGCCTGACCGGGACACATCATATTTCTGAGTCTCCGTGTACCGGGTGTTTCCGGTCTGCCATGTACGCAGCTTTGTGCCCTCCCCCACAAGCCTGCCATCTACCTGGCAGCTGTAAAGCCAGTAGGGGAAATACACTCCCGTCATCTTCTCGATCTGCTCCTGGCTGGCAAAATCCGAGGGCACATACCGCTTTCTCTTCAGCCAGCCCAAAAAGATCTCCGTGGCTTTTTCTTTGTCAATGGCAAAGGGAATCACATGATCCGGATGATAGCTTCCCTGAAGCCGTCCCTGGAGAATGACGGGATTGTGGCAGTAAAAACAGAAGGAAGCCGCGGTGGTCTCATCTGTGACGATCTCCGCCCCGCAACTTGGACAGGTGTAGATCACGGCATTTTCCCCGGCATCATCCTGCCCCGCCGGGTTATACGCCGCCTCCCGGGCCTCCCCTCTCTCCGCCCGCTGGCCCTCTCTTCCGTCATCCGCCTCCGCTTTCGCCTCCGGCGCGATCCGCTCAAGCTCTTCCTGAGTAAAATGGGAAAGGCAGTATTCACACTGATAATCCTGGGCAGCGGGATCAAACTGAAGCCCGCCGCCGCAATTTGGACACTTTATGCTAATGGTCGCCATCTCATTCTCCTGTCCGGCTCATCTACTGCCTGGGCTTTCCGCACTCACCGCAGAATTTGCCTGTATTCACCGCGCCGCAGCTGCAGGTCCAGGGCCCCTGGGCCGACCTGGGCTTCCCGCACTCGCCGCAGAACTTGCCCGTATTTTCCGCTCCGCAGCCGCAGATCCATGTACCGGACTGGCCAGAGCCCGCCCCGCCTGGGCCAAAACCTGGCTGCTGGCCATAACCCATTGCCTGGCCCGGCTGCTGGCCGTAACCCGCTCCCGGGGCCTGGCCTGGCTGCTGGCCATAGCCCATGGCACCCGACTGGCCGTAGCCTGGCTGGTTCATCTGCATTTGCTGGTAGTTCATCTGGGAAGCGCCTGCCATGTAGCCGCCTGCCCCGGTCATGCCCACGCCCATGCCCATGAATCCGGCCATGGCGCCGTTGGCGTTGGAGCCTGCCGCCTCCAGGCCCCTGGCGATAGCTCCCTGCATATAGCCTTCCCGCACCGACGGATCGCTGAGCATGGCTCCCTGGTTGCGCATATTGATCAGCTTCTGGGACTCCTCATCGTAGGATATGCTGGCAATGCCCACGGACTGGATCTCCATGCCCCGGGTCTGGGTCCAGTCTTCATCAAGGGTCTCGGACATGTATTTGCCCAGCTCCCTTCCCTTGGAAGCCACATAGGAGATGCGGATGCCGTCCGCTGACATCTGGTTGATGGAGGACTGGAGGGCCTCCAAAAACTCATTTAGATACTGCTCATTGATGCTCTGGATCTCCACCTTGCCCCTGTTCTTTGGGATAACCTCAGAATAAAACTTAAGTGGGTCTGTTACCTTTATGGAATAAGTTCCGTGGGCCCGCAGAAACAGCTCCGCGTTATAAAACTGGTCGAAATAGTTGATGGGATTGCGGGTGCCGAACTTGATCCCCTTGATCTCCTGGAGATTGACAAAAAATACTTTCTGGAGCGTGGGGGTGCTTCCGCCGTATTTAACCCTCTGGAAGGATTCTTTTAAGGTGTCCCCGAACTGGCCGTTAAACAGAGATGGCAGGGACGAGTTATTGACCGTGTAATAGCCTTCCTCCGCCGTGTAGTCCACTACCTTGCCGCCGTCCACCAGCATCATAAACTGGTTGGGATACACATGGATAACCGAACCGTTGGATACCGTGTCCGGAGTTCCCTTTGTGTTGGAACCTCTCCGGATCATCACTCCTGACGTAAAGACGGTCTGATCCCCCATGTCCCCCGCTTCAATAACCTCAAGCCACTGGTCCGCTAAGGAGCCGCCTATGGCCGCTGCCGCTGCCCTAATAATTCCCATTGTCCTTTCCTCCTCCTGATTTGACTTTCTCACTTTCTTTTAGCTTACCACAACATCTATTCTTTTTCAATCCGATGGAGCTTCCACACCCGTATGTCGATGGGAGTCACTCCTGTGCCGCAGTACTCGCAGAACTTGCTGCCCAGCCTGGTGATCGGTGCCCCGCAGTTGGGGCAGGTAGCTCCCACAGCGGTAGCGTAGTCTCCTGCTTTGGTCATATCCTGAACGTATACAAGCTCCATGTTGTACCGGTTCTGCTGTCTTAGAGGGCCCGGCTTTTCCTGCTGGCTGCCTTTTTGGTTCCCTCTCTTCCTTCCCAGGCGGCTGCCGGGGCTTTTCTCCACATGAGCCTCCTCCCCGCCATCCCCTTCCTGGCTTTCCCTTATCTCCTCATAATAATATTCCACCGCGGACTGAAGCTTGATGACACACAATCCCGCTTCCTTCTGGTACCGGGAGATCTCGGTCTGATGGATCTTTACCTGACGAAATCTTTCTCTCACACCCCGGCTTTGCTGTTCCCGGATGCGGAATTCCGTCTGCCCGCGCAGCTCCTCTGAGATCCCGCCGCCCGTTTCTGCCGCTCCCGGGCCGGACCGTCCTCTTTGCCGTTCCTCACCGGCTCCTGGCACCGCTCCTCTTTGCTCAAGCCTGGACAGATCCTGGTACTCTAAGGCTTCCAGATACCCTCTCAGCATATTTTCGCACCGCTGCTTCCACTGAGCCCAGTGGAACTCCGGGAAATCCTCCTCTATCCGCGGCAGGCACAGCCTTGTCATCCCGGACACGGACTTAGGCGTCTCTGCCAGAATATCCGCCTGATGCTCCAGCCCCTCTCTCAGGGACGATGTTCCAAACAGAGCCATGGAGAAGATCCGAACCTGTTTTCTCACTCTGAGCCAGGCATACACTCCTGCCGACACAAGTCCTATACCCACCAGAATCCCTAATCCTTCCATAACCGTCTCCTCCTTGGATTCACCCGGCAGACCGCGATCCACAGACACAGGGCGGACAAAGCCATCTGGACACCCGTGCTGATCCCAAGCCACCAGCGGGTCAGCAGGCTGGCGGGCCCGTTTCCTGTCCACATCTCCAAGACATTTAGCTGCCTGATATTGCCAAGCTGCCCCTTTATGGCAGCCAGGAATGACACCGCTGGATTTACCAGGAGTACCCACGAAGCCCCCTGGCCGGCCCCTCCGTTTCCCTGAACCTGAAAAGAGGCCGAAAACCGCCTGAGGGCCATGGTCCCCAACACCAGCACCGCCAGCGCGCAGTAGCTTACCGCCGTGGCGATGGTGGTTCTCTTAAATATGGACGAACAGCAGATCCCTATGCTGCCAGCCAAAAGCGCGGTGGAGCCAAAGCTTATGAGCAGCAGAAAGATGTCCTTTCCCGTCACTCCCCCGTAGATAAACACCAGGGCCAATATGGGAAAGCTGGACACCACCAGCAAAAATACGGTTGAGAGGCAGGACAGCAGCTTGCCCATTACGATGTCCGCCGGGGTCATCCTCGTGGTCAGGAGAAGGTTCAGTGTCTGCCTCTCCCTCTCCCCGCTGACACTGCCCGCTGTCAGAGCCGGGACGATCAGTAAAAGCATGGCAAACTCAATGGCTGCCCCGAAAATATACAGGCTCAGAAAGCTGGAGTACTGGATCTCCGCTGTGGCCTTTACCTGGGTGACCATGGAGTACATGTTTAAAAGCGCCACCAGGGCCAGAAGGCTGTTGCAGCTCAAGATGATCAGGGGGAGCCTGAAAGACCTGGCGCTGACCCGGCTCTCCTGGCGGTATACGGGATTAATTTTCATGGATCAGCACCTTCCCTTCCTCTTCGTGGCTGGTGATCTGCATGAACACAGACTCCAGGTTTCCCCGCTCTCTCATAAAGCCGCACAGCTGGACTCCCCCGTCAATAAGCTGCTGTAAGAGAGCCGCCTCGTCCTCTTTGTCTCCTGTAAAATTCAGCATAATGTCATTGTGACGGATTGTCATGGTCTCCACATAAGGATGGCTCCGCAGAATCTTCAGTGCCTGCTCCCTGCCCTGGTACACCGAGATCCTAAGAGGGCTCTGAACGTTGATCTGGTTTAAAATGTGGTCCATGGTTCCTTCCAGAACCATCTTCCCCTGCTCCACAATGCCGATGTCCGTACAGATCTCCGACAATTCTGACAACAGATGGGAGCTGATCACCACGGTCTTCTCCTGGTCCCTCAAATCCTTCAGTATTTCTTTAAACTCATACCGGGTTCTTGGGTCCAGGCCGGATGTGGGCTCATCCATGATCAGGAGCTGGGGATCGTGGATCAGGGCCCTTGCCAGGCACAGCCTCTGCTTCATGCCTCTGGACAGGCCATCCACATAATAATCCGTCTTCTCCTCCAGCCCCACCTGTCCCAAAAGCTCCATGCTCCGCTTTCTGGCCGTAAGGCCGGTGAGGCCGTAGCAGGAGGCAAAAAGCTCCATGTATTCGGAGACCTTAAGGTTATCATAAACACCGAAAAAATCCGGCACATAGCCGATCTTATCCACCATCCTGCCAGGGTCCTTCACCGCGTCCTCCCCCCCGATCTCCACCTTTCCCTCATCAGGCACAAGGAGTCCTGTAAGGATCTTGATGGTCGTGGTCTTTCCCGCCCCGTTAGGACCCACAAAACCGTAGAGCGCGCCGTCTCTCACATGCATATCCAGGCCGTCCAGGGCCGCCACGCGCCCGTACATCCTTTTCAAACCCTCAATCTTCACCATCAGTCTTCCCTCCCCACAATATCCAGCATAGGAAGCAGCACGTTCCAGTTATAGTCTGTCATATTTTCGTACACATATTTCACCGTAATAGTATTGCCCGGGGACAGGTAGGGCGCCAGCTCGTAGGCCTCATACACATCCTTCATGGAATCCATCCGGTCGTATTTTCCGGTGCCGTGATTGTAGAAATAGATATTTCCCTGAAACAGGTTTAAATTCCTCCCGGCCCCGCCTGTGACAAATTCCGGAGACACCCAGTCAAATATAAGCTTCTCAATGCGCACGTCATTGCCCAGAGAATATTCCAGTGTCACCGGGTCTGCCCCGAACAAGGTATTGTTGGAGGAATCGTAGCTTCCTCCAAGAACCACAGGGGTTTTGACCAGGCCGGACCGAAAGATCACCTCGTCATTGCTGGAGTACACGTTAATGTCCGAGGCCGCTACTGTCTTTCCCTCGGCCTGAGCGGATCTGAGAAGCCTGGCCTCCTCCCCCTCCCCCTGGCCGCAGATTCCCACCACCTTGGCGTTGGGGGAATATTCCGGCATAAAATTATCCAGATAAAAGGTCAGCAGGTTGGTCTTTTCCACTGCCTCCACATAGCTCTCGTCGCTGATATCGGTCCGCTCGAACTGGCTCTCCCCGGAAAGCCAGGCCGCGACCTCGTAGGAATTATTCATGGGAAATCCCAGCACCTCCAGGCCATCTAAGGACCGGCTTTCTCCTGGCTCCATATCACCCAGCCAGATCAGCTTCCCGTAGAGAAGCACCACGCAATTCTCCATGGTCATGGTGAAATTGCTGGTCACCGTGCCCGTATACCTTCCCTGATCCACCTCGATATCCCCTGAAAATCCGATCCCCTCCGTGTTGGGGACAGCCTTCTCCAGCTGAAAATACCGGGGCTCAAAGGCAGGCACATTCCGGATGGTCATGTGGGTCTCATCCTGGTGGTGGAAAAGATTAATGTCCGGCTCCTCCCCACCTGTAAACAAAGGCACCATGCCCGAGGTTCCTGTGCCGTAATAATTCTGGGTCACAGGCTTTACGGAATAATCCGCGGCCAGATGGGCCTCGTAAGGCCTGTTGTAGGGGGCCCGGATATTCATGTACGCGGTCTCGCTGACCGTGTCCCAGGTGACCTCCATAAAACAGGCATAAGTGTAAAACGTGTCCCTGAACCGGGTCCTGCTCCCCATAAGCCAGATAATGGCAGTGAACACCGCCGACAGAGCCACCACCCCTGACCGGTAGTATTCCGTCAGATCCCTCTGCTTCAAGAACACATACAATCCCACTCCCGCCAGCAGCAGATAGATAATGATCTCCATGGTGTACAGGCCCAGATTGGGGAGCCTGCGCACATTTCCCGTGTTGATCATATCCCGCACTGACCAGAACTGGCCCGAGTTGCCGCTGTAGACCGATTCCGCCAGGCTGTTGATCCTGCTCTCCCCCAGAACCCCTGTGAGAAGGTCATCTAAGTATGAGGGATTTTCCCGACAGAATTCCGCTATATCCACAAAATCGTAGGCAGCCACCGCCACGGTTCCCCGGCGGTAAGTGACCGCGGACAAAAGGGGCTGTGACTCATCCGACATGATCACATTGCCGCCGGACAGGGCAAACTCCACACAGGGGATCTCAAGCTGGGAATCCCCGGGCCTGTCCTTCGCGTAGTCCGCTCCCATGTCTACCTGGCGGATCTGGGGGGCCTCGTACATCTCCTCCAGAAGCTCAGGGGCAAAACGTCCCAGCGTATCATCGGCCCTCATGCCCGTACCCAGGATCATGGTGCCTCCATCCCTCACCCACTCAATGAGCACCTGGCTCTGCTCCTCCGACAGATCCCGGATGCGGTAATTGCTGATGAGCATCACATCGATCATATCCAGCCCCAGCTTCTGATCCGGAAAATTATAGGTATCAAAGGCAATGGTCCTGGCGCGGAGCATCCCATAATCCACCCCCACCCCGTTCCAGCAGCTCATAAGGCTCTCCGGGGTGTCGCTTAAGATGCCCACAAACAGTTCCGGCACATCCAGGCTGAAGTCCATCTTCAGGCGCTTGTGGATCATCTGGGTGCCCCGGGCGTCCTCCACGGTCACAAACAGCTGATCCGACCGGTTCCCCATGGGGATATAGAGATATTTTTCCAGACTCTCCCCAGCCTCCATCTCAAGAGGGTAGGCGTACTGGTACACCTCATAATCCAGCTCCATGGACAGTACCTTTAAGGTTCCCTCAAACCGCTCTGTCCCCTGATTAACAAGGCTCACATCCAGGGGCACATACCTGCCCCCCTTGGCCGTATTGTCATACCCATAGGTCACTTCCATGGCAATACCGTTGCCGGACAACAGCCCCTTTGTCTCCTCATATCCGGAACCCCAGGAGACAAACACAGCAAAAAGGGCCAGCATAAACGCAAGCGGCCCTGTGACTGCACATCTTTTAATATTCATGCCGTCCTCCCAGTTCTCCAAAATGTTCTTTATTAATGTCAAAATCCACCTGGAGCCTGACCGTGAACACGGTCCCGTTAAGATCACTGGTCACTCCTATGGTCCCTCCATGCATATCCACAATATTCTTGGCAATGGCAAGGCCCAGCCCTGTGCCTCCGGTGTTGGTTGAGCGGGACTGTTCCACCCTGTAAAATTTTTCAAACAGAAGGGGAAGCTCATCCTTGGGGATGACATACCCGTAGTTGGTGACAGACACGGTCACAATACTCTCCCCGGACTGGATCTTCACCAGGATCTTCTTGCCCTCTGCCCCATACTTGATGGCATTGTTGATCAGATTGTCAAACAGCCTGGCCAGCAGGTTGCCGTCAGCGCTGATGGTCTTGGCGGGCACATCGCTCTGGAGCTCATAGGCCAGATTCTTATCCATAAAATTAGGATAGAACTCCTCCAGGAGCTGGCTCAAAAGCTTTACGATATCCACCTTGGACACCTTCATGGACACTTTCCCATAGTTCAATTTTGTAAATCCGAACAGGTCCTCGATCAGCTTCTCCAGGCGCTTGGCCTTGGTGTAGGTGATGTCCAGATACTTTTTCTTCATCTCCGAAGTCAGGCTGGCGGGGCCGGAAAGCAGCTCCAGGTATCCGATGATGGATGTCAGAGGCGTCCTAAGATCGTGGGCCACATTGGTGATCAGCTCATTTTTCGTCCTCTCCGCCTCCCTCTCCTTGTCCATCAGCTGCCGTATGTCAGCCACCATCTTGTTCAAGTTAGCGGCCATGGCCGAGAACTCGTCGTCGCCGATGACCTCCACAACCGTGTTTAGATCCCCCTCGGAAATGTTCTGTATGGCAGAGGAGAGCCTGGTGATATAGTTCATGGACTTTCTCTGCAGGAGCAGAAAGGTCACAGAAAAGGTGGCGATCCCCCCTAAGACGTATAAAAGAATAATGATGGAATCCGGGTGGTAAAATACTGTCTGCAGGGATCCTTCCTTCCCCTGTTCCACCGCGTACTCCCCCAGCATGGTCAGATTGGTCACCAAAAACAGGTCCACCAGACAGGCGAAGATGGTGCTGTAGATAATGTTGGTGATAACCCTTGTGTGAAAACGCCGGCTCATGTCATTTTTCAATTTTGTATCCTACCCCCCACACTGTGGTGATGATCTTGTTCTGTCTTGTGTCTTCTTTCATCTTCCCTCTGAGACGCCGGATATGTACCATAACCGTGTTGTTTGCCTCATAGACTTTTTCATTCCACACCTTCTCGAAGATCTCGTCGGTGCTGAACACCTTCCCCGGGTTGGAGGCCAGAAGGTACAAAATATCAAACTCAATGGGGGTCAGCTTGATCTCCTCTCCGTAGACCGTCACCTTGTGATTATCCTTGTTGATCACCAGCCCTTTGATGGAGATCTCGTTCTTATCCGCCTCCTTGGCTCCGCTGTTGGGATTTAACTGGGTGTAGCGGCGAAGCTGGGACTTGACCCTGGCGGTCAGCTCCAGTGGATTAAAGGGCTTCACCACATAATCGTCAGCCCCTGTCCCCAGTCCCAGTATCTTGTCCAGGTCCGTGGACCGGGCGCTGAGCATGATGATGGGGATGTTGTTGGTCTCCCGTATCCTCTTGCACATCTCCAGCCCATCCATGCCAGGCATCATGATGTCAAGAAGCACCAGATGGACCTCCTCCTTCTCCAGGATCTCCAGGCCGTCTTTCGCGTTGTCTGCCTTAAACACTCTATATCCGTCGCTGACCAGATAGATCTCCACCAGGTCCGCGATCTCTTTCTCGTCGTCTACTACCAAAATGCTGATCTGCGGCATCCGTGTTCCTCCTTGTGTGTTGTATTGATCTGATGTATTCCTATGATCTCTGCAAAGATTATATCATAAGAATCTCCTTCCTGCCTTACTTTTTCATTAAAAAAATACTAGGGAATCTATGTCAGATTGGGAAGGGGATGGGTTCGCGCGCCCTTTCGCGGAAATCAGTTTACAGCATTTTCCCGGTCTGGTATAATAACCTTATTCAGAGTCATATTCTCAATAGACGGAAAGCAGGTGAAGTGATGACTGAGAAAGAACTGTTACAGCGGAACATTGAGGAATTTTCAAGGGTACAGGACTGGATGCTCCTGTCCGAAAAAAATTCCAACTCCTACAAAGCCATGAGGAAACGGTATATCGAATTGAAGATCATTCTGATGGCCTCTGGCGTCAACCTCAATGAACTGGATATGATAAAAGAATAAAAAGCAGGGGATCGAACCAGATTTCGTTTGGTTCTGTCCCCTGCTTCTTTATCTATCCCCGGCTCCGGGCCGGGACGCTACTCTTCCCTCTCCACCGGAATAAACACCCGCTTATTCTCCGGTTCCTCAGACTCTTTATGCTTCCGTGCCGCCTCCACGGCTTCCTCACAGAAGGTGTCCTGAGCGCAGATGTGGGCCTTGCCCCTCTTGTCGATCCTGGCATAGCTGCCATCGGGCTGGAGCACATGGGCTTTCGTGTTGTCTGCCAGCTGTACCTCCAGGATGTGGATAGCCTTTTCCTTCAGACCCTCGTCCAGGATGGGAAACATGATCTCCACCCGGCGGTCTAAGTTCCTTGGCATCCAGTCGGCGCTGGCCATATACACCTCCGGAGATTCGTCGTTCTCAAAATAAAAGATCCGGATGTGCTCCAGAAAATTTCCCACAATGGAGCGAACGGAGATATTCTCGCTAAGGCCCGGCACGCCGGCTCTCAGGCAGCAGATACCCCTGACGATCAGGTCGATCTTAACCCCGGCGCAGGAGGCCTCATAGAGGGCCGCGATAATGTCCCTGTCGCACAGAGAGTTGACCTTGGCGATGACCCTGGCCGTTCTTCCGGCCCTGGCATGATCCCTCTCCCTGGCAATCATCCGCAGGAACCTCTTTCTCAACCAGATGGGTGCCACTGCCAGCTGGTTCCACTGGAGAGGCTCGGAGTAGCCGGACATCATGTTGAACACCGCCGTGGCGTCCTCGCCGATCTGGGGATGGCAGGTGAGGAGTCCGCAGTCTGTGTACAGCTTGGCCGTGGAATCGTTGTAGTTGCCTGTGCCCAGATGGACATAGCGGCGGATGCCGTCTTCCTCCCGCCTGACCACCAGGGTGATCTTGGAGTGGGTCTTCAGGCCCAGAAGGCCGTAGATCACATGACACCCCGCTTTCTCCAGAGTCTTGGCCCAGTTAATGTTGTTCTCCTCGTCAAAGCGGGCCTTTAACTCCACCAGCACAAACACCTGCTTGCCCCGGTCCGCGGCCTCCGCCAGGGCCGCGATAATGGGGGAATTGCCGCTGACCCGGTACAGGGTCTGCTTGATGGCCAGAACCTGGGGATCCTTGGCCGCTGCCTTCACAAAATTCACCACCGGCTCAAAAGACTCATATGGATGGTGGAGCAGGATATCCCCCTTGCGGATGTTGGTGAAAATATCGTCGTCATTCATAAAAGCCAGGTTGGGCTGAGGGGTGTACCTGGCCGCTTTCAGGTGATCAAAGCCATCCATGCCATACATCTTCATAAGAAATGTCAGGTCAAGGGGGCCGCTTATGGAAAAAATATCCCCGGAATGGATAGCCAGCTCCTTTTTCAGCCGCTTGAGAAGCCGTTTATCCGCGTTCTCCTCGATCTCCAGGCGGATGGCCTCCCCCCACCGGCGCTTCTTTAACTGCTTTTCGATCTCCTTAAGCAGATCCTCGGCCTCATCCTCATCAATGGACAGGTCCGCGTTTCTCATAACCCGGAAGGGGTGGGCCGCGAGGAGCTCATGTCTCACAAACAGGGAGGACATATTTCTCTCAATGATCTCTTCCAGAAGGATAACCACCCGCTCCCCTCCCTCTGCCGGGATCTCCACGATCCTGGGAAGAACGCTGGGCACCTGGACCATGGCAAAATCCATCTGGTCATTTTTGTCCTTCTCCTTCACCAGAGCCGCGATGTTCAAGGACTTGTTGTAGATCAGGGGAAAGGGCCTGGATGAGTCCACCGCCATGGGAGTCAGCACCGGGTACACGTTGTCCCGGAAATACCGGTCCACATACTCCCCCTCTTCTCTTGTCAGGTCCTCGTGTCTGGCAACCACCCGAAGGCCGCTCTGGCGCAGGGCAGGGATCAGGGACCGGTTGTAGGTGGAATACTGGAGAGCCACCAGCTCGTGGGTCTTCTCCTCAATCTTCCCAAGCTGCTCTTCCGGTTTAAGCCCCGCCAGATCCGGCTTGGAGTATCCGGCATGGACCATGTCCTTTAAAGAAGCCACCCGGACCATGAAAAATTCGTCTAGGTTGGAGGCAGTGATGCTTAAAAATTTCAGCCGCTCAAAGAGAGGGAGATTCTTGTCCCTGGCCTCCTCCAGGATGCGGTAATCAAACTCCAGCCAGCTCAGCTCTCTGTTTACATAATTTTCATACTTGGTATATTTTGAGTCAATCTCTGCCACGACTTAACTCCTCCTTTTCTTTTTCAGCACCGGCTTTATGCCGAAGATCTCCTCAAAGAAATCCTGGCACAGGCCCACGGCCAGAAGCTCCACGCTCATATCCCCATCATAGGAACAAGCGATGACCAGCTCCCCGTTTTTCACGGTCATTTTGCACTCTGCTGTCTTCTGCTTGTGGCTGCTGTCCAGAGCGTTGGCCAGGCGCAGAAGGGCTGTGAGCTTGGCGGCCCTGGTGTCCTCCTCCACGTAGTCAAACTCCTGTTCATGGCTGCGGACCACCTCTGCCACCAGCTTTCTCTCCTCATGGGACAGCCCTAAGATTTCCGTGGCCATGACGATGTTGTAGGCGCTGGCGCTGACATTTCTGGTGCTGATAAATTTTCCGCACCCGTGGATAATGGCCGCTATCCGCAGAAGCAGCCGGTCCCTGCCGCTTAAACCGTGGTTCTTTTTCATCACGTCAAACAGCTGGAGGGCCGTGTTTTCCACGCACTGGCTGTGGCTCCCGCCGCAGCGGTACCGCTTGGCCATGTTCCTGGTGGTGGTAAGGATGTCCTCGTCAAAATTATGGACAAAGTTCAGCTTCTTGATGTTCTGGGCATACTCGGCGGCAATGCCGTCGCACATGCGGATCCCCGGGATCCAGATCATCTCCGCCCCTGTCATCTCCACCACCCGGCTGAAAATCACCGCCGCGGGCATCAGAAGGGAGGCGTAGCCCGCGTTGACCCCGAACCGCTCCTCAATCTGGTCCAAGGACATGGCGCACAGCCGGTCCGCGTAGGCCAGGAAATCAGCGGCCTCGATGCGGTCCGCCATGCCGTGGTCCACCTCATCCCTGGCAAGGTAGAGGATCAGCTCCCCGATGGCGATCAGGTTTTTGATTCCCCTGTTTTTCATGTCCCTGTCCCGCAGGTACATCTTCTTGTAGGTGGCCAGCTCTTTATCCACCCACTCCTCAATGAGAGGTCTCTGCTGCCAGCTGTCCGCGGGGATCCTGGCCAGGAGCCCGCCCAGGCGCATGACTCCCAGAGGCAGATTCTGGGTGGACACTAAGCTGTCCTTGTCAAACAGGGAGATCTGCATGCTGCCGAAGCTGACATCCACAATGGCCGTCCCCTTCTGGATGATCTTCTGAAACTCCGCCTCCTTCATGGCCACGGCCTTGTAGGTCAAAAGTCTCTGCTCCGAGTTGCTTAAGACCCTGACCTTGATCCCTGTCCTCACCCGGATCTGTTCCAATATAATATGGCTGTTCTTGGCCACCCTCATGGCCGTGGTGGCGTAGGCCCGGTAATCGCTGACCTGGTAGCTTTTCATCACTGCCGAGAAATCCTCTAAGATCCGGCACATCTCATCTACCAGTTCATAGCTGATCTTCCCCGTGCTGTAGGTATTTTTCCCCAGAGCTATGACATGGCGCAGATGCTCCACCTGCCGCATCCCATTTTTCGCCGTGATCTCATAGATGCCCAGCTCCAGCTTAAAGGAACCTACATCAATGGCGGCGAACAATTGTACTGACATACCCGTCTCCTCCTAGTATAATAATGTATCAACCCACTCCCCCCGCTGCCTGACAAGAGGCCGGAACGGGGGAAAGGAATACTGATTAAGCGAAAGGCTTACATCAAATGGGTAATAAACTGGGCCGCCGTCCGCCCGGACAGCCCGCCGTGATACAGCTCCCACTTGTTGGCCTCCTGATACAGCTCCTCCTCGGGCATCTGAACCCCGTGCCTTTCTGCCAAAACCTTTACCATGTTCTGGAACTCCTTCTTGTCCGGAGAGCCAAAGTAGATGGTCACCCCAAACCTTGCCACCAGAGACAGCTTCTCCTGCACCGTGTCGTTTACGTGGAGCTCGTCATCCAACTCCCTCTTGTCGCTGAACTTCTCCCGGATGAGATGACGGCGGTTTGACGTGGCGTAGATCAGGGCATTTTTCGGCCTTCTCCCGAGACCGCCCTCGATAATGGCCTTCAGATATTTATATTCCAGCTCACTCTCCTCAAATGACAGGTCATCCATATAGATAATGAACCGGTAGTTCCTGTCCTGGATCTGCTCCAGTATGGAGGAGAGGGCATGGAACTGGTGCTTGTAGACCTCAATGATCCGCAGCCCC
>CAJUSJ010000076.1 GCA_910588865.1 uncultured Lachnospiraceae bacterium
GTTTTATAGTATAGGTTGTTCAACTTTTTCTGTCTACACTTATATACTAACACCACTCCATGGCTTTTTCCTGCATGGCCTGGTACTGGAGAATGGTTCTTTCAATGAAGGGGTACAATTCCTTTCCCTCCAAGGTGAGCCTGATTCCGGAGCGTGAACGGACAAGCAGTTTCATGGACAGTTCATTTTCCAAGGACGCCACCATCTGGCTGACAGAGGACTGGGTGTATCCCAGGAGGGAACGAGAGATGTCATATGAGAATGTGAAAAAATATTTTGACCAGGCAGGTATGGGGGACCGGGTTGTTGTCAGGGATCACATCGGAGACACGGTGGAGCATGCCGCCCAGGCCATTGGCCGCAAGCCGGAACACATTGTGAAAACCATGTCCTTTTTGCTGGACGGGAAACCGGCCCTGATCTGCATGGCAGGAGACGCCAAGGTCCACAACACGAAATACAAGGCATGCTTCCATCAGAAGGCCATTATGATTCCCGGGGACCAGGTGGAGGAGCTGATCGGACATGTGCCGGGAGCCGTGTGCCCCTTCGCGGTCCGTGAAGAGGTAAAGGTCTATCTGGATATTTCCTTGAAACGTTTTTCCACAATATACACAGCAGGCGGAAGCCTGAACAGCACCGTGAAGCTGACCCTGGAGGAGCTGGAACGGTTTGCGGTGCCTCAGTGCTGGGTCGATGGTTACTGTTCACATAGAACGTGTGAACGTAACCGCATATGCCCAATTGGAATCGCCTGCGGCGATGGGGCATATGCTTTGGCTCCATAACAGTACTGGCCCATGGCTGATCAGCCATGGAATGGACAGTAATAGTCAATGTCTATAAGGGATGGTTTGTGAACGAAGAGCAATAGGAAGGGAATAAAAGACAGAAAGGCGGAAAACACATGAAGACAACAGAAAATCTTATCAGCAAAGCGTATTCTCCAGAAGAATTTCAAAAGGACGCCCCCAAGGTGATGGCCATGATCTCCAGGGAACTGGAAGCGTCTCTGAAAAAGGAAGCTCCGGAAACCATCAAGCGGTATTCGCCGGAAGAACAGCTGCGGTTCTGGCAGGAGGATTTTTCCTCTTCTGGCCCTGTTGACCTGGAGGGCCTTATGGAAAAGGTTATGTCCCGTTCCATCAATTTCCACAGCAAAGGCTATGTAGGACACCAGGTAGCGGTCACTCTGCCTGTCACCGCTCTGACCTCCGCCATGATGGCGTATATGAACAACTGCACAACGGTTTACGAGCTGGGAATGGCTGGGAACGCCATGGAGAAGGTGGTCATCAGCCACCTGGCGGAAAAATTCGGCTACAACAAAGGCACTGCTGGCTTTGTGGTCTCAGGAGGCTCCATGGGGAACCTGACGGCTCTTGTGACGGCCCGCACATCTTCCGGTATCCCGGAGAAGGATTACCACAGGCTTGTGGTTATGGTTTCCGGAGAAGCCCACTACAGTGTGGAGCGGGCGGCAAAAATCATGGGAATCCCAAGTGAAAACATTATCAAGATTCCCGTGGGGGAGGATTTCGGCATTCGAACGGAGTTGCTGGACCGTACTTATGAGCAGGCGGCGGCAGAGGGGAAGATGGTGTTCTGTGTAATCGGGTGCGCCTGCACCACATCGGTGGGGGCTTTTGACGATCTGGAGGCAATCGCCGACTTTGCCCAGAGGCGTCAGCTGTGGTTCCATGTGGACGGAGCCCACGGAGGGGCTGTGATCTTCTCGGAGAAATACAAGCCTCTCATAAAAGGGATTGAGAGGTCCGACTCCCTGATTGTGGATTTCCATAAAATGATGATGACGCCGCCACTGTCCACGGCCCTCATCTATAACGCCGGGAACCGGAAGGTCAATGAGTTTTCACCAAAGGCCGCCTATCTGTGGCAGGACCAGCTTTCGGAGGAATGGTGGAATTCGGCCAAGCACACCCTGGAATGCACCAAGCCCATTACAATCCTTCACACTTACGCCATCATGCGTCTTTACGGAGACGAGATCTACCGGCAGAATGTGGATATGCTGTTTGGCATGGGAAAACAGTTTGCCCAGATGATAAAGGCTGAAAAAAATATGGAGCTGGCTCTGGAGCCCAGGAGCAATATTGTATGTTTCCGGTATATGCCGGAACATGGAGACGCCGGTGAAGTGAACCGGAGGGTGGCTGAAAAGCTGCTGGAAGACGGGGCCTACTATGTGGTGAGCACAAGGGTTGGCGGGAAATTTTATCTGCGGGTGACCATCATGAATCCATTTACGGACGAAGGGGTTTTGAGAAATTTAATCGCCAGGGTGAAAGAGTTGGGGGAAGCCTTATAACGATTTCTGTATCAAATTACCTGGGCTTATGGACAAGAATTTACCATCACGCCCCCATAATTACCATTTAAAAACCAAAAGCGGCAGGATAGAATAAAGGTGTACCTGGTTTGTGAAAATATGTAAATTCATATGAGGAGGAAGGAAGATGAAACAGGCGGCAGCTCTTATTTTATCAGGCAGTATAGGTCTCTCCCTGGTAGCGTGCGGGGGCAATTCTCATGGCAACAGCGGCGCGGGCCGGATCGGCTCGGGGGAGAGCGTCACCGTGGCGATCTGGGACAATGCCCAGCTTTCCGGATTAAAAGAGATTATAGAAGATTTTACGGAGGAATCCGGTATTCAGGCAGAGTTACAGGTAATTCCATGGGAGCAGTACTGGACCCTTCTGGAAGCGGGAGCCCAGGGCGGGGACATGCCGGATATTTTCTGGATGCATTCCAACTACAGCCAGAAATTTATGAGCAATGATCTGCTTTTGGACCTGACGGACAGAATCTCGGGAAGCGATGTCATTGACCTGGACAATTATTACGCTGATATTACGGAGCTTTACCAGTTGGATGGAAGAACTTACGCCATTCCCAAGGATTACGACACCATCGGGCTTTGGTATAACAAAGAATTGTTTGATGAGGCCGGACTTTCCTATCCAGATGAAACCTGGACGTGGAATACTCTGGCAGAGGCCGCGAAGAAGCTGACGGATAAAGAAAAAGGGCAGTTCGGCTTTGTCTGTCCGGCGGCAAATAATCAGGACGGCTATTACAATGTGATCTACGCTATGGGCGGAAGCGTTTTAAACGAGGACAAGACAAAGTCCAACTGGGATTCCCCGGAGACGATCCAGGCCATGAACTGGTGGATGGACAATCTGGTGTCCGTTTCCATGCCATCTCCTCAGATGATGGCGGAAAACGCGTTGGATGTGCTGTTTGGATCCAAAAAGGCGGCCATGGTGATACAGGGGTCCTGGATGGTGGCCAATTTCAAGGAAAATGAATACATTGACGCCAACTGCGATGTGGCGGTTCTTCCCATGGCGGAAGACGGTACCAGAAAGACTATCTACAACGGTTTAGGCTGGGCTGCCAACGCGGATGTGGAGAATCCGGAAGAGTGCTGGAAGCTTTTAGAGTACCTGGGGAGCGAAAAAGCCCAGGAGAAGCAGGCAGCCCTTGGAGTCACCATGTCCGCTTATGAGGGAACCTCTGATACATGGGTGAATTGCGCGCCGGAGTTTCATCTTCAGGCGTTTCTGGATATGACAGAGGACATGGAGATCCGCCCTTACACAAGGAATACGAAAGTGTGGGAGGACTACTCTCAAAGCGCCATGGTAAAAGCCTATACCGGGGAAATGACCATGGAGGAGGTATGTAGAGACATCGCCTCCTTCATGAATGAACAGCTGGCGGACGAGAGGAGATAGCTCTTGTGAATCAGGGTTTTAAGTCTCTTCCTGTTGGACAAAGACATGTCTGGGCGTCTCATAGATTGCCCGGACAAAATCGTATTGATTGGATTGTTTTTTAAATCGGTCGGGGCTTACTCCCTTCGCGGCCCTGAAGACTTTTCCGAAATAGTTGTTGTTTGAATACCCTACCATCTGGGCAATATCCTGCATGGTATGGTCCCCGTTGGTGGTCAGAAGACGGCACGCCTGGGAAATACGCAGCTCTTTTAAGTATTTCCCAGGTGAGAGGCCGTATTTTTTATGGAATTCTTTGCACAGGTAATACTTGGATATGCCCGCGCTCTCCGCCACCAGGTCAAGGCTTAAATCGTCTCTGTAATAGTTTTGGTCAATATATGTTTTCGCGAAATCCACTTTGGAGAGCTCAACACTGGAGAGGGCGAGGGCGTAGGAGGTAAGGTCCATCCACAGGTCATAGGCGATCCTGGAGTTTTCAAAGAAGGTTTTTAATTGATTGTCCAGAGCCTTCTGATAGATCTCAAACATCTGACCAGGAAGTCCGGATTCCTGTGATATATGGATCATGGGCCCTGCGCTCCTGTAGATCTTCCGCATAAGGGGAAGGCATTCCTTGGAAAACTCCAGGTAGAGAAACTCTCAGTAGGGGGAGGAATCCGGAAGATAGTAGTGGGAGTTGCCGGGAAGTTCAATTATAAAGGCATCGCCGGGGCGGACGGGGTGATGAATGCCGTCCATGTCCAGGGCTCCTTCTCCGGCGATACAGTACTGGAGAACGCAGTGTTGGTCTTTTCTCGTCCGGTTGTCCCAGGAGTAGTCAGGGGAATCGACCCGCTGCATCCCCACGCCCTTGAGGGTTAGTAAAGACAGGTCGGAGGCAAAGTAAAAACCAACGGAATGGCAGGGAAACGGCTGTGTCATGGGTAAGTCCTCCTTTCTGAAATATGGCTGTTTCCAGAATACCACAGAGAGGGGAAAAACGCAAGAATTTACCATTTGCCGTATTTTTATTACCATATAAAAAGTCAGGGACATCCGATATAATGATAGAAAGAATTCCAGTCAGGAGCAGGAAAAACAGGAGGAATGGCAGATGAATATCTGGTATGAGGAACAGGAGCATATTTTTTCATTGAGCAATGAGCGTATCAGCTACATATTCAGCGTGGAGAAAGACCGTTATCTGTCGCACCGCTATTTTGGCAGGCGTCTGAAACGGTACGGCGGGAGCGGACGGCCTTATTTTTTTGACAGAGGCTTCTGTGCCAACCCTCTGCCGGAGGACAGGACTTTTTCTCTGGATACCCTGCCCCGGGAGTATCCGGATATAAACCAGGGGGATTTCCGCTGCCCGGCCTATGTGATACAGACAGAAGATGGGAGGCGGGTGACCCGGTTTGGTTATAAGGGCTATGAGATCCTTGAGGGTAAGCCGGGGCTGGAGGGGCTGCCTTCTGTCTACGTGGAGGATGAGGGGGAGGCCATGACTCTGCGGGTCACCCTGGAAGATGAGGTCATAAAGGTAAGGCTTCTTCTGTATTATACGGTTTTTCAGGATTATGACGCCGTGTGCCGCCATGTGGAGGTGGTGAATGGGGGGGATCAGGAGATCTACTTAGAGCGGCTTATGAGCATGAGCATGGACTTGCCGGGGACGGACTATGATGTGGTGACCCTGACCGGCGGCCACATGGATGAGAAAAATATAAACCGCAGGCCCCTGACCAGCGACTCCGTTGTGGCTGAAAGTATCCGGGGCAGCAGCAGTCCCCAGGCGGCTCCCTGTGTGGTGCTTATGGACAGGGAGGCGGGGGAGCATCAAGGGGAAGTATGGGGAGTCAATTTTATATACAGCGGGGATTTTCAGGCAGCGGCCCAGGTGTCTCAGTACAGGACGGTCAGGGTGCAGATGGGGATGAACCCCCTGACCTTTGGCTGGAGCCTGGGGGCGGGAGAAAGATTTACGGTGCCGGAGACGGTTCTGGTATATTCGGATCAAGGGCTTAACGGGATGTCCCAGACCTTTCATTCTCTGTACCAGAAGCGTCTTTGCAGAGGCGCGCACCGGGACAGGGTCAGGCCGGTTCTTCTCAACGGCTGGGAGGCTTTTACCTTTGACGTGGATGAGGAAAAATGCCTTTCTCTTGCCAGAGAGGCCGCGAAGCTGGGGGTGGAGCTGCTGGTGCTTGACGACGGCTGGTTTAAGAACAGGAAGGACGATAAAAGGGCCCTGGGTGACTGGACGGAGGATGAGAGGAAGTTTCCCGGAGGGATCCCCCGCCTGGCGGAGGCTGTCCGGAGAGAGGGGCTGGAATTCGGCATTTGGCTGGAGCCGGAGATGGTCTCGCCGGACAGCGACCTGTACAGGAGCCATGGGGACTGGGTGATCCGAAGCCCTCACTATGACCCTGTTCTCAGCAGAAACCAGTATGTTCTGGATTTGTCAAACCCTCAGGTCCGGGATTATGTGATCCGGTCTGTGTCAGATCTTTTGGAGAGGGCTGACATCACCTATGTGAAATGGGATATGAACCGTCACATAACGGATCTTGGCTCGTTCTGTCTGGCGGAGGGGAGGCAGCGGGAGCTGTCCCATCGGTATATGCTGGGGCTGTATGAGATTCTGGAGACGCTGAACAGCCGGTTTCCCCATGTGTTGTTTGAGAGCTGCTCCAGCGGAGGAGGGCGGTATGATGGAGGGATGCTCTATTACATGCCCCAGACCTGGGCCAGCGACAATACGGATGGGGTCTGCCGGCTGGGGATTCAGTACGGAACCAGCCTCCTGTTTCCGCCTGTCACCATGGGCTGTCATGTCTCGGTATCCCCTAACCTTCAGGTGGGAAGGAGCACCTCCCTGGCCATGAGATTTGCCGTGGCCATGTCCGGGAACCTGGGATATGAAATGGATTTTCGCCGTCTGCCGGAGAAGGAGCGGGAGGAAATACGAAGGCAGATCGCCTTTTATAAGGAACTCCGGGAGGTGGTGCACAAGGGCAGGTTTTACCGCCTCGCGAATCCCCGGGAAGGGAACCTGGCGGCGTGGAATTTTGTATCTGAGGATGGGGAAAGGGTGATTTTTTGCTGTTATCAGATCCTTTCGGATGTGGTGAGGGCCAGCGTTTTGGTGAAGCTGAGGGGACTTGAGAGGGACCGGGTGTACCGGCTGCGGCAGGATGGCTCCTGCTACGGCGGCGATGAGCTGATGTACGCCGGGATCACCGCCCGGCCCGCGGAGGAGGACTTTACAGGACACATATATGTTTTTGACAGGGTGACGGAGGGATAAAAAATGTCTGTGAGATGTGAGATCAACTGCCAGAAGGGGAAGCGCATAGAGGTGGAGCTTTCCGCGGATACAGGGCTTTATGAGAAAGAGGGCATCCAGGTTGAGGTAAAGGAAAAGAAGGCGGACGGGTGCCGCTGTGGGGAGATCCGGCTGGATATGAAAAATGAGTCCTGTCGGGAAAACGACAACTTAAGGGCGGAAAGGCCGGTTCGTGTCTATCTTTCCGGGGAGGAGCGTCCTGAGAGGATAACGGCCATGTACCTGTACAATGAGTGGTGGACCAGGCCCGCCTTTGTCAGAGGTTTTGAGGAGATTCCGGACAGGACCCAGGCGGCGTTTTTTCAGTACAGGGACCGGTTCGGGTGCCTGGTGCCTATGGTTGGGCGGGAGTTTAAGACCTGGCTGACTAAGGGGACGGAAACGGAAATCTGCCTGGAGATGACTTGTGGCCTGGGAGGCCGGAGATCTGTAGAGGAGCCGCTGTATGTTATGGCGGAAGGAGGAACCGTGGAGGAGGCTGTCCACAAGGTGTTTTCGTGGCTGGCCCGATACAGGGGAATCCGGATGCGCGGGGAAAGAAGGGTTCCTGAGATGTTTCGGTATCTGGGGTGGTGCAGCTGGGACGCGTTTTATCTGGAGGTCTCTGAGGAGAAGATCCGTGAAAAGGCAGAGGAGCTGCGGGCCAAAAAGGTTCCGGTAAGGTGGATGCTGATTGACGACGGCTGGATGACCGCCAAGGGGGAACTGCTGGCTGACTATAAACCGGACCAGGAGAAATTCCCCCAGGGCTTTAAGGAGATGACAGAGGATATCAGGGCCCTTGGGGACATCCGGTGGTTTGGAGTCTGGCATGCCCTGGGAGGATACTGGGGCGGGATTTTGCCGGGAAGTGTTCTTGATTTCAGAGAGCGTCCCTATCTCTATGAGACGGTAAACCAGAAACTGGTTCCCAGTCCTTTTTTGGGGGAGAGGTTTTACAGAGACTGGTACAGGGAACTGTGCCGGGAGGGGATTGATTTTGTAAAGGTGGATGGACAGAGCGCGGTGCCCTATTATTTCGAAAACAGCCTGCCTGTATGTGAGGCGGCCAGAGGGATGAACGAGGCGCTGGAGGGCGGCGGGGCTCTCATGGACGGCGCGGTGATCAACTGCATGGGGATGGCCATGGAAAATATTCTGTCAAGGCCCTGTTCCGCGATCGCGAGAAACAGCGACGATTTCATACCAGGTAAAGAGGACGGGTTTGCCGAGCACCTGCTGCAGAACGCTTATAACGCCTTGTATCACAATGAGATCTACTGCTGCGACTGGGACATGTTCTGGACCATGCACAAAGACAGCGCGAAGCACGGCCTGCTGCGGGCTGTCAGCGGAGGCCCGGTGTACATCAGCGACAGGGTGGGCGCTACGGACCCGGAAGTGCTGAAGCCCCTGGCGTACACAGACGGCAGGCTTCTGATGATGGAGCGCTCCCTAAAGCCTGCCTGGGACTGTGTCTTTTCCGACCCCATGGCGGGAGGGGTGTTGAAGCTACACAACGCGGCACCCTGGGGAACTGACGAAAAAGCGGGAGGCATGGCTGTGTATAATCTGACAGAACAGCGGCAGGCCTTTTCCTTTAAGCCCCGGGATATACCGGAGCTGGAGGCGGAAAAGACTTATTGGGTGTTTGACTATTTTGGAAAGAAAGCCTTTTTGATGGGAGGAAACGACAGCTATGAGGGAGAGCTGGAAGCCGGTGATTTTGCCTGGTTCGTGGCGCTTCCGGAGAAGACGGCAGGCTCCTGCCTGGGGCTGACGGATAAATATGCGGGATTCGCGGCGGTGGAAAGCATATGCGAGGACAACGGAGCGCAAACCGTCGTCATAAGGGAGACTGGACCCGTGGGCTGGATGTCCAAGAAGCCTCCCAGAAAGGTGGAGGTGAATTCCGCGGACGTCACGGACCAGGTGAGGAGAGAGGGCTGGCTGTATACCATAGAGCTTCCAGAGGGTTCTTTCAGGCTGGTGCTGACCATCGTGATTTGAGGGGGCTGATGTTTTTTAAACAGGACCATTGGGAAACACAATTCCTCTGCCAGCCGGAGAAATTAACAATTCTTTAACAAAACAGAAACAAAACCCAAACAATCCCGAAACACAGGCAGGTTATAATTCAGTTGTCAGGTGTAAGAAAACCAAAATGGGAAAGAAAGCCAGGTTACTGTTGTGGCGGAGTCAAAATTTGTAAGGGCTAATGAAATGATTTCCGAAAAGGTTGTCAGCGGTTACAAAAAGGTGGAGGATGCGGTTGTAGAAGGTTACAAGACAATGGAAGACGCGGTTGTGGAAGGTTATAAGACCGTGGAGTATCCGGCGATTTTCGCGGAGGTGGGGGCTCTGATACTTGAGGTTCTGAATGCGGTCCTATGGCTGCTTGCGGGTAATAGTAACCATAAAACTTTTGAAAAGAGATAAAATTTTGTATAAAATATCCTTTGAAGAGAGCGCTGTCTTTTTATATAATAAAGTCGCGACGTGTAGCGTTTGACTGCGTAAATCCGGTTGAACGTTACACGTTTTTTATTGCGGCAAGGTGGCTGTTTGGTGAGTTGACAGTTACAGGGCCAGCTTAGAAATTTATGAAGTATATTGTTAGGGGAGAAAAAGCGTGTGGCCCAAGGCATAAATCCAGCATTGGCCCCATGCTTTTTTGAATTGGGAGGTTGAAGAAAGATGGAAGTGTTAAAAAGGGAAGAAAAATCAAATGCTTTTCTGGAGACAGAGCCTGTGGGGAAACTGATGGGCAGATACGGGATTCCCTGTATCATTTCTCTGCTGGTGGCGGCTCTTTACAACATTGTGGATCAGATATTCATAGCCAATGCCAGCTATCTGGGGTCTTATGGAAACGCCGCCAACACTGTGGTTTTCCCTTTGACTGTGGTGGCCTTGGCCGCGGCGGTGCTGATCGGCGACGGCTGCTGCGCCTATGTCAGCATCTGCCTTGGGGCAAATGAAAGAGACAACGCCCACAGAAGCATAGGCAACGCTGTTGTGCTCTGTGTGATGGGAAGCCTGGTGCTGACCGCCATATATCTGATCTTTCAGGAGCCGATCCTGACCATGTTCGGAGGGCGGGTAAATGATGAGACATTCCGGCAGTCAAAGGAGTATTTCTTTTATATTTCTCTGGGAATCCCTTTCTACATGTTCGGGCAGGCCATGAATCCGGTGATCCGTTCTGCCGGAAGCCCCGGATTTGCTATGGTCTCCACCTTGGCCGGGGCGGTAGTCAATATCATATTGGATCCTGTCTTCATATTTATTTTCAAGTGGGGTATGATGGGAGCCGCCGCGGCCACGGTTGCTGGTCAGATTCTGACGGCTCTGCTTGCTGGCTGGTATTTACATGACATGAAAACCATACGGCTGCAAAAGGACAGCTTTGTCTTGAGGGGGAGCCTGATCTCCAGATTTATCCCTCTTGGAATCTGCAGTCTTTTGTCTCAGGTTTCTCTGGTAGCGGCCATGGCGGCGCTCAACAACATGATCCGCGAGTACGGTGCCATGGACCCGATTTTTGGCCAGCCGGAATATGCCCAGATCCCCATGGCGGTTGTGGGAATTGTCATGAAATTTTTCCAGATCGTGATTTCCATAGCCATGGGCCTGGCGGCAGGGTGTATCCCGGTTGTGGGGTACAACATCGGAGCGGGGCGCAAGGACAGGGCGAGAGAGCTGTTTAATCACCTGCTTTTCGCGGAAGTTGCCGTGGGAGCGGCGGCGCTGCTGATCGTGGAGCTGTTTCCGGGCCAGCCAATGAGAGCGTTTATTATACGGAATTTGCCATAAAGTCCTTCCGGGTTTATCTGTGCATGATGATATTTGCCTATGTGAATAAGGGAACCTTTATCTATCTCCAATCCCTGGGAAAAGCGGGGGCCTCCACCATGCTGTCCATGGTGAGGGAGATTGTATTCGGCGTGGGGTTTGCCCTTGTGCTTCCTGTTTTCTTCGGCCTGGACGGTGTTTTGTATTCCATGCCTGTATCGGATATCCTGACATTTTTCCTGTGCGCGGTTGTAATTCGGTACACATACAGGGAGCTGAGGGTGAGATAGCGCCGGGAAATGATTGGTCATGGCGTGAACCGCGGGGAACGATTTCTTGGTTACGAGAGGAAGGGAGAGGATGGTTATGTGGAACTACGTAAAGAGGTATCTGCGTTTTGCCCTGCTTGCCGCCCTGTTTATGGTGGGCGAGGTGATGATGGATCTGGTCCAGCCCGGAATCATGAGCAGGATTGTAGATGATGGGGTTCTTGGGCTGAACAACAATGGAGCGGGCGACTTGAACTTGATCTGGACCCTGGGGGTTCAGATGATTGGACTGGTTTTATTTGGGGTTTTTTGCGGAGCGCTGAACAATGCCTTCGTACATCTGACAGGGCAGAACATTGGCAATGAGATGCGCAAGGACTGTTTCAGGAATATTATGACCTTTTCCTTTCCGCGGCTTGATCGGTTTGGAACAGGCTCCCTTGTGACCCGGGTGACCAATGACATTACCCAGGTGCAGACCTTTGTGTCAACCTTTGTGCGGGGGATGATCCGCACCTCCCTTCTGATGTTCGGCAGTATGTACTTTATGTTTCGGCTGAACCGGGATTTTGGCCTGATTGTGCTGTGGGCCTTCCCGTTTATCGTGGGCTGCCTGGCCTTTTGTCTGTGGAAGGCCAACCCTCTGTTTTCCAGGCTTCAGGCCCAGCTTGACGCTGTGAATTCCATTATGCAGGAAGACATTTCCGGTATCCGCATGATCAAGGCCTGCGTCCGGGAGTCTTATGAAAAGCTCCGCTTTGGAAAGGCCAACGATGGGCTCATCAATACCCAGCTTCAGGTGCTGGTGCTCTTCGCCTTTATGAATCCAGTGGTCAACGGTCTGATGTACATGGTGGTGGCTGTGATCTTGCTGGCCGGTTCTTTTGAGGTCAGGGATGGAGGGTCCACGCCGGGGACCATTATGGCGGCCACGGGCTGCGGTTAAACTTCTCTGATCCATCTGATTCCCCGTTTCTATGACGTGACCTCCGGCACTGTTTTGGTGGATGGGGTAGATGTGCGGGAGTACAGGCAGAAGGCTCTCAGGGAGAAGATCGCCGTCACCTTGCAGAAAAGCGAATTGTTTACGGAAACCATCTATGAAAATATCGGGTGGGGAATATCCGGCGCTTCCGAGGAGGACAGGGAGAAAAGAGTGAAAGAAGCCGCTGTGATTGCCCAGGCGGAGGATTTTATCTCTTCCTCCCCGAAGGGCTGCCAGACAGCTGTGGCGGAGAGGGGTATGAGCCTGTCCGGCGGGCAGAAGCAAAGGCTCTCCATTGCCCGGGCGGTTGTGAAGGAAGCCTAAAATATTTTTCCCATGAAAAGCCCATGGTGGTTTCCATGCTTGCGGTGGTCCTTTTTGCCACAGTGTGCGGTGTCTATGGACCGGGCCTGCAGAGCAAAGCCATTGATATCATCGCGGGCACCAGGCAGAGAAGCCTTACCCAAAACCTGATTTTCATGGCCGCGGCCTACATGATGTACAGCGGGGGCCAGCTGCTGCGGGGGCTTCTTTCCGCCAGGCTGAGCCAGCGGATTGTTAGGCAGCTGCGGGTGGAATTGTTTGAAAAATCATAGACCTGCCTGTCCGCTATTTAGATGAACATTCTCACGGCGACGTCATGAGCCGGATGACCAATGATATCGAAAATATTTCCACCACCATCTCCCAGTCACTGCCATCCCTGTTTTCCGGAGTCCTGACCATTGTCGGGACAGCGGCTGTTATGGCGTGGTATTGCTGGCAGCTTGCCCTGCTGAGTTGCGCCACCGTGATCCTCACACTGACTGCCACGAAGATTTTGTCGGGAAAGGTGCGGAAATTTTCCCGCCGCAGGCAGATGTACTTAGGACAGCTCAACGGTACTGTGGAGGAGATGGTGTCAGGCTACAGGACGGTGGTGGCCTACAATCATCAGGATATTACCACAGAGAACTTTTGCCGCGCGTCGGACCAGCTTACCAGGGCCGGAATCCAGACGGATATTTTCAGCGGGGTCATGGGACCGGTGATGAATTGCATCGGAAACATAGGGTTTGTTATTATCGCGGCCTTTGGCGGATATTTTTCCATAAACGGAATGATTTCCGTGGGGGTAATCTCCGCGTTTATCGTCTATGCGAAACAGTTTAGCCGCCCCATCAATGAAATCGCGCAGATTTACGGACAGCTGCAGACGGCAATCGCTGGCGCGGAGCGTGTATTTATGGTTCTGGATGAGGAGAATGAGGAAAAAGGCGGGAAGTCCCTGGCGGTGGGAAGAGATGCGGGGGTGGTGTTTCGGAATGTGAATTTCTCTTACAGCCCCGGTCATCCAGTTGTCCGGGATTTTACATTGACAGTGCCTTCAGGCAAAAAGGTGGCTCTTGTGGGCGCTGCAGGAAGCGGCAAGACCACCATCGTCAACCTTCTGATGAAGTTTTACGATATTGACACCGGGGAGATCCTTATCAACCATCAGGATATCCACAAGGTGTCCCGGGACAGTCTGAGGCAGAACATCGCCATTGTTCTCCAGGATACCATTCTGTTTTCTGATACCATTGGAAATAACTTAAAGTATGGCAGAGAGGACGCTTCCGGGGAGGAAATGGAGCGGGCGGCACAGATGAGCTGCCTCGCGGGGGTGTTAAAGGGTTTGCCCCAGGGGTATGATACCATGCTGACCGGCTCAGGGGAGAATCTCAGCCAGGGCCAGCGCCAGCTTCTGGCCATTGCCCGGGCCTTTGTGGCGGATCCCAAAATATTGATTCTTGACGAGGCCACCTCCAATGTAGATACCCGCACAGAAAAGGAGATTCAGGACGCCATGGGCAGGATTATGGAGAACCGCACCAGCATCGTGATCGCCCACCGCCTGTCAACCATCCGGGATTCTGACTTAATCGTTGTCATGGACCGGGGCAGGATTGTGGAAATGGGGAACCATGAGGAGCTCCTTGAGGCCAGGGGAAAATATTGACCTTTATATGACCCAGTACGCGGGATTCGCGACATGACAGAAGATATTGGATACCAGTGACTTTGCCTCCATAAGTTTGAAACTTTTGTGAAACTTCTGAGCAGAAGATTGTAAATTTTAAAATTTTTAAGTATACTTTTGAAAGCGGATGGCAGTTCGCGTAAGAAAATACTCCAAAATAACAGAATGGAGGGCTGGCAATGAAGAAAAAAATGGCAGCAATGGTATCAATGACGCTGATGGCGTCTTTTTTGGCGGCCTGCAAAGCGCCGGTAACAGATAACACTGAAACAGAGAGCGTTTCCCGGGAAGAAACAGATGGTTTCCAGGAGGTGAATATTTTGCGGGAAGAAACGGATAGTTCCGGCAGTGCTGTTACAGGCTTAGAAAAAATTCATATGTCAAAGTGGCTGTATCATTCGGAGGATCATGTTTATTATCAGATCGGCATATCTTACTGTGAAACGCCCGCGGACGAATCCTATGAAACCCTGGCTGTTTTCGTGCCGGGAGATTATTTTTTGGGAACAGACAATGGTGACGGAACCTATACCTGCGAAATAAATCCAGATGGAACCGTGAATGGTTATACGGCCCAGACCGCTCCCATCGTCATGCCCATTGACACGCCGGGATATTCAGCCCAGGCGGCGCTAACAGACTATAGGAGCCTGACAGAGTATATGGAGGCCGGTTTTGTATACGTTCATGCCGGGTGCCGGGGAAGGGATGCGGGCGCGCCGGCGGGAGTTACGGATATCAAGGCCGCTGTCCGCTATCTGCGGTATGTAGATGATCTTGTGCCCGGGGACGGGGAAAAGATCTTTGTGTTTGGCATGAGCGGCGGCGGCGCTCAGTCCGCGATTGTGGGGGCGACTGGTGACAGCGGGCTTTATGATCCATATCTTGAACAGATCGGCGCGGTACAAAATGTCAGCGATGCTGTTTATGGTTCCATGGATTGGTGCCCCATCACCAATCTGGACAGCGCGGATGAAGCCTATGAATGGATGATGGGTGTGACAAGAAGCGGACTATCTGATGAAGAGCAGGCCATTTCTGACGGGCTGGCCGCTGCTTTTGCCGATTATATTAACCAGGCGGGAATAAAAGACGAAAACGGAAATATTCTGACCCTTGAAGAGTCGCGAGAGGGCATTTTCCAGGCAGGCAGCTATTATGATTACATTGTGGGCGTGATCGAGGAGTCTTTGAACAACTTTCTCCAGGACACGGAATTTCCATATGATTCATCTGCTTTGGGCAAAGGGGCAGGAGGCCCCGGAG
Source organism: uncultured Lachnospiraceae bacterium (assembly GCA_910588865.1). Taxonomy (GTDB): domain Bacteria; phylum Bacillota; class Clostridia; order Lachnospirales; family Lachnospiraceae; genus UBA3402. The sequence continues at coordinate 15,389 of CAJUSJ010000076.1, forward strand.
GAATGGGCGGTTTCCGCGGACATGGAGGAGATGGTGATTTCGGCGGACCGGACAGGCAGGGCGGTTTCGGCGGGCCGGATGATAAAGAGGGCCATGACCGGGAGTTTCGGGGAATGGAAGGGGAAGGCCCCTATGAAGAGCTGGATGATATAAGCCGGGTGGAGACTTCAAACAGTGTTACGATTTCAGGAACCTATGAAACGGTCAGCGACTATATTGACGCCCTCAACGGGAACAATACATGGGTCACCTATGATGCCGAAACAAACACAGCCAGGATTACAGGTGTCAGTGATTTTGTAAAAGCCTTTAAGGGCGCGTCGAAAAAGCTGGGCGCGTTCGACCAGCTTGACGCGGGTCAGGGAGAAAATGAGCTGTTTGGATATGGGGACGGAAACGGTGCCCATTTTGACAGGTTTCTCGGGGATATACTGAGTGAGCTGGGAAGCGGCTATGCTTCTGATTTTGAACAGGATCTTGTAAAAACGGATGCGGTTGGATATACGCCGGCTCAGAGGCTGAACATGTATACGCCTCTTTATTATCTGCTGGAATCTGAGGAGGGGTATGGATCAAGCACGCCCGCAAAGCATTGGAGGATCCGCGCCGGCATCGCTCAGAGTGATACTTCCCTTACAACAGAAGTAAACCTTGCCCTTGCGCTTCAGAATTATGACGGGGTGGAATCCGTTGATTTCGCGACCGTGTGGGGCCAGCGGCATGTGAAGGCAGAGCGCGCGGGAGACAGCGACGCTAATTTCATTGAATGGGTAAATCAGTGCGCGAGGTAGCTATGGTGTGGTATTCATCCACGATCTCCTTCAGTGTGACAGACCGGAGGCTTGTTGCCAGAGAATCCCGCACTTTGCTGTAGGGCATTTCCAGGACAGAGTGGATGTTTTTTCCAACAGGGCACAGGGGGGATGGCATGGCATGGATGCCTATAAACTTTTTCAGGGCATCCGGCTCCACTGCCATACAGACCCGGTACAGCGTGATGTCTTCCAGAGGGCAGCTTAACGCGGCTCCCCCTGTGCCGGACTTTACCGACAGGATCCCATCCTTTTTCAGGGCACTCAAAATACTCCGTATGGTGACGGGATTGCAGCCAGTGGAAAGCGCCAGCAGTTCACTGGTCACCCGCTTCTGACTCCCGTATTCGCTGATAAAAATAAGACAGTGGACGGCAATGGAACATTTTGTGCTGATGTGCATAGGGGTTGTCCTCCGATTTTGTAGATGATTTCACTATATTTATCATACCATGAAATTTTTGTGGTGTAAATATTGACACTACAGCAATTTCTATCTATAATGACAAGGTGTAAGTCTAAAAATTACATAAGGAGGATGGATACCATGGCATATGGACAGGTGATTTTCAGCCCCACAGGAGGAACCGAGCGCACTGCAAAAATTATTACGTCAGAATGGGGGGATTCCATAAGAACAGTGGATTTGTCTGACCCGGCCGGTGATTTTTCCAGCTGTGTTTTTGGACCAGAGGATGTGGTGCTCATCGGTCTGCCGTCTTTTGGCGGCCGGGTTCCGGAGACCGCTGCCAGGCGGTTATCCCAGATCCGAGGCAACTCGGCAAAATGTGTGCTGCTGTGCGTGTACGGAAACCGGGCCTATGAGGACACTCTGGCTGAGATGGCGGATTTGGCGGGAAAATGCGGCTTTATGGTAATCGCGGCTGTTTCCGCTGTCGCGGAACACTCCATTATGCGCCAGTACGCCGCCGGGAGGCCGGACGAAAAAGATATACGGGAATTAAAATCTTACGGAAAAGCGATTCTGGAAAAGCTTGAAGCCGGAGGGCTAAAGGAGATGCCCCAGGTGCCGGGGAACCGGCCTTATAAAAAGGCAGGCGGCGGGGGACTGGTTCCGAAAGCCACAAAAGACTGTAACAATTGCGGTGTGTGCGCCGGGCTGTGTCCGGTGGAGGCTATTGACAAAACCAACGCGAAGAAAGTGGATTCAAAAAAGTGTATCTCCTGTATGCGCTGTGTGGCCAGATGCCCTGAGTCCGCGAGAAAGGTCAACAGCGCGATGGTGGCCGCGGCGTCCCTGGCTCTTAAAAGCGCCTGTTCTGTCAGGAAAGACTGCGAACTGTTTATATATTGAAAATTTCAGAGGATTTGATATAATATAGAAAAGAACAGGACAATAAAAAACAGGAAGGAGAATTTTATGACAGAAAAAGAAATGCTGCAGAAAAATGTTGAAGAGTTTGCCCGATTGCAAAAGTATATGGTTTTAACAGAAGATAAGGAGTCGGCGGCGTATAAAGAAATGAGGGGACGCTATATTGAGTTGAAAGTAATACTTTCCGGGTTCGGCGTAAACCTTACAGAGCTTGACATAATAAAAGAGTAGAAGAAATGAGACTGAAAAAGCAAGCGGGAAGGTAAACTTTTCTGCTTGTTTTTTTCTATTATAGAGATCATTAGTTGCTTGTTTCAATGGTCCGTGGTAAAATTATATTTATCTGTTAGGGAAGGAATCAAAGAGGCATCCGAGGCTGACAGAATGTCTTTCCCAGTTTGGCGGGCAGTGGCGGCTGTTCTCTATGACGGATTGCTGCTGGAACTCCGCTATGCCGATACAGATGGAACTGGCTTTAGCCCTTGCGACTGGGAAGAAGCTGAAATCCTTATCAAGTGCTGCCTTATCGGACACATGGCAGGAGTCGAAAGGACATTTCTGCATTAATTTGGAGGTAGGCAAAGTTATTGATAAATTTACAGAAAAAGAAACAGACCAACCAAGGATTATTCGTTAAGGAAGTAAGTGACATGGAGAACAAAATAATTATAGCTGAAACGGAAAGGTTAATTTTAAGAAGATACAAAAAAGAAGATGTTCAGGATTTATTTGAATATTTATCGGATAAGGAGGTTGTGAGATACGAACCATATAAACCGCAAACCTTTGAGGAAACACAAAAAAGTCTTGAATGGCGCGTTGGCACAGATGAAATGATTGCGGTTGAATTGAAAAATTCCCATAAAATGATTGGAAATGTATATATGGGTAAGCGTGACTTTGAAGCACTGGAAATAGGATATGTATTTAATCGAAATTATTGGGGGTATGGTTACGCTGCCGAAAGTTGCGGAACTTTAATTGAGCGAGCATTTTCCAATGGCGTACATAGGATATATGCAGAGTGTGACCCCAATAATAAAAGCTCATGGAAATTACTTGAAGTGTTAGGGTTTCACCGTGAAGCCCATTTTAGAAAAAATGTGTATTTCTGGAAAGATGAAACAGAAAGACCAATTTGGAAGGATACATATGTGTATGCTAAATTAAATGAAAACACTTAAGTATTTCTCATTTTTCGGGGAGTCGCGGAGAGAATAAGACCGAGAATTGTTTGGAATTTATAGAAGGAGAACAAAACATTGAGAGAAGATATTATAATACGGCCAGAAACACATAAGGATTATAAAGACATAATTTCCTTAATCTTACGCTCATTTAGTGAAGGGACAGACTATTCAGACGGAACAGACATAATTGCCTTAATTGAGGAAATACGGGATTCCCAATATTATATTCCCGAATTATCATTTGTAGCTGAATTAGATGGGAATATAGTCGGTCACTTTTTGTTTTCGAGATTTCCACTGTCTTCTACCATCAATGGAGATCACATTGAACAGGAAGGAAAGGATATTGTTATGCTTGCGCCTGTCGCGGTCCATGCGGACTATTTCCATCAAGGTATCGGTTATACCATGCTGATGAAAGGGATTGAAAAAGTAAAAGAACTCGGATTTAAAGGTATAACAGTTGAAGGCGACTACCACTTTTATAACCGTGTTGGGTTTCAAACTTCATCACAATTTGGAATATATCCGACGAGCGGTATACCGCTAACAGAGCCACGCTGCATGATGTGCCTGGAAATGTATGATGGCGCGTTGAAAGATATCCATGGCTATATAGTTTATAATATGTACTTTAACGCTTAACCTGTTGCTACTTGTCAAGGACGTATTCATCATTTTTCATCATTTTTTCTTGATTTTCCCTGTTTTCCATGCTCTAAATCGTGGAGAATGACACGCTTTAACTTGTCCTCTA
>CAJUSJ010000077.1:0-7118 GCA_910588865.1 uncultured Lachnospiraceae bacterium
GATGAAGGAGGATAATGACATGAGGGCGATTCAGGTGCTATTTGAGCCAGAGCTGGCGGCGGCGGAGGAGAGAGCGGAAAAACGGGGAGAAGAACGGGGAGAAAAACGAGGAGAAAAACGGGGACAGAATTATAAGCTGGTGAGTCTTGTGTGCAGAAAATTAAGGAAAGGGAAAAGGCCAGAGGTTATAGCGGAGGATCTGGAGGAGGACTTGGATTTGATCAAGGCCGTATGCCAGGCGGCAGAACGTTTCGCGCCGGGATATGAGGAAAAGAAAGTGTTTATGGAGTGTTCAAAGGTATTGGAAAATCAATAGTGTGTGGGAGGGGGATTTGATTTTACCCGTTTTAACCCGGAATTTTGGGATAATCTGGAGAGACAGATTGGTCAGCTGGACGCGTTGGGGATTGAGGCGGATGTGATTCTTTCTCATGGGGAGGTGTATGTGCGGCATGAGAGGATTCAGCTGCCGGAGGGACAGTATATGGCGGTTCGGATGAGGGAAGTATGGGACTTATATGTCAATTGCAAGTTATGTCGCGGAAATGGTTCCTTATTATCCAGGATTTGTGAAGAAAAAAAACATCTGCTTCCTGTTTCGTTGACGAAAGAAGGATTCAAGGCTAGAATCAAGGCATGAGATAAACGGGAAAGGAAAGAAGGTATCACGATGAAAAAAATTCAAACAGGATTTCCGGAAGATTTTTTGTGGGGCGGTGCCATAGCCGCGAATCAGGCCGAGGGAGCTTACCTTGAAGACGGAAAGGGACTGGATATTTCCTGCGGATTTGCTCACGGAATCAAATATGATTATGACCCGGTGATAGACCCCAGCAAATTTTATCCGACTCATGAGGCCATTGATTTTTATCACCGCTACAAGGAAGATTTGGCGTTGATGGAGGAAATGAATTTTAAGGCGTTCCGCACATCGATCAACTGGTCTAGAATTTATCCAAACGGGGATGACGAACAACCCAATGAAGCGGGATTGAGATATTATGAGGATTTGTATGATGAGATGCGTAAACGCGGGATGGAGCCAGTGGTTACGCTGAGTCATTATGAGACGCCGGTTCATCTTGTGGAAAAGTATGGGAGTTGGAGAAACCGTAAACTGATCCGGTTCTTTCTTCGGTATTGCGAAACCGTATTTACAAGGTATAAGGGAAAGGTAAACTACTGGCTGACTTTTAATGAGTTAAATAATATGCGCAGGATGCCTGGCGGCGCGGGGGGAATTTTCTTTGAGGAAGGTGAGAACAGGCAGCAGGTTGTGTATCAGGCAAGTCATCATATGTTTGTCGCCCATAGTCTGGCAGTAAAACTCTGCCATGAGCTATGCCCTGGGGCAAAGATTGGCTGTATGCTTTCTCTCAGCAATACATATCCCCATACCTGCAACCCTAATGATGTATTTGAGACAATGGAGCTGCGCCGCCGTTCTCTTTTTTATGGAGATGTTATGGTACGGGGCTATTATCCCAATTATATTGCCCGTGTCTGGGATGAGGAAGGTGTTCAGATAGAAATGAAGGATGGGGATGAGGAGATCATCCGGCAGCATACTTCTGATTTTCTGGCATTTAGTTATTACCGCACTTCTACCCATGAATACGGACAGCCGTTTTATGGGGATACCGGAGGAGATCAGGGTACGCCTAACCCTTATTTGGAGTCCACGCCGTGGGGATGGCAGATTGATCCCGTGGGATTGCGCTATACATTAAATGAGCTTTATGACCGTTACCAGATACCGCTTTTTGTTGTAGAAAATGGTCTTGGCCAGGTAGATGAGATATCGGAAGACGGAAAAATCCATGATGATTACCGGATTGATTATATTCGGAAGCATGTGATAGCATTGAAAGAAGCCATTAAGGACGGAGTGGAAATTATGGGTTATACCTACTGGGGGCCCATTGATATTGTTTCCGCCGGAACCGGAGAGATGAAAAAAAGATACGGATTTATTTATGTGGACCGGGACAATGAAGGCAATGGTACTCTGGAAAGAAGAAAAAAAGATTCCTTTGAATGGTATAAAAAATTGCTGGCTTCCAATGGGGAATTCATTCTGGAAGAACAGAGGAGGGGTTGACATGAATTATGAAGATAGAGCCATGAAATTACATGAAGAGGTAAGGGGAAAATTAGAGATAAGGTCCCGGGTATCCCTAAAAGACAGGGAGAATCTGGCGCTGGCCTATACGCCGGGGGTGGCGGCTCCATGTTTAAAAATCAAGGAGGATGTGGGAAAAAGCTATGAATTGACCCGACGTTGGAATACCGTGGCAGTGGTTACAGATGGAACCGCGGTGTTAGGGCTTGGAGATATCGGGCCGGAGGCGGGAATGCCGGTTATGGAAGGCAAATGTATTTTATTTAAGGAGTTTGGGGATGTGGACGCGATTCCTCTTTGTGTCAGAAGCAAGGAGGTGGATGAGATTGTCCATACCATCGCGCTGCTGGCCGGAAGCTTCGGGGGTGTGAATCTTGAGGATATCAGTTCGCCAAGATGCTTTGAGATTGAAGAAAAACTGAAAGAAATCTGTGATATCCCGGTATTCCACGATGACCAGCATGGTACGGCGATTGTGGTAACAGCAGCCCTGATCAATGCCTTAAAACTTACAGGCCGGAGGCTGGAAGAGATTAAGGTGGTGCAGAACGGGCCGGGAGCGGCCGGCACAGCAATTATTAAAATGCTTTTAGGACTTGGCGTAAAAAATATTATCGCGGTTGATGAGAACGGGATTCTTTTGCCGGAAAGAGACAGGGGAATGACGGAGCATAAGCGGCAGCTTGCCTGTCTTACAAACCCACAGCAGGTCAGCGGTACACTGAAAGACGCGGTTAAAGACGCGGATGTTTTTATTGGGACCAGCGTAGCGGGCTGTCTCACATCTGAAATGATCGGAACAATGAAAAAAGACCCTGTAATCTTCGCGTGCGCGAATCCGATTCCGGAGATTTATCCAGAGGAAGCCAGCAGGGCTGGGGCGGCGGTTGTCTGTACCGGGCGAAGCGATTTTCCAAATCAGGTAAATAATGTTCTGGTATTTCCGGGGGTGTTTCGGGGCGCGTTAGATGCCCGGGCAAGCCAGATTACAGAGCATATGAAAATCGCGGCAGCATATGCTGTAGCGGGAATCGTGAAGGAAGGGGAATTGTCCCCGGAGTATATTCTGCCGTCTATCTTTGATGAGCGTGTGAAAACAGCTGTTTCGGCAGCCGTATACCAGGCTGCCTGTGAAGACGGGGTCAGCAGGGTTTAGTCCATAGAATCTATGGAATCAGAAGCGCTGTAAAAATAACTTCGCTCAACTTTTCTTTGTGAGAAGAGAGTGAGGTTATGTTTATTTTTCTCGTAGTCCAGGGAGAAAATCTGTCCATATAAGCAGTCCAACAGGAAAAGCATACCGGTTCTTGACGCGAAAGACCCCATCTTGAAACGGCTTTCCGGACATGGGATTCGAAGGGTGGCTGCCGAAAAGTTTTCATATGGCCACGGGTTTTCGGTAGCGGTTACGAGGACAAAGGGGATCTTGCCGCTTACAAGCTCGTCTACAATATAGTGTATCTGCCGGCTATTACAATAATGTGATATGACGAGCGCCGCCTGATTTACTTTTGGGTTGGAAAGCAGGCATTTGGCCTCGGGGAAGCCATTTAATGCCTCTAAAGTGGAAGGTTTGCCTATCCTGGTAAGCTTATAGTGAAAATCCTCCGCTAAGATCAAGGATTCACCGCGGCCGTAAATGTGGATAATATCGGCTCTCGCAAGCATCAGGGCAGCCCTGCGAAGCCCGTTGTAATCCAGACTGTGGAAGGCGGTTTGCAGGGACTGTGAGGTCAAATTGAAAAAGGTTTCCGCAATCTCTTTTTCACTGGTATTCGGGTCCAGAGGGACATCTATGTGGATATGGTGATGATTGTGAAGATAAGCGTTTATTTCTGACGCGAGACGGATTTTAAATTCCGCGAATCCCTTCGTACCGAGTTTTTTGCATAATCGGATAATGGATGCCTGGGAAACATAGCATTTTTCGCTGAGTTCTTCCAGTGAAAGGTTTATAACAATTCGGGGATTACTTTCTATAAAGTCGATGATCTGTTTTTCAGAATCTGTTAGCTTTTTCTTTCCAAATAACTGTTCTATAATCATTGGAATCCTCCTTTATGATGGGATTTGGCTGTCTTGTTTTGTTATAGGTCTATGGGTTTCATTATAGCAGAGGGTTTCTTAATTCTGCAATTTATTTCATGAAAATTGTGGGGAAGGCGCATTGATGGAAACCGCCCGGGGCCGTTGCTTTTTTGCTCTGTTCATGGTAAACTATAAAAAGAGCAAAGATTTCTCAGAACCCTGACAGCAGGTTGGGCGTATTGGGGCAGGAGCCCCGTCTTGAAAATTCTCATTTTCTTTAGAAATCAGATGCTTTGAATCCATGTGTAAAAGTAAAAACCACCGTGCTTTTCGCGGAAGGAAACAAAAGAGAGGAGAAGGAGTGGAAAAGGAAACATTACAATGGCATCCGGTGTTTTGCGCCGCCATGGAGGTGGAGTTGGAAGGGGTGGAGGGAATCCAGTTCCACCGGGAGTACAACCTGGCCAGAAAGCCTCTTCAGGTGGACATCGTGATCGTCGACGAGGAGAAAGAGGAAGAGTCCAGGAGAAGAAAGAGGAAAGGGCTGGCCGGGATTCTGCGCAGGTACAATATTGTTGAGTACAAGAGCCCCGATGACACCCTGAGCGTTGATGATTTCTACAAGGCCACCTCCTACGCGGGCCTGTTCAAATCGGAAAGCCCCCGTGAAGACGGAATAAAAGCCCATGACATAGCCATAATCCTGGTCAGTTCCCAAAGACCGTTAAAGCTCTTGAAATACCTGAGGGATTATTGTAGTATGAGGGTAGAGGAAAAGGAGAAGGGAATCTATGAGTGTGAGGGGAACTGGATCTTTAAAACCTATGTGGTCATAGCCCATCCCCGGTATGGAGGGTCCTACCCATGGCTCAACAGTTTGAGCAAAGACCTGGGAACAGAGGACAGGAAAGGGATAGGGAAGCTGCTGGAGGAGGCGGATGAGAAAAAGGATGGAAGAAGGGACGCGATCCTGGAGCTGGTTTTGAGAGCCAACCCAGAGATGGCCAGGAAGATGAAGGAGGATAATGACATGAGGGCGATTCAGGTGCTATTTGAGCCAGAGCTGACGGCGGCGGAGGAGAGAGCGGGAAAACTGGGAGAAAAGCGGGGACAGAATTATAAGCTGGTGAGCCTTGTGTGCAGAAAATTAAGGAAAGGGAAAAGGCCAGAGGTTATAGCGGAGGATCTGGAGGAGGACCTGAGTTTGATTGAGATCATATGCCAGGCGGCAGAACTTTTCGCACCAGAATATGAGGAAGAGAAAGTATTTATGGAGTGTTCGAAAGTATTGGAAAATCAATAGTGTGTGGGAGGGGATTATTATCATGACAGAACAGTACAAGATTTTTGAGGCAGAGCTGACAGGTACGGACCGAGGGAATCCCTATGAGGACATCTGGCTTAAGGCCACTTTCAGCAATGATTCGGAAGCCCTTGAGGTCAACGGATTTTACTGCGGCGGCGGACGGTATAAAATCCGGTTTATGCCGCCCAAGCCAGGGGAATGGACGGCCACGACCCGGTCCAATGACAGTTCCCTTGACCAGATTCCGCTTCACTGTGCCTGCATCCCGGCAGGGGAGGAAAACCATGGGCGGGTGCTTTTAAAAAGTCAGGTGGTTCCGTGTGGCAGGGAGGAAGAGGGATTTCATTTTGCCTATGAGGATGGGGTTAAGTTTTTGCCTTTTGGAACTACCTGTTACGCCTGGGTGAACCAGCCGGAGGAGGTTCAGGAGCAGACCCTCAAAACATTGAAGGACTCGCCTTTTAATAAAGTGAGAATGTGTATTTTCCCAAAATTCTATACCTATAATACGGCCAATCCGGAAAGGTATGCTTTTCTGGGAAATGAGGAGGAAGGATTTGATTTTACACGTTTTAACCCGGAATTTTGGGATAATCTGGAGAGACGGATTGGTCAGCTGGATGCGTTGGGGATTGAGACGGATGTGATTCTTTTCCATCCTTATGATAAGTGGGGATTTTCGAAGATGGGGAGGGAGAGGGATGTATATTATTTAAAATATGCCGTTGACCGACTGTGCCATTTTAAAAACGTGTGGTGGTCCATGGCCAATGAGTTTGACTTGATGCCGTGGAAGGTTATGGAGGACTGGGAAACGTATGCCCGGGTAGTGGTCCGGCGGGATGTTTACGGGCATCTCCGCTCGATTCACAACTGCGTTCAGTTTTATGATCACACCCGGCCGTGGATTACCCATGCCAGCATCCAGAGGGTTGATGTGTATAAGACGGCGGAGATGGTGAGCCAGTGGTGTCAGGCCTATGGGAAGCCGGTTGTGGTGGATGAGTGCGCCTATGAGGGAAATATTAATTATGGGTGGGGCAATATCACCGGGGAGGAGATGGTCAGGCGGTTCTGGGAGGGCTGTATCCGGGGCGGCTATCTTTCCCATGGGGAGGTGTATGTACAGCATGAGCGGATTTGGTGGGCTCACGGGGGACGGCTTCACGGAACCAGCCCTGAGCGGATTGGCTTTCTGAAACAGGTCATGGAGGATGTGCCTGAGGGCGCGGTCCCGCTGAAACTGACGTCGGAGAACCGTAAGGACAACTGGGACGTGCCCTGTTTGTGCCGGGAAGATGGGTCTTATTTTCTGTACTATTTCGGGTTTTTTAAACCGCTGTTCCGCACCTATGAACTGCCCGAGGGGCATGTGTATGAGATTGAATTGATTGATACCTGGAATATGACGGTGGAGAAGCTGCCGGGGACATTTTCGGGCAGCGTGCGGATTCAGCTGCCGGAGAGACAGTATATGGCGATTCGGATGAGGGAAGTATGAGACTTATATGTCAATCGCAAGTTATGTCGCGGAAATGGTTCCTTATTATCAAGGATTTCCGGAAGATTTTTGGGGAGCGGTGCCATAGCCGCAAATCAGGCCGAGGAAGCTTCCCCCGGCGTTTCCCGTCAAGGGCTTCCGATTCGTGGATAACGATTTTC
>CAJUSJ010000077.1:7128-19064 GCA_910588865.1 uncultured Lachnospiraceae bacterium
AGCTTCATAAACCGGGCTTCGTGCTTTGCGGCGTAGCTGGTGACTTTCCGTAAACTCTTGGTTCAATTTTTCATTTTCTTACAAATTCCATTTTGTTGATGGCTTTATTATTATAGCACTTCATTCCCCTAAATGAAATAGATTTCTTTGCGCTTAATAAAACAAAATTGGATAGATAGTTACTGTTCACTCCATGACCGATCACCCCGCTGATCAGTCATGGGCCAATACGGTTATAGAAGCAAAGCATATGCCTCTGTACACTCCGTTTCGGTCGGTTCTAAACAAGCGCCACTGGCGTTTAGAACCGCCGCAGGCGATTTTAAATGGGCATATGCGGTTACGTTCACAGGGCACCTATGAACAGTAACATCGTGGGGGAAGGTACATTGATGAAAACCGCCTGGGGCCATTGATTTTTTGTTCTGTTCATGGTAAACTATGGGAAGAGCAAAGATTTCTCAGGGCTTTGGCCGATAGGTTGGCTGAGGTGTTTTCGCGGCAGAGGCCGCATCTTAAATTCTCATTTTCTTTAGAAATCAGATGCTTTGAATCCATGTGTAAAAGTAAAAACCACCGTGCTTTTCGCGGAAGGAAACAAAAGAGAGGAGAAGGAGTGGAAAAGGAAACATTACAATGGCATCCGGTGTTTTGCGCCGCCATGGAGGTGGAGTTGGAAGGGGTGGAGGGAATCCAGTTCCACCGGGAGTACAACCTGGCCAGAAAGCCTCTTCAGGTGGACATCGTGATCGTCGACGAGGAGAAAGAGGAAGAGTCCAGGAGAAGAAAGAGGAAAGGGCTGGCCGGGATTCTGCGCAGGTACAATATTGTTGAGTACAAGAGCCCCGATGACACCCTGAGCGTTGATGATTTCTACAAGGCCACCTCCTACGCGGGCCTGTTCAAATCGGAAAGCCCCCGTGAAGACGGAATAAAAGCCCATGACATAGCCATAATCCTGGTCAGTTCCCAAAGACCGTTAAAGCTCTTGAAATACCTGAGGGATTATTGTAGTATGAGGGTAGAGGAAAAGGAGAAGGGAATCTATGAGTGTGAGGGGAACTGGATCTTTAAAACCTATGTGGTCATAGCCCATCCCCGGTATGGAGGGTCCTACCCATGGCTCAACAGTTTGAGCAAAGACCTGGGAACAGAGGACAGGAAAGGGATAGGGAAGCTGCTGGAGGAGGCGGATGAGAAAAAGGATGGAAGAAGGGACGCGATCCTGGAGCTGGTTTTGAGAGCCAACCCAGAGATGGCCAGGAAGATGAAGGAGGATAATGACATGAGGGCGATTCAGGTGCTATTTGAGCCAGAGCTGGCGGCGGCGGAGGAGAGAGCGGAAAAACGGGGAGAAGAACGGGGAGAAAAACGAGGAGAAAAACGGGGACAGAATTATAAGCTGGTGAGTCTTGTGTGCAGAAAATTAAGGAAAGGGAAAAGGACAGAGGTTATAGCGGAGGATCTGGAGGAGGACCTGAATTTGATTAAGATCATATGTCAGGCGGCAGAACGTTTTGCGCCGGGATATGAGGAAGAGAAAGTATTTATGGAGTGTTCGAAGGTATTGGAAAATCAGTAGGAGAATGGTAGTGTAAAATAGTTTGTGTCCTTGGAAAAAATGGCTCCTTTTAGGTAAGAATTCAGATATGACAATTCTTATCGAAAAGGAGTATTTTTATGGCGGTAGCTAAGGAGCAAATTCGACAGATTATTACAGAAAACAACATTTCCACCGTCGCGGATGTCTATTCCCTTCTCAAGGAAAGTTTTAAAAACATTCTGCAGGAACTCATGGAAGCGGAACTGGATGCTTCCCTCGGTTATGAAAAAAATCAGAAGGGAGATCGGATCACCTCGGACAAACGGAATGGCCATTCCCCTAAGACCCTCAAAAGCCAGTATGGGGAATTCCAGGTAGATGTCCCCAGGGATCGGAACGGGGAGTTTGAACCCAAACTGATTCCCAAATACCAGTGCGACATATCTGGCATTGAGGAAAAGGTCATCTCCCTGTACGCCCGAGGAATGAGCGCACGGGATATTCACGACCAGCTAAAGGATCTCTATGGGATTGAGTTGTCCGCGGAGATGGTCAGCAAAATCACGGATAAGATCCTGCCCCAGGTCAAAGAGTGGCAGTCCCGTCCTCTGGCTCCGATCTATCCCTTTGTCTTTATGGACTGTATCCATTATAAGGTACGGGAGGATGTGACTGAGAGCCGCCCCAGCCTTATTCCATCGGCATTTAAAGGATTGCCAGAAAATCCCAGTCTTATTCCTGAGGCCGGGCGTGGGCAGAGCCCACAAAAAGCAACGCTTTGGATGTCTTTCTTTTGATACAAAAAAATATGAACAGAATGTATAAACAATTCAGCAATGGTTATACTATAATATAGAAAGGACAATCGACAACAGGAAATTCTTAGAATCGACAGCAAAATCCTACATATCGAAATCTTATCTGGGACACTTAAACTTCCATAGACACAGAATTTCTTACACCCCCACTTAAATCTGACTGCTGACCAGGTTATGTCCGCTATGAACCTCCCGGGGGAAAAGTGGGGGGAATACCGGATGAAGCTGTAAAATCAAGAGCAAGATCGCCTTCGAGAGGGAGCGAGATGAATTTCACTGGCTGATAAAAGGGAGCGTTGACATTGAGCGGATTCAAGTCAATGCTCCCTTTTTGTGTACACGGGGCGGAGAGGAATATGGCCGCTAAAGCGTCCCCGCCCCGGCACGGCCAGTAGGGGGAAAGGCCTCCCCTGCTCGATTGGTGTTACTCCTTGAGATTTTTCTGGGCCGTGGCCAGCATCAGTTTGATTCTGTTCAGCTGATTTACTTCGCTGGCTCCCGGGTCATAGTCCACGGCGATGATGTTGGAGCCGGGATAAGCCCGTCTCAGCTCTTTGATCACGCCTTTGCCCACGATATGGTTGGGCAGACATCCGAAGGGCTGGGTGCAGACGATGTTCTCAACGCCGCTGTGGATCAGTTCCAGCATCTCGCCGGTTAAAAACCACCCTTCTCCTGTCTGATTGCCGAGGGAGACGAATTCCTGGGCCATTTTGGCCAGCTCCTGGATCCTGCCGGGAGCGATGAAATGGGTGCTGGCCAGAAGTTCCTTCCGGGCAACCTTCCGTAAGTACTCCAGAAGGGAGATGCCGATGTTGCACAGTCTGGCGGTGGAGGTTTTCCCGCCCAGGTTCTCTGCCTTAAAGTTGTTGTTGTAAAAACAGTACAGCAGAAAATCCATGAGATCCGGCATCGCGGCCTCAGCGCCCTCGGCCTCCAGAAGCTCCACTAAGTGGTTGTTGGCCAGGGGGGAGAATTTCACCAGAATCTCCCCAACGATTCCGACCCTGGGCTTTTTAATGTCAAGCCTCGGCAGATGGTCAAAGTCCCTGATGATCCCCTTGATGTTTTTGTGGAATTCCATCATGGAGGGAGAGCGCTTGGACAGGGAGGCTACGCACCGCTTTTTCCAGGCGCTGTGGAGATGGTTGGCGGCTCCGGGATCCCGCTCGTAGGGTCTGGTGGCGTAGAGGACCCGCATGAAAATGTCGCCGTAGACCACGGCCTGCATGCACTTGATCAGCATAGGCGGTGTGATCTGGAATCCCGGGTTGGTCTCCATGCCGTTGGCGTTAATGGAGATCACGGGAATCTGGGGCATGCCCGCTTTCTCCAGTGCCCGCCGGATAAAGCCGATGTAGTTGGAAGCCCGGCATCCGCCGCCTGTCTGGCTCATGAACACAGCGGTGCGCTCCAAGTCGTATTTGCCCGACAGAAGGGCCTCCATCACCTGGCCGATGACGATGAGGGATGGGTAGCAGGCATCGTTGTTCACATATTGGAGTCCCACGTCAATGGCGGACCGGTCGTCATTTTGCAGAACCTGGATCTGGTAGCCAAAGGAGCGGATGGCTGGCTCTAAAAGGTCAAAATGGATAGGGGACATCTGGGGACACAGAAGGGTGTAGCTTTTCTTCATGTCCTTTGTAAACATCACCCGGTTGTAGGCGCTGCTGACCATCTTTCTCTCAAAATGGTTGATATCCCGGACTTTCAGGGCAGCGATGAGAGAGCGGACCCGGATGCGGGCAGCTCCCAAGTTGTTCACCTCATCGATCTTTAACACCGTATAAATCTTGCCCGCTGCGGAGAGAATATCATGTACCTGGTCTGTGGTCACAGCGTCTAAGCCGCAGCCGAAAGAATTTAACTGGATCAGGTCCAGACAGTCGCTGGTTTTTACATAGGAAGCGGCGGCGTACAGTCTGGAGTGGTACATCCACTGGTCTGTGACTATAAGGGGCCTCTCCACCTGTCCTAAATGGGAGATGGAGTCCTCGGTGAGCACAGCCATGCCGTAGGAGGTGATCATGTCCGGGATGCCGTGGTGGATCTCCGGGTCAATGTGGTAAGGCCGTCCGGCCAGGATGATGCCGTGGCGGTTGTTGTCCTTAAGCCACTGGATGGTTTCCTCCCCTTTTCCGCGCAGGTCCTCGCGGGAGTTTATAAGCTCCTGCCAGCCCTTGTGGACAGCGGCCAGCACCTCCTGCTCCGGGATCTGGAACTCCTTTTTAAATTCCGCGGCCAGCTGCCTGGCCAGGATCTCCTCACTGGTAAATGCCATAAAGGGGTTCAGGAACCGGACATTTTTCTCAGCCAGCTCTTCCACATTGTTCTTGATGTTTTCCGCGTAGGAAGTGACCATGGGACAGTTGTAGTGGTTTCCGGCTTCCGGCTGCTCATTCCTCTCATAGGGGATGCAGGGATAAAAAATGGTCTTGATGCCCTGGGCGATGAGCCAGGACACATGTCCGTGGACGATCTTGGCCGGATAGCACTCGGACTCGCTGGGAATGGACTCAATGCCCAGCTCGTAGATCTTTCTGGTGGACTGGGGGGAAAGCACCACCCGGAATCCCAGTTCTTTAAAAAACACGGCCCAGAAAGGATAATTTTCATAAAAATTCAGAACCCTGGGGATGCCCACAGTGCCCCTGGGAGCCTGGTCGGGAGTCAGGGATTCATAGTCAAAGATCCGGTGATACTTGTAGTCAAATAAGTTTGGGATCTCCTTTTTGATCTTTTCCTTGCCCAGCCCCCGCTCGCAGCGGTTGCCGCTGATAAACTGACGGCCTCCCTCAAACCGGTTTACCGTCAGCACACAGCGGTTGGTACAGCCCTTGCACCGGGCCATGGAGGTGTCGTATGTTAGGTTTATGATCTTGTCAAGGGGCAGGAGAGTGGTCGTTCGGCCCTCCTTATACCGCTCCCTCGCGATGAGAGCGGCACCGAAAGCCCCCATAATCCCGGCGATGTCAGGGCGCACCGCCTCACAGCCGGAGATCTTCTCAAAACTGCGCAGTACCCCGTCATTGTAAAAGGTTCCGCCCTGGACCACCACATGGGAACCTAAGTCGGATGGGCTTGTGATCTTAATCACCTTGTACAGGGCATTTTTGATAACCGAGTAGGCCAGGCCGGCGGAGATGTCGGCCACGCTGGCTCCCTCCTTCTGGGCCTGCTTTACATTGGAATTCATAAATACAGTGCACCGGGTTCCAAGGTCAGTAGGGTTATTGGCAAATAAAGCCTCTTTGGCAAAGTCCTCCACAGAGTAGTTTAAAGACTTGGCGAAGGTCTCAATAAAGGATCCGCAGCCAGAGGAGCAGGCCTCGTTCAGCTGGACGCTGTCCACGGTCTTTTCCCGGATCTTGATGCACTTCATGTCCTGGCCGCCGATGTCCAGGATACAATCCACATCCGGGTCAAAAAACGCGGCGGCGTAGTAGTGGGAGATGGTCTCCACCTCCCCTTCATCCAGCATCAAGGCAGCTTTTAGCAGGGCCTCTCCGTAGCCGGTGGAACAGGACCAGGCGATTTTCGCGGTGTCGGGCAGCAGGGCCCGGATCTCCCGGATGGAGCGGATGGCGGTGGCCAGAGGGCTCCCGTTGTTGTTGCTGTAGAAATGGTACAAAAGGGTGCCGTCTTCCCCTACCAGGGCCACCTTGGTGGTGGTGGATCCCGCGTCAATGCCCAAGAAGCAGTTGCCGGTGTAAGAGGACAACGGCGCTTTCTTTACGGTGTGGCAGTTGTGGCGGGCAGTGAAGCGGTCATATTCCCCCTGGTCCGCGAACAGGGGCTCCATGCGTTTTACCTCAAAATCCATCTTGATGCCATGGGTCAGCCGGTCAACCATGTCCCCCAGAGAACAATGAGTGTCTTCTTTGCTGTTCATGGCAGCACCCAGGGCGGCAAAAAGGTGAGAGTGGTCAGGGGCAATGATCTGTTCCCCGGACAGATTCAAGGTCCGGATAAACGCCTGCCGCAGCTGTGGAAGAAAGTGGAGAGGTCCTCCCAGGAAGGCCACATTGCCCCGGATAGGCTTTCCGCAGGCCAGGCCGCTGATAGTCTGGTTAACCACTGCCTGGAAAATGGAAGCCGCCAGATCCTCTTTGGTAGCCCCCTCGTTGATCAGGGGCTGGATATCAGACTTGGCGAACACGCCGCAGCGCGCGGCGATGGGGTATATCATCTGATAATTCGCGGCATATTCGTTTAAACCCGAGGCATCTGTCTGGAGAAGGGCAGCCATCTGGTCAATAAAAGAGCCGGTACCGCCCGCGCAGATGCCGTTCATGCGCTGGTCAATACCGCCTGAAAAGTAGATGATCTTGGCATCCTCTCCGCCAAGCTCAATGGCCACATCGGTCTGGGGAGCTTCTGCCTGGAGAGCGGTGGCCACGGCCACTACCTCCTGGACAAAGGGAACATTTAAGTGGGCGGACAGCGTCAGCCCGCCGGAACCAGTGATGGTGGGACATACCATAATGTCCCCCAGCTTTTCCCTGGCCCGTCCAAGAAGAAGGGCCAGGGTTTCCTGGATATTGGCATAGTGCCTTTCGTAATCAGCAAACAGTACGTTCTGGCTGCCGCCGGTTACCACTATTTTTACGGTTGTGGAACCAATGTCGATTCCTAAAGAATAATAGTTGTTCATATTTGTGGGATAAATCCCAGCCTCCTTTGCATAAAGACATCTGGGTGAGCATGCCGTAGGTAGTTTAACATAAAATAGGAAAGAATACAATTGGGGGTCACTGTTAAAAAAATGTTAACGGATTATGAAAAAATAGTGAAAGTGCTGACTTCCTGGAAAATTTTGTCGAACCCCCGGGGGGTTCGCTTTAGATTTATTTGACAAACCTACCACCACAATCTATAATAATAAAGTCAAAGGCATATTTTGGAAACAACCGCCGCGAGAAAAGGTGAGATTATGATTCAGATCTTTATGACAGAGGATGGGGCGATCCATCAGAAAGACGAAGTGGAAAACGGTATCTGGCTGGCGCTTACGGATCCTACGGCCACGGAGATCCTGGAGATCTCAGAGGCCTACGGCATTGACCCGGATCATCTCAGGGCACCCCTGGACGAGGAGGAGCGCTCCCGTATTGAGCTGGAGGACCATTACACCCTGATCCTGGTGGATATCCCGGCTATTGAGGAGAGAAGCGGGAAGGATTGGTATGTGACCATCCCACTGGGCATCATTATCACAGAGCAGATGATTATCACCATATGCCTGGAGGAGACCCCCATCCTGACGGCATTTATGGATGGAAGAGTGAAGGAATTCTACACATACATGAAGACCAGGTTCATTTTACAGATCTTATACAAGAACGCCTCCATGTATTTGCAGTACCTGCGGGTCATTGACAAGAAAAGCGACGTGGTGGAGAGGAAGCTTCACAAAGCCCAGAAAAACCGGGAGCTGATGGAGCTTCTGGAGCTGGAGAAGAGCCTTCTGTATTTTTCCACATCTCTCAGGTCCAACGAGGTGGTGCTGGAGAAACTGATGAAGACGGAGAAGATCAAGAAGTATCCGGAGGACACGGAGCTCCTTGAGGATGTCATCATTGAGAACAAGCAGGCCATTGAGATGGCCAACATTTACAGCGGAAACCTGAATGTGACTACGGAGGCGGTGGCGTCGGTGATCTCCAACAACTTAAACATTGTCATGAAGCTTTTGACCACCATAACCCTGGTCATGTCTATCCCCACCATGGTGGCCAGCTTTTACGGCATGAATGTCCTTGGGATCCCATTTGCCCAGCACCCCCAGGGATTCTGGGTGGTCATCGGGTTTACCCTGGTGCTGTCCCTTGTGGTGACACTGATCTTTTCCAAAAAAGACCTGTTTTAGATGTTTTTCAGAAAAGGACAAGACGAGTATGAGATTTTTTCGCAAACTGGAACAAAAATATGGAAAATACGCGGTCAGCAACCTGATGTATTATATTGTGATCCTGTATGGTATGGGACTGGTCCTGTATCTGTTTAATCCCATGGCTTACTGGGCTTATCTGTCTTTGGACATGGAGGCCATATTCCACGGGCAGGTGTGGCGGCTTGTGACATTTCTGATCTATCCGCCAGCCCTTGGGAACTGGGTTCTCAGCGACATTTTTTTCGGCGTCATAGCCCTGTTCATGTACCACAGCCTGGGGCTGACTCTGGAGAGAGTGTGGGGAGCCTTCCGGTTTAATGTGTTTTTCCTCATGGGCGTCATGGGGCAGATTCTGGCGGCACTGGTGGGCTATGTGGTATTTCATCAGAACTACTATATTACCACGGGATTTTTAAATTTTTCCATATTCCTGGCATTTGCCATATGTTTTCCTGATGTACAGTTTCTGCTGTTCATGGTCATCCCCATCAAGGCCAAATGGCTGGCCATAGCCGAGACGGCAGTGTATGCCTACAGTTTTTTTAGAGGGAGCGCCAGCACCCGGTGCGAGATCGCGCTGTCCCTGCTCAATGTGATCCTCTTTGTGGCCATGACCCGCGACTATCAGAGGTACAGCCCAAAGGAGATCAAGAGAAAGCGGGACTTTAAGGCCAAGATGAAGGTCATGCCCAAGGGACGGACTATCCACAAGTGCGCTGTCTGCGGCAGAACAGAGACCGATGATCCAAACCTGGATTTCCGGTACTGCTCCAAATGCGTGGGGGGTCTGGAGTACTGCCAGGATCATTTGTACACCCATCAGCATGTGACGGAGGATATCACCCCTCTCCATGACAATTGACCGCGGCGGCGGCAGACTTTTAAGGAAATAAAAAATAAGAAGCGGAAAGGCAGATTATAAGTATGAAAAAGACAAAGATCATCTGCACCATGGGACCGAATTCGGATGACCGTCAGGTCATGATCGGTCTTGCCAAAAACGGCATGGACATCGCCAGATTTAATTTTTCCCATGGTGATCACGAGGAACAGAAAGCCCGTTTAGACCAGTTAAAGAGTGTCAGGGAGGAGCTGGATCTCCCCATCGCTGCCCTTTTGGATACAAAAGGCCCTGAGATCCGCACCGGACTGCTGAAAGGCGGCCAGAAGGTTACCCTGACAGAAGGCCAGGAATTCACCCTGACCACCAGGGCTGTGGAGGGAGATCAGGAGATCTGCCATATCAACTACAGAGGCCTGAATGATGATGTGGTTCCAGGCAACCGGATCCTTATTGACGACGGCCTCATTGAGCTTAAGGTGGAACAGGTGGATGGCACGGAGATCCGCTGCAGGGTCGTAAACGGCGGCGAATTGGGCCAGAGAAAAGGCGTCAATGTACCTAATGTGAAGGTAAAGCTTCCGGCTCTGACGGAGAAGGATAAAGAGGACATCTGGTTCGGCATTGAGGAGGGCTTTGATTTTATCGCCGCCTCATTTGTCCGAAACGCGGATGCCATTGTGGAGATCAAGCAGATGCTTGACGTGGCGGGGTCCAACATAAAGGTTATCGCCAAGATCGAGAACGCTGAGGGAATCGAGAACATTGACTCCATCATCGCGGCCAGCGACGGGATCATGGTGGCCAGAGGCGACATGGGCGTGGAGATTCCCGCTGAGAGGGTTCCCTACATCCAGAAAGAGATCATCCGCAAGTGCAATGAGGCCAGCAAGCCTGTGATCACGGCCACCCAGATGCTGGACTCCATGATCCGCAATCCCCGCCCCACCAGGGCAGAGGTCACAGACGTGGCTAACGCGGTCTACGACGGAACGGACGCGGTCATGCTCTCCGGCGAGACCGCTATGGGCAAATATCCTGTGGAGGCATTAAAGATGATGGCCCAGATCGCGGAGGAAACCGAGTCCCATCTGGACTACAACGCGTACCGCCGCCGCAATGTGTCCGCGGAAAACCTGCGGAAGATCTCCAATGCCGTATGCTTTTCATCCGTATCCACGGCCCATGACCTGGACGCCAAGGTGATCATCGCGCCCAGCATCAGCGGCTTTACCGCGGGCCTGCTGTCCAAATACCGGCCCGGTGCCCGCATCATCGGCCTGTCTCCCAGCGGCACAGCTGTCCGCCAGATGCAGATCCTGTGGGGAGTCACCCCATTTATAGCAAAACGGGCCGACTCCACGGACATCCTTATTGCCACCTCCGTTGATCTTCTCCGGGGAAAAGGCATTGTGGAATCCGGGGATGTGGTAGTGGTCACCGCCGGAGTGGTGAGCCATGAACGCCGCCACGAACCTGCCCAGGACACCAACATCATGCGCATCGTAAACATTTTGTAAACCAAACACATCCAGACAAAGAAGTCTGCTATCTGGTACCAGGGTACTTAAAAGTGCCCTTATTGCGCCATAGCAGACTTTTTATGTACACGGGGCGGAAAGGATATGGCCGCTAAAGCGGCTCCGTCCCGGCACGGCGGGCGGGGGGAAAGAGCCTCCCCCGCGCGATTAACCACCATCCCGGAAAGGAAGGAACACTTACATGGAAAAGAAGACATTTGTAACTTTGGAGCAGCTGCGGGAAATCACAAAAGACTATCCTACGCCTTTTCACCTCTACGACGAGAGAGGGATCCGCGAGAACGCGGCCCGGTTGAAGGAAGCGTTTTCCTGGAACAAAGGTTTTAAGGAGTATTTCGCGGTAAAAGCCACCCCCAACCCCTTTATCCTGAAACTGTTGAAGGAGTGCGGCTGCGGCACCGACTGCTCCTCTGCCACAGAGCTGATGATGTCTGACGCCTGCGGTTTCAAAGGCCATGACATCATGTTCTCCTCCAACGACACGCCTCTTGAGGAATTCGCCTTTGCCAATGACCTGGGAGCCATCATCAATCTGGACGATATCACCCATATCCAGTGCCTGGAGGACACCATCGGAAAGATCCCTGAGACTGTGTGCTGCCGGTACAATCCAGGCGGGGTGTTTAAGATCAGCAATGACATTATGGACAACCCTGGCGACTCCAAGTACGGCATGACCACGGACCAGATCTTTGAGGCTTTTAAGATCCTGAAAGAAAAGGGCGCGAAGCACTTTGGAATCCATGCCTTTTTGGTGAGCAACACCGTGACAAATGAGTACTATCCCATGCTGGCCAAGATCCTTTTTCAGCTGGCCGTAAGGCTCCATGAAGAGACAGGGGCGGATATTCGTTTCATCAACCTGTCCGGCGGCATCGGCATCCCCTACAAGCCTGACCAGGAGCCAAACGATATCATGGTCATCGGAGAAGGGGTGAGGAAGGTGTACGAGGAAGTGCTGGTTCCGGCGGGCATGGGCGATGTGGCCCTGTTTACGGAGCTGGGGCGGTTTATGCTGGCTCCTTACGGCTGCCTGGTGACAAAGGCTATTCATGAGAAGCACACTTACAAGGAGTACATTGGGGTGGATGCCTGCGCGGCGAACCTGATGCGCCCCGCGGTCTATGGCGCTTACCACCATATCACGGTGGCGGGAAAAGAGGATCAGCCCAGGGATCACAGGTACGATGTGGTCGGATCCCTGTGCGAGAACTGCGACAAATTTGCCGTTGACCGGGATCTGCCGGAGATTGAGAAGGGAGACCTTCTGGTGATCCACGATACAGGAGCCCATGGA
>CAJUSJ010000078.1 GCA_910588865.1 uncultured Lachnospiraceae bacterium
CATACCGTCATCGGGTGAGGGAGATGCTTGATGGTATAAGCTGAAAGAAAGTATGAGTGGGAGAAAAGGCGGGAATCATGGGTTCCCGCCAGTTCCGGATAAATTCCTTGGTCCCGCTTTCCCAATCAACACGTTTTTCCCGCTGAAAGCAAACCCATACTTCCGGATATTCCCCTTCTCACCCCCTCTCACAACCAGAGCGGCCTCATATCTCTTCTCCTCAATCTGCTGTAACGCCGCTTTCACGGTATTCTCCGGACTTTTCTCCTTCTTGGGCTGATATACATTAAACTCCAGAATGATCCTATCGTCTTTTTTGGCGTTCACGGGTTTCAACGTCACGTCATACCGGCCAAAAACGCTTTCCTGGTTTGAGGTAAGAACATAACGGCCCGACAGTTCCACCATTAACCCCAGCACAAAACCATGGTAAAACCGTTCCGGCTCCTCACCTGTTGGCTTGCTTCCAGTGTCAAAATAACGAAACGTCGTCATGGCCACCTGGTTCATGTACTCATTCATGGCTTCCACATCATCAATGAACGGCGCTGTAATAAAATCGTTATAACTTCCGTCACTTTCCATAAACCAATTCCGGATCATGGTCTCAAACATCAGGCGCGCCTCCCCGTTGGTCAGGGCCAGGGTGTAACGCCGCCCGGTTCTCTCATCAAATTCCTGTTATTGTGTTATACCTAATAAGTTTTCCAGTATCCGGTTCTTAAATGTCCGCAAAAACGTTTTTCCCGCTACCTTCCTCCAATCAATACCTTCTTTCCGCTAAAAGCGAACCCGTATTTGTGTATCCTTTCTGGGGGAATCCCTTTTTCCACAAGCGCAGTCTCATATCTCTTCCTTTCGATTTGATCCAGAGCCGCTTTCACCGTATCCCTCAACTCCGTCTCATCGTCAATGTCCCGCGCCTTAAACTCCAGGATAATCCCATCATCTTTTCCGTTCCTTGGCTCCAGCATTACATCATACCTTCCAAATCCGCTTTCCCTGTTTGATGTCAGTATATACCGGTCAGACAGATCCACCATCAATCCCAGAACAAATCCATGGTAAAACCGCTCCGGCTCTTCCGCGGAGGGATTTTTTCCAGTGTCAAAATAACTGAATGTCGCCATGGCTACCCGGTTCATATAGATATTCATGGCCTTGATATCCCCCAGCAAAAGCGCCTTGATGAAATCATTGTACACGGATATGGCGCTGGAGAACCATTTTCTTACCATATCGCGGAACATAAGCCTTACCTCAAAATTCGTCAATTCCAATTGGTATTCCTGTTTCCAGTCCCCAAAATCTGTCATATAAGTCTTTAGATTCTTTACTTTCAGGTATCCGCTGGCCAGCAGAAGACTCCACACCGCCCGCTCATCGTTGTCCAGCTGATCATAAACGATCTGCTCGTCTAATTCCGCCGTGATGGACTCTCCGGTCAGCAGACATTGAAAAGAGGTTTTCAGGTCCTTGCTCCCCTCACGAACCAGTTTGTCCACCAGGCTGTTGGAGCTTGAATTGGCCCAGTACGGGGCGAACCGCCTCTTGTCCAGATAGTTGACAATGGACCAGGGGTTGTAGATATCCGCCTGATCCCCGAAAGTGAACCCGTCATACCAGCTTTTTACCTCTTGTTTCCGGTCAGACAGGCCATACTCATCCAGTGCCGCGAACACCTCCTCTTCCGTGAATCCAAAACAATCCCCGTATTTTTCGGAGGTGGTGGTCACGACCTCAAGGTTGTTTAAGTCCGAGAATATGGATTCCTTGCTGACCCTGGTGATCCCGGTCATGATAGCCCGCTCCAGATAAGGGTTGGTCTTAAAGGTGGAGTTAAAAAGGCTTCTGGTAAAAGACACCAGTTTCTGCCAGTATCCATTGACATAAGCCTCCTGCATGGGAGTATCATACTCATCTAACAGAATGATCACTTTTTTCCCATAATAACGGGAAAGACGATTTGATAACGCCCGTATAGAGCCAGACACCTCGTAATCCTCCATGTCAGTGGAAATGTTCTGAAAATCCTGTTTCTCATTTTCATTTAGAAAATCTCCATCCAGAAGAAAAGCATATCTGTTATATACATCTTTTATAATACTGCATATCTTTTTTCTCGCTTGTGAGAAAGATGTTTCTTTTACATCGGCAAAGCTGATAAAAATTACCGGGTAGGTTCCCTGCAGTTTTCTAAAGTCTTCCCTTTCCCAAATCTTAAGCCCCTCAAACAAGTCTTCCCGATCTTTATATTGAATGGAAAAAAAGGTCTCGATCATGTTCATGCTCAGTGTCTTCCCAAATCTCCGAGGCCTGGTGATCAAGGTAACGCTGTCCCCGTTTTTCCACCACTCCCTAATAAAATGGGTTTTGTCAATATAAAAATAATTTCTCTGGCGTATGGTCTCAAAATCCTGGTGTCCGATTCCCACGGTTCTTCTCACGGGATCACTCCCCTTTCTGGCTATTCTAAGTTGTCAGCCGCTTTAATTGTATTATACCTTATGGGAAAGTATTTGTACAATTGATTTAAAGCGATTTTTTCGGGAGATTACATGCTTTTCTTCTTGCAAAATTAGAGGAATTGGTTTGAATAAAAAGAAGAAAATATTTATTTTTATAATTGACAATAATATTGACAAAATCATTATTATCAGAAAAATATTCAAATTATTCCTAAGAATTCACAGAACTATAATATAAACTTTACAGTCCTTTCCGGGGCAGGGCCCTCTTCGGAAAGGGGAGGCCTGGGGACAGGGAGGTTCCCGGGGAAAGAAATATAAATCAGGAGGATTTACCATGATTATTCAACATAACATATCAGCCATTAACTCTTACAGAAACTTAGGAATCAACCAGAGCGGCCTGAACAAGAACTTGGAGAAGCTGTCTTCCGGTTACAGAATCAACCGCGCCGGTGATGACGCCGCTGGTCTGGCTATTTCCGAGTCCATGAGATCCCAGATCAATGGCCTGAACCAGGCTACCAAGAACGCCCAGGACGCAATCGGTCTGATTCAGACAGTTGAGGGAGCTTTGACCGAGACTCACTCCATGTTACAGCGTCTTACCACACTGGCTTCTCAGTCCGCTAACGGTACTTACAACTCTGTGGCCAGAGGAAACCTTCAGAAGGAAGTTGATCAGCTGCTTGAGGAGATTGATCGTATCGCTGATAACACCGATTTCAATGGTATTAAACCAATTGCTGGCAACACTTCTCTTCCAAAAATGACCTTCCAGATTGGCCCCAGTGCCGGTGAGACAATTGCTGTGACGGCCAGCAGTATGAAAGCAAGTACTATTTTCAAAGATAAGCTAACAGGTAGCAAGCTTGTCGTTAGTACTCTTCAGACAGGAAACACGGCGATTAAAGCTATAAAGACCGCTATTAATAGGGTTTCTGAGTATCGTGCTGTCCTCGGTGCCGCCCAGAACCGTCTGGAACATACCGTCAATAACCTGAAGGTATCTTCCGAGAACATCACAGCTGCTGAGAGCCGTATCCGTGATACTGACATGGCAGACGAGATTACCGCATTTACCAAGAACAATATTCTTTTGCAGGCATCTCAGTCCATGCTGGCACAGTCCAATTCTGTACCGCAGAGTATCTTAAGCCTCCTCTCCTAATTTTTAGGAAGTTGGTTTCGGCCCGGCAATACCGGGCCATAATCTTATAACAGGGCCTGATAAAAGCCTTTTCATAGCGGTAAGTTATGAAAAGGCTTTTCTTTTATGACCCATAAAAAGGTAGAAAGCCAATGAAAATTTTATTTATACAGTGGAATAGCATTGGACAAAACGATTTGGAGGAAGCGTTTCTCCTGGAAGGCCATAACCTTATCCGCGCTGCCTATTCTGAAAATGAATTGTACCATGGAGATTTTTCGGAGATTGAAAAAAAACTGTTCTCATTGGTGAAAAAGGAAAAACCGGATGTTGTTTTCACTGTGGACTATTTTCCCTTTATCACGGATTTCTGTGATCTCCATAATCTTTGGTATGTCTCCTGGGTCTATGACAGTCCCCACGACGCAATGTATTCCACGGCGATAACG
The DNA here is from genome assembly GCA_910588865.1 of uncultured Lachnospiraceae bacterium. Taxonomy (GTDB): domain Bacteria; phylum Bacillota; class Clostridia; order Lachnospirales; family Lachnospiraceae; genus UBA3402. Next base: position 4,068 of record CAJUSJ010000078.1, read on the forward strand.
AATCCGCGTAATATAGTCTATACCTTGGATAAGGAGGTCTGTATGGAATTTCGGCAGGCCGGTGTAACCACAGTGAGGTATCTGCCCATGGCCGCTAATACAGACCGTCTGGATAAAGATACCAAAGACCTGCCTTTTATCTATGATGTGTCTTTTATAGGCTCTCTTTACCTGGAAAATGATCTTTTTTCCACCATATCCGATTCCCTGACCGATTACGCCAGAGGATATCTGGATGCCCTTGTGGCCGCCCAGCTGCAGATATGGGGATATAATTTTATACCAGAATCCCTTGGCCCTGTCCTGGAAGACATCCGCGGAGTATACCCATGGAAGCCTATTGATGCCAGAGATATACGATCAGACGCCTATTTTTATTCTCAGAGGGTTGTCAATCCCTGGATTTCCGCGGTAGAGCGGATTGACCTCATGGATGCTGTGGCAGAACGGTACGGTGTAGATTGCTTCACATACAGCAAAGATTTTATCCTGCCAAATCTGCGCAACCATGGCTTTGCTGATTACTATGAAAAAGCGCCAAAGATATTCAAGCAGAGCAAGATTAATCTAAACATCAGTTATCGGGGAATAAAAAGCGGGGTTCCGCTGCGGTGCTTTGACATCATGGGAGCTGGTGGGTTTCTTTTGAGCAATTTCCAATCCGGTTTTTTAGACCTGTTTATACCGGGGGAGGATTTTATCTTTTTTGAGAATAAAGAAGACCTGCTCCAGAAGGTCGGGTATTATCTGACCCATGAAAAGGAAAGGCAGGCCATCGCGAAAAGCGGGCACGACAAGGTGGCTGCCTCCCATACATACCGGCACCGAGTAAAGGAGATGCTTGACTTTTGAGATAAGGGGTGAGAAGAGTGCCAAAAATCAGCGTAATTATACCATGTTACAATGTTGCCCCATATATAGACCGATGTCTTGCCTCAGTCCTGGCGCAAACCATTGGTATGGATAATTTGGAGGTTATCTGCGTCGATGACGCCTCAGAAGACAATACCTGGGAGAGGCTGCGAATGTGGGAGAGGCTTTATCCGAACAACATCTTGCTAATTCGCCAGGAAACAAACAGAAGGCAGGGAACAGCCAGAAACATCGGGGTCGCCTATGCATCCGCTGACTGGATCGCTTTTATAGACGCTGATGACTGGGTAGAACCGGACTATTTTGAGTTGCTCTATCATTATGCCATGGAGTGTCATTGCGACATGGTATGTTGTGGATTTGAAAGGGATTACTCAAGCACCCTGGTCTATCTTGACGAAAAAAGCCGGGACAATGGGGAAGACCTATATATTTTCCCTTATGAGAAAATTATTCGCAAAGAATTGATTATAAGCGACGTTATAGCAGGGGTTTGGGGAATACTTTTGCGTAAAAGCCTGATTCTGGATCAGGATATATTTTTTCCCGAGGATGTGGCATATGAAGATATGTATTTTCAGGCGCTTGTCTGTGTTTATACTGGCGGGGTTTATGTTGTGGGAAAAAAGCTGTACCACTATTTTGTCAACACGGCCTCAACAGTTCTCAGGAGAAATAGTGACCATCATATGGATTGGCTTACGGTATGGATGAGATTATGGGAAGAGTGTGGCAAGCGTGGCCTTCTGGATTTGTATCGGGAGGAGTTGGAATATTGTTGTATGAAAAACGCGGTGGGATTCGTACAACTGTTGATTTTAAGATATAGCGTCCCTTCCTTCTCACTCTTTCGGTTAACCAGCCAGATACTAAGAGAGAGGGTACCGGAATACCGGGAAAATCCGTATATTGAGCGTTTTACTGACATTTATCCCATGGTTTTGGAGAAGCTGTATGAGGAACCTTTTAACCGGTCGGATTTCGAACTTCTAGTTGGATACGTGAAAACACAGTGGGAAATTGAATAAAGGGGGGATTGCTTTGAAGGAAAAACTGCTGCCGGGAATTTCCCAGTGCATGATCGTGAAAAACGAGGAAAAGAACATAGAGCGGGCTCTTTCCTGGGGAAAGGGAATTGTGGCGGAGCAGATCGTGGTAGACACGGGATCCACGGACAGAACCATAAAAATCGCCCAGAGCATGGGGGCAAAGGTGTATGAGTTTGCCTGGGCAGATGATTTCGCGGCAGCCAAAAATTACGCTGTCACCAAAGCCAAATGTGAATGGATCGCGTTTCTGGACGCGGATGAGTACTTTCTTCCAGAGGATGCTAAAAATCTGGCAATGTACATACGCAAGCTCCCCAGATCTGCTTATGATGGTATCTGCACTGCTTTTGTGGATCTGGATGACAACGGGAACGCCATGGATGTGCGCTCTCACCTGCGGATCTTTCAAAACCTTCCCGGACTCCGGTACCACAGGCGAATCCATGAAGTTCTAAGAAAGGACGGAACCGGAAACTTACGGACAGCGGACATGACCGGTCAGCTCACTATCTATCATACCGGTTATGGAAAGGCGGAAAACCTAAAGAAACAAAAAAGCCGCAGAAATCTGGACATGATTCTGGCGGAGTTGGCGGAACATCCGGATGATTATGAAATGTATGGATATCTGGGAAACGTATATGAGGGACAGGGGGAACTGGAGTTGGCAGAAGAAGCTTACAGAAAATCCGTTTCCTTGATGCCGGAGGAGAGAAAAGGTATCTATGATGTAACAACCTCTGAAATCTGGCGGCGGCTCCTAAATGTCCTCACTTTGATTCCAGAAAAAACAGAAGCAGAAATACTGGAAGCTTATCAACAAGCTCGGGTGAGCTGGCCAGAGGACGGGGATTATGACTATGTTCTCGCGCAATATTATGGTTCCCATGGCAATTATCAAGAAGGAGAACAGTACCTGAGGCAGTCCTTGGAATTATTGGAGCAATATGGGTATGGAGATAAGTCCGTAAAACTGGCCGGAAATATCTTAAAAGCCCAAGAGATGCTGGCCATGTGCTGCTTCAATAACGGGAATCTGGCAGAGTGCGTCAAAATCACCGCCAGAATGCTCAAAGAGGATCCCTATCTGATGAGCCCTTTGGTGGTAATGCTGTCTGCCCTTTTAAAGGATCCCGGTATTGGTGGAAGAGGATTGGCAGGAGCCTCAGAAGCAGCCTCTTTTCTGGAAAATAACTTTTATCAGCTCAAAACCTTAAAGGATCGACTATTTCTTTTGCGGGCAGCTATGGCGGCAGGATATCAGGATCTTGTTCAGGTGATGAAAAAGCAACTTGCTCCGGAAGAATTTGCGGCTGTCGATAAAGCAATGGATAGAAAGCTGTCAAGGCCAGCGCCTCGGTCCGTGCCTGTCCAGCTGGTGCCCGTCCCTGTTGTCTCTCAAGGCAGAAAGAAGAGGGATAGACAGCGGATCGCGTTATTCTACTGTTCTACAGAATCTTTCAATTTCTTTGCCGACCAATTAGACCGGGAGTTTCGGGCAAGGGGACACGAGACTTTTATTCTGGATCTGCGGAATCCTCCCCCAGAGAATCCACACTCTTATGCAGGTTTTTTACGGTTTGCTTCAGCAGGAATTGACGCAGCAGTCTGTTATGACGCCATGTGTATCCGGGATCAGATCTTGATTGATATATGGAACAGACAGCAAACCATGGTAGTAGATATTTTTATGGATCCTCCGCTAAGATTCCATCTGTCATTGGAAAATACTCCCGCAAGATATCATCTGTTTTGTTGTGACTGGGAACATGTAGAGTATGTGAAACAATACTTTCCAAAACAAGTGCCAAAAGTTGATTTTATGCCTCATGTAGGGGTTGTACCTGAGAAAAACGCCAAGATAATTCCTTACAGCGACCGCAAGTATGATATTTTGTTTTGTGGTACCTATTACCGTCCTGAGGATCAGATGGAGGAAATCGTAAAAGTATATCCGGAAAACAGCGGCATGTGGCATCTTTATCAAAAAACCTTCGAAAATCTGAAAAAAGACAGCAGTCTGTCAGTGGTACAGGGGATTCTTTTTACTATAAATCAATGGAACCTAAACCTATCGGAAGAAGCGTTAAAATCAGCTTTGAATATCTCAAATTATGTGGATTGGGCTATTCGTATGTATCAAAGAGGACGGGTAGTCACGGCTCTGGCGGAGTCTGGCCTGGATCTTTACCTTCTGGGCCGAGGTTGGGAGAATCACTTTTCCTCCAAGCTTCCCAATGTCCATCGAATTGATGACCGGATTCCATACAGAGATACTCTGACTTATATGGCAGATGCCAAGATAAATTTAAATGTGATGCCAGGATTCAAACAGGGGACCCATGACCGGGTCTTTAACACTCTTCTAAGGCATTCCATACCCTTAACGGACAGCAGCGCCTGGATTGACAACAATTACATTGATGGGGTGGATATCGCTCTATACAACCTGGATCAGCTGGAACGGCTTCCAGATATTTCCAGACAATTGCTTAGTGATAGCAAGCTGGCAGAGAGAATTATTAAAAATGGCTATGAGAAGACAGTGAATAACTTTACCTGGAATCACTGCGCTAACTGGATTTTGGAAGCCATTAACGAAAGGAAATCAGATACATGAAAATATTATATATACCATGGGACAGCGTGGGCCAGGATGATCTGGAAGACGCCTTTATCCAGGAGGGCCATACCTTGGTCTATTCTACGGTTTTTCTTGAAAAAAAGACCTACAGCGATCTCCCTGAGGTAGAGGCCAGATTATCCGGGATATTGGATAATGAAAATCCTGACATTGTGTTTACCGTAAATTATTATCCTATGATTTCAGATTTTTGCCATAGGCACAAGATTCGATATATCTCTTGGATTTATGACAGTCACTTCCGAAGAATCTATTCTAAAACTGTAATCAATCCCTGCAATGCTATTTATATTCTGGACAAACAACTTTATCTGGAATTTCGCGAGGCAGGGGTTTCTACCGTCCGATATTTACCTATGGCAGCTAATGTAGAGCGGCTGGATACTCTGCACACAAAACAGTCAGATTTTGCTTATGATGTCTCCTTTGTGGGGTCTCTCTATCTGGAGACTCTCCAACCTTTCACAAAAATGTCTGAATCCCTGTCAGACTACGCAAAAGGTTATCTGGATGCCCTTGTCGCGTCCCAGTTGAAGATACAAGGATATGATTTTATTCCAGATGTACTGGGGCCTATAATGGAAGAGATGAGAAAAGCCTATCCCATCAGCCATGAGCCATGGAGTATCGAATCAGACGAGGATTACTACGCTCAACATGTCATCAACCGTTGGATCACCACTGTGGAGCGTGTGGATCTGCTTGACGCGGTGGCTCAAAAGTTTGGTGTTGACTTTTTTACTCATTACAAAATATTTACCCTGCCGAATCTGCGCAATCATGGGCCGGCCGGTTATATGACAGAGATGCCATTGGTTTTTAAGCAGAGCAAGGTCAATCTGAACATCAGCCGCCGGGGTATGAAAGGGGGGATCCCTCTCCGTGCCTTTGACATCATGGGAAGCGGCGGATTCCTTCTAAGTAATTTCCAGTCTGATTTCCTGGATCTCTTTGTCCCAGGGGAGGACTTTGTCTACTATGAGAGCAAAGAAGACATGCTGGATAAAATTGGCTACTATCTGTCCCATGAAGACCAGCGGCAGGCAATCGCTAAAAACGGACACGACAAAGTGGCGGCAGCTCATACATATAGGCATCGAGTCAGGGAGATGCTGAGCGGCATATAAAAATGAGGTGTTATATTGAAGAAGCAAATCATGATCTCTCAATGCATGATCGTAAAAAACGAAGAGGATAATATTGAACAGGCTCTCTCATGGGGAAAGGATATTGTCTCGGAGCAGATCGTAGTAGATACTGGTTCCACAGACCGGACCGTTGAATTGGCACAGCAGTTAGGCGCCAAAGTCTATCACTTCTCCTGGATTGATGATTTCTCAGCAGCCAAAAACTTTGCCATCAGCAAAGCAGAGTGTGAATGGATCGCTCTTTTAGACGCGGACGAATATTTTTCAAAAGAAGACGCCGGAAAACTAAAGTTGATACTGTCACAGCTGGAAGATAAACCTTATGACGGGTTAGCTACAAAGTGGATCCACCTGGAGGACGATAAAACTATAAAGATGATAGACGCGCAGGTTCGGATATTCCGAAACCGTCCTGGGTTGAGATATCACAGAAGGATTCACGAATATCTGGCATGGGAAGATGGTACAGGTATTTCTTACTGGCAGGATACAGAAGGGCTGTCACTTTTTCATACCGGCTATGGCGCGGCGGCGGAAAAGAAAAAACAGGGGGAAGGCAGGAATCTCAGGTTGATTCAGGCTGAACTTAAGGATCACCCTGATGATTTTGACATGCTTACTTATTTAGGCAACGAGTATATCGCTCTGGGGGAATTCGCTTTGGCGGAAGAATTATATGAAAAAACACTTGCTGATTTACCTCAGTGGGTGTATGGGGTGTATCATGTGGCTGGCTCGGAAATCCCCCTTCGCCTGATGTCTCTTCTGGCAGACCAACCAGATGTTCCTGAATCCAAAATGGAGGAAATCTATCAAAAAGCCATATCAGGCTGGCCAGAGGAAGGCGATTACGATTATTTTTTGGGGCTCTATTATTCCCGGCATGGCAATTACCAAAAGGCGGAGATCCATATCCGGCATGGATTAGAAATTATGGAGAGATATGGAAATTTTCAAAAGTCCATGGTCATATCAGGAAAGATTCTGGAAGTATATGAGCTGCTGGCTGCCTGCTGTCTCAATAATGGAAATCCGATGGAAACCGTTCGGGTAACCACATTGGTACTCAGAGATAACCACTATCTTATGGGAAGTCTTATTCTGTTTATCATGGCTTTCCGCGATGAGATGGAGAAAAATATAGGGGGCAGAGAGGGAGCGATTCAGGTTGCTTCCCTATTAGAGAAATCCTTCTATGATTTTTCATCGCTCAAAGACCGCATGTTCGTACTCCGGGCAGCACAGAAGTCCCAATACCGCGCTTTAATTCAGGTAATTCGGGAGCTATTTTCCGCGGAAGAGTTGGCCGTGATAGATGGGATTTGATATCAGGTAGTCATTTTGGAGCTGTGGCAAAAAGTGGTGCCATTCCACTTTGCGACAGCTCCCTTTCAGATTTCAATAAGATCTACAACCCCAACTGTTTTCTTTCATCAGAAGTAAAAAGGACAGATGACAGATATGTTCCAAAAATCTGGCAGTCTGACATCTGGGCAGCTTTCACTAAAAACAACCGATCCTTCAGGGAAGAAAAATCATATAGTTTTGATAAAAATCCTAAAACCGCCTGATTCTCCTGTGCTGAATTGTTCCCGCCACCGGGCAGGAGAGTTTTTAGGATCAAAGACAGCACAGCCATGTTGAACTTCTCATATTTAAGGTAAGTAACCCCGTATGTCAGACATTTTTCATTCTGTCCTGTCATGTGACAGCACCTGACCAGAAGGTCATAAACATCAAGAAGGTTAGCGGCCATATGTAAAGCCTTGTTATTACAACCATATTTATTCAATTTTTCCATAGCTGTTTCCAGATGAAAGACCGCTTTTTCCGCCTCTCCTCTGACAGCGTAAAAATGGCCCATAATGTAATCAAAGTCAGCCTCCTGGGGAAGAAGTTTTACGGCTTTGTGATACACTTCCTCCGCTTCCCGCCAGAGACTTTCTTCCCCATCAGTGAGGAGCATCAGCAAACTGGTAAATGTAACCGCGCTCCGCTGGTCATAATCCTGTAGCTTGGAAGGCATATGTTCTATAGCGCGGCGAAACCACATGACAGCTTCTTCTTTGTCGCCATCACTTTGGCAATCATCGCCCATATAGCCCATCATCTCATAATCCTCTGGATTGTTTTTCAGCTCTTCCAGAATCAGCTTTCGGTTTCTTCCGCTTTTTTTCTTCTGCTCAAAAGCCTGCCCCTGGTAGCCGGTATGAAAGATGGACAGTTCTTTTACCGCATCCCCCAGGCGAAGTTCTCTGCCTGACTTGCATTCCAGCTGCTCGTGGATACGCCTGCGATAGCGGATATCTGGAAGATTGCGGAAAACGCGCACCTGAGTGCCAGAGGAAAAAATCTTTCCCTCCCCATCCAGTTGCTGCCAGCCTGTAGACAGGCCATCTAGATTCCGACGATTCATCTCCTTTATATACCCTGGAAGTTTCTTCACATCCTCCGGCATCATGTACTCATCCGCGTCAAGAAGAGCGATCCAATCCCCCGCGCACTGCTCAATGGCATAATTTTTCGCGGCGGAGAAATCATCAATCCATGGAAACTCACAGACCTTAGCACCCATCTTCCTGGCCAGCTCCACGGTCCTGTCTGTGGATCCGGTATCTACCACAATCTGCTCATACATTATAGATTTGCCCCAGGATAAGGCTCTTTCTATATTTTTCTCTTCATTTTTCACGATCATGCATTGGGAAATGCGTGTGCCTGTTTTTGACATGATAACCCTCTTTTCTATTAATAAGCCAAATGTATTTTTGGTTGGACTTTATGGCTTATTGTAGCATGGTTAAGTCACTTTTATCAAGGAAATCTTTTCGTCAGGGGGACAGTACCATTATGGAGCCGAAGCATATGCTGTTACGTTTATAGGGCACCTGTGAACATTAACGTTACAGGTGATATCTCCAGCTTCTGTCATGCGCATTCATAGCAACTAGCGAAAATCCATGGAAACCAGCCTATAGCAATAGGATTTTTGCTTTCTGACTCCATTTATCATATCCAAAGCGAGTATCGTAATATATGCTCTTTTAGAGAAGGGACTCTTTGTGCCATAAAGTATACAATCAGAACGGAAAGTGTGTGGACTTATCTGAACAATAATCATCTAAGTTGCGGGACTTAATACGTCCACCTGTTTAAACGCTTCCTAACTAATCTTAGGCTCTGTCTAGTGCCTTCAATTCTTCTTCAGAAAACAACCCTCGAAGAATCTGAATCAATTCCTGATACTCCGCTGATTCCGCGGCCCGCAACACAAACATACGATCCTTTAATGACGTAAAATCATAAAATGATTTCTCCAAAAGAGAAGCAACCTGCAATGCGCCCCATTTTTCTTCCCCAGTTGTTTCCATCTCGCTTCGGAACGCTATCATAAACAGGATAAGCGTTCCCATAAGATAGGGATTTTGGTTTAACATTACTGTAGTAAGACGAACCGTCTCTCTCAAATTTCCATTGTTAAGGCAACAGACGGACAGCAGCTCATAGGCTTGCGTAATCTTTCCAGATAGAATCATGGATTTTTGGTAATTTCCATATTTCTCCATAATTTCCAGTCCACGTCGGATATACGGCTCCGCTTTAGAGTAATTTCCATGCCGAGAATAGTAGAGTCCTACAAAATAATCATAATCTCCTTCCTCTGGCCAGCCTGTCACTGCCTTTTCATAAATCTCCAAAAGATCAGATTCCTTTGTATTTGGTTGGTCTACCATTACAGACAGTAAACGCAGAGGAACCTCGGAAGCCGCCACATGGTAGACACCATGGGTCCATTTAGGCATTCGGGAAAGCACCTCCCGGTAAGTCTCCTCGGCCAAGGCATATTCCTCCAACCCCACATATTCGTTTCCTAAATAGGTCAGCATCTCAAAATCATCCGGGTGATCTTTAAGTTCTGCCAGAATCAATTTGAGATTTCTTCCTCCCCTTTGCTTTTTTTTCTTGGCGGCTTCTCCATAGCCAGTATGGAACAGTGATAATCCTTCCGTGTCCTGGCGATAGGAGATTCCTTTATCATCTTCCCATGCCAAATACTCATGAATCTTTCTGTGATACCGTAGTCCTGGACAGTTGCGAAAAATTCGAACCTGAGTATCTATCATTCCGATACTACCATTGTCATCCAGATGAATCCAGTTTGTTGCCAGCCCGTCATAGGGTGTATTTTTTAAGTTAGCTAATAATAACGGCAGTTTTTTGGCGTCTTCTTCTGAGAAATACTCGTCTGCATCTAAGAGAGCGATCCACTCATATCTAGCTTTGCTAATGGCGAAATTTTTGGCAGCCGAGAAATCGTCTACCCAAGAGAAATGATATACTTTAGCTCCTAACTGTCTTGCTATTTCTACTGTCCGATCCGTAGAACCAGTATCTACTACAATTTGCTCGGACATAATACACTTTCCCCAGGAAAGAGCTCGCTGAATATTCTCCTCCTCATCTTTTACAATCATACATTGGGAAATTTTGACTTGGTTCATGATTTAATCCCCACTTTCTTCAGGTATTAACCGGATTATCTCACTAAATGGCATGCAGATCTCGTCACATTCTTTCGCCCTTTGGTTCTCCAGGATTAGCCTGGCCGCCTTCTCCATGGCGGGAAACCCGCTCCTAGTCAGCTGGTTCGCGTAGATCACTATGTTCACCCCTATCGCCTTGAGTTCCCCCTCGGTCACCCCGCTAAAGGCGGTAGGCACCACCACCAGTGGGGTGTGGGGATCCCTCTCCCGGAACTTCCCCACGAACTCAAAGATCTCCCCTGGGTTCTCCTTACGGCTGTGGATCATGACCGCGTCCGCCCCCGCCTGGACATACGCCCTAGCCCTCTCCAGCGCATCCTCTATCCCCTTCTCCAGGATCAGGCTCTCCACCCGGGCGCAGATCATGAAGTCCCTTGTCTTCCTCGCCCTCTTCCCCGCCCGGATCTTGGCGCAGAAGCTCTCCACGCTGTCCTGGGTCTGGGGCACCCCTGTCCCGAGCAGAGAGTTCTTTTTAAGGCCCGTCTTGTCCTCTATGATCACCATGGACACCCCCATCCTTTCCAGAGATCTGACCGTGTACACGAAATGCTCCGCCAGGCCACCGGTGTCCCCATCGAAGATAATGGGCTTGGTCGTCACCTCCATGATCTCGTCCACTGTCCGGAAACGGGATGTCATGTCCACAAGCTCAATATCCGGTTTCCCCCTGGCCGTGGAGTCGCACAGGGAGCTGACCCACATGGCGTCAAACTGGCGGGCCTCCCCGTCCTTATACACTACCGTCCTCTCCGCGATCAGACCCGTGATCCCGCTGTGAGCCTCCAGGGCCGTGATAGTGCCCCTCATGGCCAGGGCCCTCCTCAGACGGGCCCTCCTGGCGTCCGGCAGGGACAGATCCGCCCGGGCCCTCTCCTCCAGGGCACGGTACTCCTCTCCCCTGGCGTAGGGGAACTCCACCAGAGTACCCCCGTAGCTGGCCAGCACCCTCACCGCCTCGTCCCTCACCGGCCTCTGGACACCACTGACCCAGTCGTCCCCATGAACCAGGTAGGCGGGGCGGTACCTCTCCAGGTTCTCCCGGTAGCTCAAGGTTCTCTGCTCCACCACCTGGCTCACGCCGGAGATGCTCTCCAACAGCGCCTTCCTCTCCGAGTAGGGCAGGAGTGGGAACCTCTTGTAGCTGGCCACCGCCTCGTCGGACAGCACCCCCACGATCAGCCTCCCTAGCCCCTGAGCCTTTTTCATGATAGCCAGGTGGCCGCCGTGTAAGATATCCGTTGAGAAACACATGTACGCGGTTTTGGAGTTGACCTCCCTAAGCCTGGCCGACACCACCTCCAGGTCCCCCGGGCTGTCCACCTCCTGGCACAGCTGGCCCTTAAGATCCAGGGGGTAAATGGGGCAGGCGTGGGTGACCTGGTTGAGGGCGTCCTCCGCGTAGCAGTGAACCTGCCCCCGCTCACAGAACCCCGCGATCTCGCCCAGCCATACCCGCCAGTCCTCCCTCTTAAGGAGGTACAGGGGCTGGGCGGCCAGGGCCCCCTGGAAGGGCCCCACCCCGATCCTCGTGACCCTGCCGTCCCGGACCACGGCCTTGAAGTCCTTTTCCGGCGGCTCCGCCGTGGAGCTGACCACCACGCGGCTCACGGCGCTCTCCAGGACCGCCCCCAGGACGGCGCCCTCAAAGACCAGGTCACCGTGGAGAAGGAGGATGTCGTCGTCCAGGAACTCCCTAGCCAGGTAAATGGAGTAAATATAGTTAGTGGTCTCGTACTCGGGGTTTGTCACGAAGGTGACATGGACAGGCAGGCCCAGTCCCTGGCAGTACCGGATCAGCTCCCCCTCCTGGTATCCGGTGGTCATGACCACCTCCGAGATCCCCTCATCCGCCAGGATCCTCAGCTGGCGGCTAAGGATTGTCTCACCCGGAAACAGCTCTGTCATACATTTGGGGTGGTGGGAGGTGAGTTCCCCCATGCGGCTCCCCAGGCCGGAATTTAAGATTAACGCTCTCATGGCGTGTCCCTCCTAAAAGTCAAGCATCTCCCGTACCCGGTGGCGGTAAGCGTGCCTGGACGCCACCTTGTCGTGGCCGTTCCTGGCGATCCGCTCACGTTCTTCCTCATGGGCTAAATAGTAATCAATCTTATCAAGCAGGTCCCTCTCATCCTCATAGAAAACAAAATCCTCACCAGGCGTGAACAGCCCCAGAAAGTCCGCTTGAAAATTGCTCAGCAGAAACCCACCGCTCCCCATGATTTCAAGGCAACGGAGAGGAATCCCGCTCTTAATACTGCGCAGGGTGATGTTCAGGTTGATCTTGCTCCGCTTAAATACCTGAGGTGTCTCCTCGTAGGGGTCCACCCGCCCATGGTTTCTTAAATTATCCATGGTAAACCCGTGGTCAAAAGTAAAGAGGTCGGCGGTGTGCCTTTTGGTTATCCCCCTCAGAAGCCCTGTCCGCTCCAGCCCGGTAATCTTGCGGTTGATCACGTACTGGGCGTAGAGGAACTCCCGGGTCTCCGCCCCATCTGGGTTCGGGTCCAGGGGAAGGGCCTCACGCAGGTCAGCCATGACAGGCCCAAGGGATTCCTGGATAAAATTGTACCCCTGGATCTTCCTCTGGGTGAGCATTAGGGCGTCTAGGTATCCCCTTGCGTAATCGGGCAGGCCTCCCATGCGGTCAAACAGCTGATGGACCTCCGTGTAGAGAGCTCCCACAAAGGAGATGTCGTGACGGTATGATGGGTTTCCCGTCCTCCCCAGGGCGTCCAGCCTCTCAGTGTTAGCCGCCAGGGGGAGATAACGCACCGTGGGAACCCCGGCGTCATGAAACTCCCTGTATGTTTCCTGGTCAAACACATAGACATGGTTACATGGGTTAAGGATCTCGCGGGAGTACAATCTCACATGGGGGGAGTCGTAGACCCAAGAGACGTAAGGGATCACCTCTTTCTCACAGACCTTGGAGACAATGGGGAAAAAGTTAAAGGAGAACACGACGTCCGGGCTTTCCCCGCGGAGGGTGTCAGACAGCCGTTTTTCCGCCTCCGGGTTATTCCTGGCGTTCTCCTCCTTGGAAAATGGGAAATGGGCGACATCGTGCCCCTCCGCAAGGAGGGCGTCCACCATATCCTGGTCCCCGAAGGCCTTCCACTCTATATTCAATATCCTCATAATTCCTCCTGATATCAGTACCTAATTTTCTGGGGGTGCCATGGCGGCCCGTGCGACGACACAAGGTAACCTCGCCCATGACTCAAAGGTATCTGGCGAAATACTCGTCATAGGAGATTTCCGGGTCCAGGATGACGCTCTCATGGGCTGTCCCTCCCCGCACTAACCGATGGTAGTCCCCATAGCATCTGGTCAGGATCTTGTCATACTCCCTGGGAACAGGAACCATTAAATGCTCAAATGGGAGATACCAGGTCTCCTGGAACCAGTCTCTCCTCACGCTTTTGTAGTCACAGGGAACCAGATCATAAGTGATATAGTTTAAATCCTCCGTTTCCCCAAAGTGGGCCAGGTTGAAATCCTCAAAGACGCGGAACCGTTCCCGAATGTCCTTCTTGGCGATTTCCAGAAAAACCTGAAGCTCCTCGACTCCACGTTTTCCCTCCATCAGTTCCTGTTTTAACTCGATCAGGGTTCCCCCTGGGTTCACCACCAGCCCCCAAAGCAGTCCCTGGGTCTCCCGGACACCGTCAAACTCCTCACAGGCTCCATCCGCCACGCTGTCCAATGGGAAAATATCGATAAAAATCCCTTGATGGAAGTCCCTTAACTCACGGAACTCGATTCCCGTGGTCCGGCTGTCCCGGATCTTTGACAGGGCCCAGATCCTGCGGTCCGTGTAAGCGTCCTGGAAAAAGTAGGGCTCCCGAAACTCCCATGACGCCACGGCCTTGAGCCTCTCATAATCATCCCGGAACATCACCAGGTCAATGTCGTCATCCCACGGCACGAACCCCTGATGCCTCACCGCCCCTAAGAGCGTCCCATAGAAAGCCCAGTAAGTAAGGCCATGCTTTTTACACACTTGGTCAAACCTCTCCAGCATCTCAAGCTCCACGGCCCACACCTTTTTCCTCTTCTCGTCCACCAGGAAATCGGACCGGATCTCCTTTTTAAAAAATGATGGGTTTATTCCGCTCATGGGCTGACCACCTCCTCTTTTATGGCCTTTAGGATCCAGTCAGCGCAGTGGCCCCAGGTGAAGCTCCCCGCCGTCTTTTTATAACCATTCTCAATGATCCTTTCCGCCAGTCCCGTGTCCTCAAGCAGGTTCCTGGCGATGTCCGGAAGCTTTTCTAAATGGTCCAGGTCATACAGGGCGATATCCACCCCGTCCGTGTAATTGTCATCAATCCAGGCGCTGCTGTCGGTAAGGGGCACGGAGCGCTGGAGCAGGGTGTTAAAGATCCGATCGTGAGTCCCCTGTTTGAACCCCGGCATCACGTTCAGGTTGACTCTTGCGTCCGCCATGTACGCCAGGGTGTTCCCGTAAGGGATCCGGTCATCAATCCGGTGGACGTTGGGGGGGCTTGCGGAAGGGAGATTCTCCCAGCCCCGTCCCAGAAGGTAGAGATCCAAGCCAGACTCCGCCAGGGTCGTCACCACGCGTCCACGCTGGTACATGCGGATAGCCCAGTCCACGTAGTTGGAGATGTTCAAGACGGATTTTAACGCTTCTTCTGATAGGTTTAGTCCCATTTGATTTATAGTAAGGA
>CAJUSJ010000079.1 GCA_910588865.1 uncultured Lachnospiraceae bacterium
CAAGGATTGTTTTGTTTTCCAATATTTTTTTCATCATCACATTCCCCCATCTACACGAATCACCTGACCTGTTATATGACTTGCCAAATCAGACATTAGAAACATAAATAACTTAGAAACTTCATCCGCATTGCCTAAGCGCGGTATATCCATCTTTAATATTCTATCACTAATAATCACTTTATCCAATTTTTCCGTCATAGGCGATATAATAACTCCTGGCGCAACTGCATTTACTCTGATTCCGTCTTTACCAAGCTCAATCGCCATACTTCTCATTGCCCCTATGATTGCTGCTTTAGATGCACTATAGACAGTTTGTCCTTCATTACCGATCAAGGCAGCTAAACTTGATGTAAACACAATACTTCCTTTTGTCTTTTTTCTTTGCATCCATCTGACAATATATTGGGTAAATAACACTTGTGAAAAAAAATTAACTTGAAATGTATCTAACATATCCTGATAAGTAACCATATTAAAATACGCATCTCTATTAATTCCTGCAATATTTACAAGACCATGAATGTCCTTCTTTAAAGCAATTATTTCTTTTGCTGCTTTTTTAACGGAATCGTTATCATTCATATCAAAATAGACAGGCACAATCTTAACACTGTTCTTCTCTGATATCTGATTGCAATAATCTTCAAATTTCTCATCAAATTTATAGGCACAGGCAATGATATTAGCTCCGTCTTCTGCAAACACACTTATGGTTTCTTTCCCAATGCCTTGCAGACCCCCTGTAACAATGATGTTTTTTCCTTCAATCATGTTTCTCTCCTACTTTTTAAAAACTTTACCATCATCTTTATACTTCATCGGTCTCGCCGGATTTCCAAGTGCAATTACATTATCTGGTATGTCTCTCTGCACAACTGCACCCATACCAATTACTGAATTTGCTCCAATATTTATCTTCTCTTTTATCACTACCCCTGGCGCAATATATGTATTATCTCCAATGTTCACATTTCCTGACACAGCCACATGAGAAGAAATTACACAATTGTTACCAACGGAACAATCATGTCCTATTAGTGCCATTCCCTGAAAAAAGCAATTAGCACCTACTTTGGAATCACTAGATACTACTGCGCCATGCTGTATTACGGTTCCTTCAGCTATAACCGCACTTGGCGATATATATGCCGTTGGGTGAATCAATGTTTTACATCTATATCCATTTTCTTTGACCTTCTTAAATAATCGCATCTTGTCACTGGGCTCACCTACAGCAATAATAAATTCAACTTCTTCACGAATAAAATTAATAGTCATATCTTCAAAACTAAATATTGGGAATGACCTGTATTTAGTTCTAAGAGAATTATCCACAACAAAAAAAATCTGTTCTAACTCCCCCTCCATATGTTTCAAAGCATGTATCGCTAAATCCAACACCTCATGCCCTAATCCGCTCTCCCCATAGATTGCCAAGTACATGTACTTCTTCCTTCCATATAATTTCCAAACTATTCCTCTTTATATTCCTTTTCCAAACTAAAAAGATAGTATACTTTTCACTATTTCTCTAAGTTTTTCTATTTCCAACTCCCCATACACCGGCAACACCAACACACTCTTTGCCAGCTCCCTAGCACACTCCAGCCCCATCTCACGATACCGGTTATTAAAACAATCCTGATCCGAGGTCAACGGATAAAAGTATTTCCTGGTATAAATCCCCTGCTCTTTCAGCTTCTCATACAACTCGTCTCTTTTCAACGGATACTCATTCCCCACCACAATCGGAAAATATCCATAATTCCGTTCCGTTTCCGGCTTTTTCTCAAAGCGTCGAATCCCCGGCACTCCCCCAAGCTGTCTCTCATATTCCTCACACACAACTTTCCTCTGGGCAATGGCCTGTTCCACATGTCTCAGATTGCAGAGCCCCATAATAGCGCTGAATTCATTCATCTTCCCATTGGCTCCCACAGAAACCACCAATTCCTCGCCGCGGATTCCAAAATTTTTCAAATTAAACAATTTCTCATACAACTCCGGATCAGAAAAAGCCACCGCACCCCCTTCTATGGTATGAAACACCTTCGTAGCATGAAAACTGAATATGGAAGCATCTCCATAGCTTCCAATCCCCTTCCCTTTATATTTCACCCCAAACGCATGGGCCGCATCATAAATCACCTTCAGCCCATACCTGTCTGCAATTCTCTGAATCTCCTCCACATTGCATACGTTC
The DNA here is from genome assembly GCA_910588865.1 of uncultured Lachnospiraceae bacterium. GTDB lineage: Bacteria > Bacillota > Clostridia > Lachnospirales > Lachnospiraceae > UBA3402. The sequence continues at coordinate 2,210 of CAJUSJ010000079.1, forward strand.
CCATAGACATGCACCGGAACAATAGCTACCGTATGTTCCGTGATAAGTCCCTCTATCTTCCTCTCATCTATGGTGCCATCCTCCGGCTTCACGTCACAGAATACCGGTTTCAGACCGTTGCGCACAATTGCGTGGGTTGTGGAGATAAAAGTAAATGGAGTCGTGATCACCTCCCCGCCTTCCGGAAAATCCATGGCCTGAATCACCATCTCCAACGCCATATGTCCGTTCACCATCAAGGACAGCTCCTGCACATCCAGGTATTCCTTTAATTTCCCTTCCAGTTCCTGATGATACTTCCCCATATTGGTAAGCCAGCGGCTATCCCACAAAGGCTTTATGGCTTCTATGTACTCCTCATACGTTGGCATGGAAGATCGGGTTACAAAAATTTTTTTATTGCACATGCCCCTATGGTTCCTTCCTGAAAAATGTATCGAATGAGCAGATTTCGGTTCACTCAATAAATTTCCCTATATCAAACTGCAAAAATATCAAATATACGTCTAAGATGACTCCTCTGCCTGGGCATATAGGATCTCCACATCTTGTATCATAACCAGCTTCCCCGCCTCCTGACACAACCTCACCACCGAACTATGATCCCCATAATACCCATCACACAAAGCAATAGCTCGATCCAGGTCAGCCGTATCGTCATAAATCCCCCATCCAGCCCCCTTATACTCCTCCACTATCTTTTCATACTCCCCCCACAACTGAGGCCTCATAGACTCTATGGTAGCCTTAATCAGCGGGTGAGGCCTCCACAAAAGCGCCACCTCATCCCGATTCTCCCAAAATACCTGAAACACATCCCTCATCTTCTCCAGCATTTTCTCCCCATGCTCCAACAAAGCGCTGACGCTGGTATTATAAAAGATAATCTTCTTCCAACTCCCATCAGCCTTTTGGATCACCTTCAGCCACTCTTCCGGCACATCCACATCTTCTTTTTGCGTCCCCAGAACCTTGTCCACCTTAGGCGACCCCAGTCCCAGAATCTTATCCTCCCAATACTTCCGGTTCATCCCCGATTCCGGCCTGTCTTTAAAATACTCTGTCATCACGTTGATGTAGATTTTCCGCATATCCTCTGACTGCACAATCACCTTATCCGCATAGATCACCCCCGGGACAGTACAAAAATGTTCCACCCCCTTGACAGCCTCCTTATTTTCCGGATCCACCTCTCCCAATACAAAATAAGGTATATACACCAATTTATCTGTAAACTGCTTCAAGTTCCTGGCGTAAAAAAAGGGATGCACACTGGTGACATAGTTACATTCATCATATGGATTATGTATAAAGATCATATCCGGCCTGCGGGACGCGAAATCGTAATCATTATAATGAGTCACCGGCACATAATCCGGGTACTGATCCCCCTCATAGTGCATTTCCTTAAAGCTGCCGTCGGGATTCTTATCATAATAAGGAATGGGAATCACATAGGCGTCACAGTCCGGGTCTTCATCAGCCGCCTTCCAGACGCTCTCCAACGAATCCCACATGGACGCTTTATATGGAAGGAATACGGCCTCCCCCCGGACTTTTATATCATTTTTAACGCGGTTCTCCGCCTGAACCAAAGCTTTTTTCAAGGCCTTTACCGCCTTATGGCCATTGACCCCCTGCCCCTGGCTCAGCTGAGAATAAATCTGGTAAACCTGCTCGCAGTACTCCTCTAAGCAGGAGACAGCCCCGGTTCCTTCTCCTTCCTCCTCCTCAATCATCTGCCCCACATCAATGGCGCTCTGCTGGCACTGGGCCAATAATTCCATGGCATTATCCCGTCTGCCGGTCTCTATGGCCTTTTTTATCCCTTCATGGATATTGGCAAGGAGCCTTATAATTTCTTCTGCCTGTTCCTTCTGTGTTTTTCTCATGATCGTCGGCTCCCTCCCTGTGTTATTTTATAAAATATTATGGCAGCTATGGCGTTTCCTTCTGCCATCTCTGCTGTTTTGTAAAATTCTATTGCCCTGGCTCTTAACGAAATTTAGCCTTACTTTACCATAATATCGTCAAAATATCAATATTCTTAAACTTTTTTCTTATGGATTTTTCCCCATCATCTCCCATGAAGCCCTTTCCCAAACCCTGGATGAATGGAGCTGTCGCAAAATGAAATGATTTATTCCCCGATATACAGGCCATAATTCACTGGAAATTCCCTCCGCGTACCGCGGTAATTCATCCTTTTACGACATCCTCCTTCTCAACCAGACAAACCGCTCTCTCCGTCAGATTTTCCCGCCCATTTCTGGCTCCGGCAATTTTATCCCATATCCTCCGAAAATGTCCTGCTCCTCCTCCGAAAAGACGTCAGCGGCATCCCGCACAGATCCGCCGCCATCCTCCCGGATATTTCACCTGCCATCCATTTCCGGCTCATCTGTCCGAAATTTTCCGGCAGGGGTTTCGATGGCCTTCCGAATTTCACTCCCCGAAGCCTCGCGGCCTCGATGCCTTCCTTTTGCCTTTCCCTGATGTTCTTCCGCTCATTTTCCGCCACAAATGACAGGACCTGAAGGACAATATCGCTCAGGAAGGTTCCCATAAGGTCCTTCCCCCGCCTGGTGTCCAAAAGGGGCATGTCCAACACCACAATATCCACCTTTTTCTCCCTGGTCAGCACCCTCCACTGTTCCAGAATCTCCTCATAATTTCGTCCCAGCCTGTCAATGCTTTTGATATACAGCACATCGTCCTCTTTCAGCCTTTTCAGCAAACGCTTGTACATGGGACGCTCAAAATCTTTTCCCGACTGTTTATCTACATAAATATTTCTCTCTGGAAGCCGCATCTCGCTGAGGGCAAGGAGTTGTCTGTCCTCCTTCTGCTCTTTTGTGCTGACCCGGGCATATCCATACATATTATTCATTGGTTCCTCCTTATCCTATGTAACTGTACTGATCCCTTTTATCTTATCAAAAAAGCAGCCATAACTGGATAATATAAAATGAAGATCAAAACATGGATATGCCGCCCCGTGCACACAAAAAGAACTCAGACAGCTCCAAGCCTGGCTGTCTGAGTCCTCTTTTTCCCGTTGCTTTATAACTGTTTTGCCGGCAATGCCCCTTAAAATAAATGAATTCCGCAATCAGGGAACCGTCTGCCGCGACCGCTTCTCCTGCCTTTGCCATCTCCTCTGCCAGGGCTTTCGCTGATCTGGGCAAATATACGGTTTTTTCTGCTTTTCAGCCTTCCATCCGCCTTGTCTAAGGACCAGGGGAAATTCTCGTAAAACCGCTTGCACATAAACACTCCGCAGGATCCGGAGATCAGGGGGATCACCAACCCCGGGTATGTATTTACCAGGCCGGTTTCTCCCACTCCAAAGAGTTGTTGCCTCCCACCAGAGGGAACTCTTCACGCATTGATTTGGTATTTTTATGAAATCTGCTTCATGACAAATGTCAGTTCTCCTTTCCAGTCAAAGAACAGGCCCACAGAATGTATTATCTCTATTGTATTGGGGTTTTGCCGGATTGTCTATAGGGGGAAATCGGAATATCCGGTTCTCCCTTCACATAGACTTCTGTGAGGTGATCTCTATGGATTCCTGTGAACTTGTGATGGCCATCTCGGCCCTGGCCTGCTGCATCGCGGAGGGAAAGTCTTCTGACCAGATCGCTTTTATCAGTTCTGTTTTTTCTCAGCTGGGCGACACCTTAGCTACCATTGCCGCCCAGCGGGACCTGAGTTCCCCCGGGGATGACTGACCTGGGGGACATTTCCCTGCTTATGAGCTGAAATCTCCCACAGCCTGGACTCCCTGGCTGTCTGTGGTGTACAGGGCGCACTCCAGAGGATGCCCCTTCCTCGGCTCAAAATAGTACCATTTCCCATCAATTTCATGCCAGTCGGTCATCGCGTACCCGTCTTCGTTAAAATAGTATTTGTGCTTGTTGATGATCTGCCAGCAATTTTTATAATAGGTGGATTCCGTGTCAGCGTACCACCAGCCGTTGGAATCCTGGTTCCAGCCCCTGGTGAAATCTGGTTCCTTTGCCAGACTCCAGTCCGGCCGCCCATACCCGGCGATCCGGTCATAGGAGAGCTGGTAGGATTTTTCCCACACACCGCCTCCATTTGCCACCACCCCGGAAGCGCTGCCAGTGTTGCCTTCCACGGTGTAGATTTTTCCCGCTGTGACTCTCTCCACGATCCCTGTGTGGTAGATCCGGACAGAATTTTTAAAAAACACCTGATCTCCTTTTTTGGGAGTTGTTTTCCACATGCCTTTATCCTTGTAGTACTGGGCTGATGTGGGAGTGTAGGCGCTGAAACCTCCGCCCACCATCTGACGGGCCTCCACCTGCCCAAAGGCTTTCACAAAGCACCAGTCCACAAACATGTCGCACCAGGGCTGGGCCTGAAGGGCAGGGTAAAGATCTCTGGCATATTTTGTATAATTTCCGTTTCCGCTGTTGGCTGTCTTGCTGTCCAGATCCTTGTCTGACTTTTTCTCCAGATACCCCACCTCGTCTTTTGCGACGCTGATCACTTTTTCCGCTCCGCTCATATAAGCTCCTCCTCTCCTTTTCCGGGGCAAAATTCCATGATAAAATCGAATGAGGGGGTCCTTCCCCCTACTCGCCGTGCCGGGGCGGAGCCGCCTTAGGGGCCATATTCCTCTCCGTCCCGCACACAAAAAAAGCATAAGATGTATCAGGCAGTTTCATCCCCTGCCTGATACATCCTATGCGTCTTGTACCATTTCTGTTTCACTCCTCCAGGTTCTGCCAAAAGCCGCCTTCCCCGGCCCCTGCCCTCAGACTCCGTTTTTTTCACAGATATCTTTCAGGCAGCATCTGTCACAGTAAGGCTTTGTCCTCGCGGTGCACACGTCCCTTCCGTGGTTCACCAGGCGGTGGCAGAAATTGTTGCCCTCCTCAGGGGGAACCAGCTTCCACAGGGCCATCTCCACCTTCTTTGGATCCTTGATCTTGTCCACCAGGCCCATGCGATTCACCAGGCGGATACAGTGGGTGTCCGTGACAATGGCCGGCTTGCCGAACACGTCGCCCATAATTAAGTTGGCGCTTTTTCTCCCCACCCCGGGAAGCTTTAAGAGGGCGTCAAAATCATCCGGTACCTTTCCCCCGTACTGGTCCCGCAGGATCTTCATACACCCGCTGATGTCTCTGGCCTTGCTGTGTCCCAGGCCGCAGGGCTTAACGATCTTCTCGATCTCCTCCACCGGGGCGTCTGCCAGGGAATCCACATCCGGATATTTTTCATACAGCCCTTCCACCACCACATTGACTCTCGCGTCTGTACACTGGGCCGCCAGCCTGACACTGACCAGCAGCTTCCACGCCTGATCGTAATCCAGGGTGCAGTCCGCGTCCGGATACTCCTTTTTCAGACGTTTTATAATCTCCAATGTCAGTTCCTTTTTTGTCATAATGTTCTCTCCATTTTATACCCAAGGGCATATGTATTTGCCAAATCATTTGGCTCATGGGTATATCTCTTGTCATAAACCGTTTTTCTCTTTTTTTATCCTACAGAAAACACCCGGTCTCTCTGCTTTCTGGTCAGCACAGGCAGGGCAAACAAAAGAGCCTTGCACACATTGTCGCCGATCATGCACAGCCACACGGCCCTCAGATCCAGGCTCCACACCTTCACGCACAGAAAGGTGAAAAAGATCCGTATGCCCCACATGCTGAAGGTCTCTACCAGGAACGCGTACTTTGTCCGTCCAAGGCCGTAAAAAATTCCCTCCAGCACGATCATCAGACCGAAAAAGGGCTCTGACAAGGCTACCAGCTTGAGCATCCTGGCTCCAAGGGTGGCTGCCGGCACGCTGGGGGTAAACAGGCGCATCAGCGGATAGGCCACCAGGTACAGCGTAAATCCGCTGAGACACATGAGCAACACGGTCAGGATCACGCTTATGTTTCCCGTGGCTTTTAATTTTTCCTGATTTTTTTCTCCCAGTGCCGCGCCTACCAGGGCCGAGGTGGCGGTGCGCAGCCCGTAACCCGGGATATAGAAAATAGTCTCCGCCGTAACCGCTATGGAGTGGGCGGCAAAGATAGTGGTGCCCATGCCGGACACCAGGCCCGCGAACACCACATACCCCATGCAGGAAGTCATGCTGGTGCCGAGAACCGGCACGCCGATGCGGGCGCATTCTTTTAAAAGAGGGAGCTCCAGTGAAAATTCCCGCCACCTCCAGTTCAGCAGCTCATTTTTCCGGTATGCCCCGAACATCAAAAGCCCTGAGATACTGTAGGATATCGCCGACGCCGCGGCTGCCCCTGTAACCCCAAGCCCTACCTTGTAGATCAGGATATAGTTGAGCGCCGCGTTCAGGCTGTTGGCCGTCATGCTGATGATCATGGGCGTCCTGGTGTTCTGGGTGGCCCGGATAGAGGCCCCCAGGATGGTGGTCCAGGTCCGGAACACCATGGGAAGGCTTATGATAAAAAAGTAGGTGGAAGCCTGGGCCTGTATGGCCTCCTCTGCCCCCATCCACACAGGGATGAAGGGACTCAGGAGGATACAGATGCTCCCGGTGACCGCGCCGCAGCCTGTGGCCAGAAAAAGGGCCTGTTTGGAAAGACTGCGGATCTTCTGCCTGTCGCCGCTTCCCACTGCCCTGGAGATCATGGCCAGGATGGCGGTCCCGATGGCTCCGGCCATGCTTCCCACCAGCCAGTTGACGGTGGTGGTGATGCTCACCGAAGCTGTGGCCTGCTCACCCAGCTGCCCCACCATGGCTGTATCTACATATTGAAGGAGGGTTGACAGGACCTCTTCCACCATTGTGGGAAGGGACAGGGCCAGCAGCGTGCGTAAAAGCTGTCTCCTGTCCTGCCCATCAGTCATTGCCCTGGGGATTCCTGGAAATATCGCTGCCGAAATATTTTTCTGACAGCTGTGTCAGCTCTCCCGACTGGCTGATCTGGGCAATGGCCTCATTGACCGCCTCCCGAAGGCTTGCGGAGTCCTCCCCCTTCCGCATGGGGATGGCCACCAGGGACGCCTCGTCGGTCAGGGCCGCGATCTTTAGATTCCGGTCCGGGTGTGCCTTCATATAGTCATAGTAGGTCAACTCCGCGTTGAGAGTGGCGTCGATCCGCCCGGAAAGCAGCAGTTCAAAGGTCTGATTTAAGTCATCCACCCCTGTCACCGCGGCACCGTAGCTCTCCGCCAGCTCCGCGTAAGTGCTGGAAATGGTGTTGGCCGTATTTTTCCCTTCCAAATCCTCAAAAGACTGGATCTCATCGTTGTCCCCGTTCACCACGATGGCTGTGCGGATAAAGCCGTAGGGGTCTGAGAAGTCGTACTTTTCCCCTCTCTCCGGTGTGATCTCCACGCCGTTGACCACCATATCATATCGCCCCGCGTCCAGTCCGGCAAAAAGGCCATCCCACTCGCCTTCCACAAAGACAGCCTCCACACCCAGCTTCTGGGCGATCAATTTGGCCACCTCCACGTCATAGCCCACAAGCTCATCGTTCTCGTCGTGGTAAGTCCAGGGAGACCAGGTTCCCTCCATGGCCACAACCAACTGCCCCTTCTCCAGAATCTGGGCCAGCTGGTCCTTGTCACCACTGAAATCCTGAGCTTGGGCTCCCGCCTGCTCCGCCCTCGCCTCCTGGCTTTCCGACGGCTGTCCGCCTCCGCCTTCCGCTCCTGAACATCCTGCCAGAGCCATGGCTCCTGCTGTCATCAATACCGCTGTTGTCAATCTCGCGAAATTTTTCATTTTACTCACTCCTCGTCATTTATGTCATACTGATGAATATAACGGTCAATCTCTACACATTCACAAGCCTCAAAAACTCTCTGGTCCTTTCCCCTCTGGGATTTTCAAAAAATTCTCTGGAATTTCCAGCCTCCGCTACCTGGCCGTTCTCCATAAATATCACCTTTGTGGACACATTTTTAGCAAAGTTCATCTCATGGGTCACCACCAGCATGGTCATTCCCTCCTGGGCCAGATTCCTCATGACCTCCAAAACCTCCCCTATGAGTTCCGGATCCAGAGCCGATGTGGGCTCGTCAAAAAATAGGATCTCCGGGTCTGCCGCGATGGCTCTGGCTATGGCCACCCGCTGCTGCTGTCCGCCGGAGAGCTGATGGGGATAGTAGTCGCTCCGGTCAGATAACCCCACCTTCCCGAGAGCTTTTCTCCCCTTGTCAATGGCCTGGGCCTTCGGGATCTTCCGGGCCACGATCAGCCCCTCGGTCACGTTCTCCAGAGCAGTCTTGTTGAGAAACAGATTAAAATTCTGGAATACAAAAGCTGTCTTTCTCCGTATCCTGCCAATTTCCTTTTTGGACACCCGGCTCATATTGTAGGTTTCCCCGTCAAACACCATGGTTCCGCTGTCTGCTGTCTCCAGAAAATTGATACACCTTAAAAATGTGGTCTTTCCGGAACCGCTGGGGCCAAGGATGGCCACCACATCTCCTTTATCCACATTCAGGTCCACCCCTTTGAGCACCTGCAGATCGCCAAAGTTTTTTTTCACATCTCTGATCTTGAGCATCTCCTGCCTCCTGTCATGTTTTCTTTCCCCGCTTTCCGCCTGTCCAGCAGCCTTTATTTGGAGGAAAGATAAAAATTCAGCCGCTTCTCCCCCATGTGCTGCAGTCTGGTCAGCACAGTGGAAAAGATCAGGTAGATCAGCCCTACCTCACAGTACAGCGCCAGGGGCTCATAGGTTCTGGCCACGATCCGCTGAGTCGCCATGAACATCTCTGTCACCGTGATATTGGCGGCCAGGGAAGTGTCCTTCACCATGGCGATCAGGGAATTGGACAAAGATGGAAACGCGGTCCGCAAAGCCTGTGGAAGCACGATCCTCCTCATGATCTGCAGATAAGACATACCCACGCAGTAACCTGCCTCCAGCTGTCCCTTGGGCACAGATTCCAGTGCCGCCCGGATGATCTCAGCGCCGTAAGCCCCTTCGTTGAGGGAGAACACGATCACCGCGGAGGGAAAGGGGTCCAGCACGATCCCTACCCCGGGCAATCCGTAAAAAATCACATATAACTGAACCAGAAGAGGCGTTCCCCGGATCACCCATATGTAAAACCTGGCTAATTGCTTCAGCCCTTTTATGTTGGCAAACTGTATCAGAGCCATAACCACCGCGATCACCATGGCAAAGGAGAAGGAGATCACAGTGAGAGGGATGGTCGCTTTCAAGCCTGGCAGCAGTATCTTCCAGAAAGAATCCAGCAAAATCCCGTACAGCCGTTCATTTATCATCGCTTCTATCCGCATCCTTTCTATATAATAATGTCCCTGTCACAGACGCTTCCTTATTTTACCTCATACATCTCCATATCGTCAAGTGCTGTGTTGCTCCTCTCTACCCTGCCCCATGTAATCAAGCAGGGAAGGTCTCCCCCTACTCGCCGTGCAAACGGCCACATTTCCTTTCCGCCCTGTGTACATAAAAAGTCCTGGGAATGTTATCCCCAGGACCTTTTGATCCTTTTTAATATTTGTCATTCATAGAATAGCTGACATCCTCATACCGATAGCTCTCGGAAGGACTGTCATAGGAACTTGCCGGCTCTGATATCAATGGCATGGAACCGCCTCCGGATTTCAGACGGAACTTGCTCACCTGCTGTTTCATCAGCTGCGCCTGGCTGGAGAGCTCCTCGCTGGCCGCCGCGCTCTGCTGAGCTGTGGCGGAGTTGGTCTGGATAACGCTGGAGATCTGATCAATACCCACGGTGATCTGGGAGATCGCCGCTGACTGGGTATTGCTGGCCTCAGATATCTTATCCATAAGCAGGGTAACCTCTCTTGCCCCTGTCACGGCCTGGCTCAAAGTCTTGGCTGTCTCGCTGGCAATCTCGGTACCGTTCTGAACCGCCTTAATGGAGTTCTCGATCAAGGCGGCAGTGTTCTTGGAAGCCTCGGCGCTCTTGCTGGCAAGATTTCTCACCTCGTCCGCCACAACCGCGAATCCCTTGCCCGCGCTTCCTGCCCTGGCGGCCTCAACAGCGGCATTCAAAGCAAGAATATTGGTCTGGAACGCGATATCCTCGATGGTCTTGATGATCTTGCCGATCTCGTTGGAGCTGTTGCTGATATCCTCCATGGCCTTGATCATATCCTGCATCTTCTCATTGCTCAGATTCATGTCATCGCCCACAGCGTCCACTTTTCTGTTGGCGTCGCTGGCATTTTCAGCGTTCTCCTTGATCCTTTCAGAGATATCGGAGATGGTGGCAGCCAGCTCCTCGATGGAGCTTGCCTGCTCGGTAGCGCCCTGGGAAAGAGCCTGGGCACCGCTGGAAACCTGCTCGGAACTGTTGGAAACCTGCTCGCTGCTGGTACTGATCTGGGACATGGCCTCGTTCATCCGGTTAGCGATGGCCCGGAATGAGAGAAGCACCTGATGGAAACTTCCGATGTACTCCTGCTCACACACAGAGTCCACGGTCAGATCTCCGGAAGCCATCTTGGCCAGGAACTGATTCTCATCAGCCACAATGGCTCTCAACTTTCTGATAACCTCGCGGAACTGGTCCGCAAGCACACCCAGCTCATCCTTTGACTGATATGTGATCTCCGTATCCAGATTGCCCTTGGCCATCTGAATAGCCGCCTCCTCAATCTCTGCCACTGGCTGGCGGATACTTGTGATAATGATGGTGGAGAAGACGACTCCGATCAGGATCACTATCACCATCAATGCTACCTGGATGGCAGCAGCGTTCCTGTAAGTAACATTGCTCTCGTCATAGGCCTCCTCACTGCCTCTGGTGTTAAATGAGGACAGATTTTCCATGGCAGCTGTCACAGCATCAAAGGCACCGCTTCCTTCGTCGCTGTCCAAAAGATTCCATGCCTCCGCTGTCTGACCTGCTCTTACCAGGTCCCCAAGCTTGCTGTCCACTTGCTTATAAGCGCTCCAGGTAGACTGGAGAGCCTCATAAAGCTGCCGTCCTTCCGCGGTTGATACATAATTGCCGTAGGAGGAAACATAAGAATCCATACTGCTGATCTGCTGTGAAATCCTTCCGGAATAATTCTGCATCTTGGAAGCATCATCTGATGTCACATACCTGACTTCATAAAGTCTTAAATTTGACACAGTCGTGTTCATCTGGTCCGCCAGGGTGCAGCTGGGCATCCACTTTTCCGCAATGATCTTCGTCTCGCCGTTTAAGGTGCCCATGAGCATAATTGACACAAACCCCAGGGCCAGCATTCCCACCAGAGCGATCCCCACCAGCACATAGAGCTTCGCTCTGATCTTTAGATTCTTAATCTTATCTCCCATAACATCTTTCCTCCATTCCTTTTTCCGTGTCCCGTATTTTTTAATTTATCCATTTTCCTAGGGCACTAATAACTTTTGCCGCGGCTGTTTATGTAGCGTTACAGTCACAGCTGATCTGTCTCAGTTTTTTCTAAGCTGAAACCTTCCTATCAATGACTTAAGGATCTGAGCCTGACCGGCCAGCTCTTCACTAGCTGCCGCGCTTTCCTGGGAAGTGGCAGAGTTGGACTGGATCACCGTGGAAATCTGGCAGATGCTGTCTTTGATGTGGTTGATAGCTACCTCCTGCTCCTGGGAGGCCTGGGAAATCACCTTGATCTGGGTGGTAACATTGCCCGCGCCGTCTACCACGGAATTCAGAGACTGCTGGGTCACATCGGTAAGCCTGGAACCAGTCTCCACCATGCGAAGGGTCTTTTCAATCAGTTCCGTTGTATCTTTAACTGCATCCGCGCTCTTGGCCGCTAAGTTGCGCACTTCATCCGCGACAACCGCAAATCCCTTGCCGGCACTTCCCGCTCTCGCGGCTTCCACCGCCGCGTTCAATGCCAGGATATTGGTCTGGAACGCAATGTCATCGATAGTCTTAATGATATGTTGAATCTCCCCGGAGCAGGCGCTGATCTGCCTCATGGCGTCCGCCATCTCCTGCATCTGGCTGTTGCAGATATGGATCTGCTCACCCACCTTGTCCGCCTCCGAAGTGGTGATGGAGGCGCTCTCGGCGTTGCTGTTGATCTGTTCTGTAACCTGCTCGATCATATGAAGCAGGTTATCAACCTCGGAAGCCTGTTCTGTAGAGCCCTGGGCCAAGGACTGAGCTCCCATAGCCACCTGATTTGCCCCCGAATCCACCTGGCTGGCGGAGGACTGGATCTGTTCCATGGTCTTGCTCTGCTCTCTGCTTATGGTCTCAATGGACTTCTGGATCTGGACAAAATCTCCGATATAGTCGATCTCGCTCTGGCTGGTTAAATCCCCTTCCGCAAGTCCGTCTAAAACCTTGCTGATATCGGATATATACATCTTTAAGTTCTTTACAGAAGTATTCAGCGTGTTGGCCAGATCACCGATCTCATCGTTGCCGCTCACGTCAATCTGGAAACCTAAATTTCCTTCAGCAAGATTTCTGCTGGCCCCGGTGATAACCTGGATCGGTGCCACAATCCGCTTCATCACATAGACGAAAAGAAGGATACTCACAATAAGGATAAACAAAACCGTTATGGCGGAGATCCACTCGGTCCCGGAAACCCAGCCCAAAAGACCTGACTGGTTGTCTGCTACCTGGGAAGCCGTGATCTCTGACACCTGGTCCAAAAGAGCTACCAGCTTGGTCACATTTGCTTTGGTCACATCTGTGTACATCTGCTTGGCCTGATCCGGATCCGTCTCGTTTAAATCAAGAATGGTCTGGGCCGACTCATGAATCGCCTGATGGATCGGCTTCATCTCCTCTATCAGGCGGAGGATCTCGCTGTCCGTCACAGCGGTGAGATCGGAATTATAAAACCAGTTACCCAGAACACAGGTCCTGTAATCTTTGCTCCCTGTAAATTCCGTACCTAAAGCGACCGCGGAGCACAGATTCTCCACCCAGCTGTAGTGGGCTTTCTCCGCTGTCAGAACCAGATTGTTGATCTCCGTGGCCTGCTCGGTTGACTTACTGTAATCCTTCACCTTGCTCATGCCGCTCACGGTCACGATACCGCTGACAATGACGCAAATAAATATCAAGGCAATTCGTATGATAACCTGTTGCTTTATGCTCTGCTTCATTATATATCTCCTCACAAAATAAATTTCAAATGGAACACCAATATACGGAGACAGATATGCATCCATATACCCTGCTGTAGATTATTTCACTTTAATACTTCCCGTCATCGTAGGTACCGTAAGACATCTCCTGAGGCTCGCTGGAGGAATAAGAGTCATACTGGGGAACCGCGGGTGCCATGCCGGAATCGCCTTCCAGCTTAAACCTTCTCACCAGTTCCTTCATGATCTGAGCCTGGCTGGACAGCTCCTCGCTGGCCGCCGCGCTCTCCTCTGAAGTAGCGGAGTTAGTCTGCACCACGCTGGAGATCTGATCAATGCCCACCGTGATCTGGCTGATGGCATCTGCCTGTTCCTGGGAAGCCCTCGCGATGGAATCCATCATCTCCGTAGCCTCCTGAATACCAGACATAACCTGCTCTAAAGCATTGGCTGTCTCATCGGCAATCCTCTTGCCGTTCTCAACCGCTGTCAGGGAGTTCTCAATGAGCACCGCCGTATTCTTGGAAGCCTCGGCGGACTTGCTGGCCAGGTTGCGGACCTCGTCAGCCACAACCGCGAAGCCTTTGCCGGCGGCACCTGCCCTCGCGGCCTCAACCGCCGCGTTCAACGCCAGGATGTTGGTCTGGAACGCGATATCCTCAATTGTCTTGATGATCTTTCCGATCTCGCCGGAAGACGCGTTGATGTCAGCCATAGCTGCAAGCATATCCTGCATCATGCGGTTGCCCTCTCCCGCCACCTCGCTGACCATAACAGACTTTCTGCTAGCCTCCTGAGCGCCCTGGGCGTTCTCATTGATCCGGGTTGAGATATCGTTGATGGAGGCGGCCAGCTCTTCCACGGAAGACGCCTGCTCGGTAGCGCCCTGGGAAAGGGCCTGGGCCCCGGATGAAACCTGGTCAGAACCAGAAGCCACCTGGTTAGCGGACTGATTCAGCGTAGTCATGGTTGCGTTCAGACTGCTCTTAATCCCTCTCATAGCGTGAAGGATCTTCTCATAATCCCCCGTGTACATGCTCCGGTCAGAGGACCTGGCGGCAAAATCCCCGCCAGCCATGGCGGTAAGAATGGTCTCGATATCCTTGATGATCCTGCTGACGCTGGCTGTCATGGTGTTCATCTCCTCAGCCATCTGTCCAAATTCATCTCCGGATTTGTAATCAATATTCACAGACAGTTTTCCCTTGGCCACTTCGCTCATGCCCGCCTGAATCTTCTTTACCGGAATCAGGATATTGCCTGTTAAGTTCAGGGCAATGAATACGGTAATGATAAACGCCGCCGCCGCGACAGCCACCGAGACAGCCACCACCAGGGACAGCATGGACATGGACTCCTGATACTTTGTCTGGCTCTCCTGTCCCATCTGCACGAACGCCCTCTCCAGAATGCCAACAAACTGCTCCACCTGGGGGTAGTAATCGTTGATCACCATCTCCTGCGCCAGTTCATTGCTCTCAGGCGTGTTCTGGTTGGCGTACTCAATGATCTGCAGCCTTGTGTTCTTGTTGTCATCCATACTCTTCTCAAATTCTTTGAGAAGGCTTATGTCGCCGCTGTAGCTGCTATACACGGAATTAAGCTCCGCGTGAACGGTGTCCATATACTCATTCACCAGGTTTACATGTTTCGCGGTCTCCGCCTGGTCCGTCTCCACCACTCCCAGCATCAGCTCAGTGAGAGCCTGGTGCAGCTTCAGTTGGATGTCATAGACGCTGGCCACGGCGTTGAAATCGTTGGTATAAAAATCCGCGTAACTGGACCTTGCCCGGACAATCCCAATAGTCCCCACGATCACCGACATCAGAAACAGCGTCAGAATAGACCCGAAAGACACTATAAATTTCTTGCCGACTTTTAAATTCTTCATTTGTTGCTCCTCCTTGTTGATGTTGAGTCTTTTTCCTCCTGCCTCTGTTAGCAGAACCGCGAAACAGGGGATTCCGCCACGCACTCCCTAGTAGTATCTCGGCGGATTCTTTTTTAGCCTTACCCTAGATTTACCCTAGATTTATCAAATTTTGTGTTTATATATCGGCACATTTACATAAAAAATAATGGTTTGCCGTAATTTTTTTTCTTGACCCTTAATAAAATCCAATTTTCGCCGATAATTGTCTTAGTGTGTTGCTGTCTGCTGTAATTTTAGCGGATTGTTTTAGTATGCGATATTAAATAAGGATAGGTGGTGTAATAGAATGGATAATGGTATGGAGGGTATGCTGGACACATACCTCTTTGAAACAAATTCCCTTTTAGACCGGTTGGATGAGATGCTGGTGGCAGATGAGAAGGTCGGCGATTTCTCAGTTGACGACGTTAATGAGATCTTCCGTATCATGCATACCATCAAGGGTTCCTCCGCTATGATGGAATTCGGTTCCCTTGCTGAGATCGCGCACCATATAGAGGACTTGTTCTTCTATATCAGGGATAAGGGGATCGACTCCCTGGATCCGCAGCACAAGAAGGAACTTTTTAACCTGATGTTCCGTTCTGAGGATTTCCTTCGGGGACAGGTGGAAAAGGTAGAGGCCGGAGAGGCTCTTGACACGGACCTGGATTCTTTTTCCGCTGACATCAACAATTTCCTGAAGAAGATCAGCGGTGCCCAGGTGGAGGAGCCTCCTGCTCAGGAAGCCTCCCAGACACCTGGAGCCTCTTCGGCGCCAGCCGCGGCACCGGGCGGGGAGAATCTTCCGGCTGACAAGGATGCGGCGTGCTTTCTCCATGTGTTTTTGGAGGAAGGCATCGGTATGGAGAATCTTCGGGCTTACATGATTGTCAACGCTGTCAAGGAATGCGGCATTGATTTCCGCTATTATCCGGAGAATATGGAGTCGAATTCCGAAACTACCGCTACCATTATAGAAGAAGGATTCTTTATGGCCTTCGGGTCAGAGGATGAGGCCAACAAGGCTGCCGGCGTTTTGAGAACCCAGGGCCACATTCGTTCCTATGAGCTGGTTGCCAACGCGGAACCGGAACCAGTTGCTCCCGCCCCGGAACCGCCAAAGGTATCCGCCGCCCCAGCGGAAGCTCCCGCTCCCGCTCCCGCGAAGCCGGCTCCAAAGCCTGCCGCCCAGCCGAAACCGGCCCAGAACGCCCCTGTTAAGCAGAACCTGATCAGCGTCAATCTGATGAAGCTGGACAGCCTTCAGAACATTGTGGGCGAGATCGTCATAACGGAATCCATGGTCACCTCTTCTCCTGAGCTGAATCAGCTGAGCCGGGACGCTTATGATAATTTTATGAAGTCTGCCCGCCAGCTGCGCAAACTTACCGACGACCTTCAGGATATCGCCATGTCTCTGCGGATGGTACCCATCTCCGGCGTTTTCCAGAAGATGAGCCGTATTGTCCGGGATATGAAGCAGAAGCTGAATAAGGATGTGCGCCTTACCCTGATCGGAGAGGACACGGAGGTTGACAAGACCATTGTGGACAG
>CAJUSJ010000080.1 GCA_910588865.1 uncultured Lachnospiraceae bacterium
GCACTCATCAGAGTTACAACCATTACAAGTAATGTTTTCATGACATAAACAACAGGCTAATCCACACCTCGCGATCCCGAGTTCTCTTTTCACTTGATTTTCTCCTTAACATTTATATTGCTTCTCTCGCAATGTCTGAACTCACGCTATTTCCGGATGTCGACCCTGGATGTCTCCATAGGCGCTTCATAGGACTGAGCAACCAGGTAAGCGGCTTTGGCCCGGGCGAATTGGGGGGCCTCCGACGGTTCTTCTGTCTGGGCAGGAGCCTCTTCCATGGCCCATCGGGCTTCCTCATCTAAAATAGCTCTCATGATGCTCCCCTCTTCGGCGGCGTCATCGGCGGCTGCTTCCCGCGCCGGTATCAGTTTTTCCACATCCATTTCCTGCTCTGGCATCAGTTTTTTCGTATCCGTTTCCTGTGCCTCGTTTTCGATCTCATCGTTCTCATCGGGCCGCGTTTTTTCTCCTTCAGGGAGATGTTGGTAGTCCGAGCTGTCCATAAATGTATGCATGGTATCGTCAAGAGCGGCGGCCCGAAAGTACTCAACGCTAAACAGCTTTTGCTTTTCTTCACTGGAAATGGAAGGATTGTTCCGGATAGCATTGATCCGTTTTACAGCAGTGGCGGCATAGTCGGCTTTCAGCTTCTCCACTTCTTCCTTAGTCGTACAGGATGCCAGCGCCTTCTCATAGACGATACGCTCCTGCTCGATCTTTTTGGCTACCTGATAGATGGAACGGTTATGGTTCTTCAGATACAGCATCTCCTCGCCGCTAAGTTTTTTCCCGGCGGTCATCTTCAGTTCGATGTCCATTTCCATCTGGCAGGAACGGTCATCCTGAGAATGACGGAGCTCATCCAGCTGTTTGTGAAACGCGTCATCGGCAGAGACCCCATTGTCCGGAGAATAGTCATTGTCCTCCAGCCTTTTCTGCCATTTCATGCCCATCTCCATGCCTTTCATATAAGAATTTATGGAAGTGACCAACATTATACCCATACAAAAATCCCCATTTCTTTTCAAAATCTTCTGGCCCATTCAAATACCTGTTGTTTTATATATCGTCTGGGCAAGGGAAATCTTAATCGTTCTCTCCGCCTTTCCATGACCAACATACACCTGCAGGTTAACTTAATCCCTCTTCTTATATTTTAGGTCACAAAGAGTCCTTAACCGTTGAAAAATGGCCGAAATATGCTATAATGGAATCATAGAAAGGCAGGGCTTTCCCCTCATACAATTCGTTTTTATCCGCGGGAAGGCTTGTTCCCTTCCATTGAACGGGCTCCCAATGACACGAGGCTGTTTAACGAAGAAAACATTGAAACCTTTTATGTGATTGAATGCATGAAACGCCGCGGTATGACCATCAGTCAGATTCGACAATATATGGTTTCCTATCTTGAGATGACAGGGACTCCCATGTTACAATTGAAAGCGATCAAGGCAAAAATCTTTTTGCAAAGGGGACAGAAATTATGAAAAATACGAGAAGAATCGCCGGGGCCCTGGCTGCGGCAGTGCTCTGCGCTTGTACGCCATTTCCGGCATACGCGGACTTTTACCAGGAGCCGGCCAATATCAAAGGCGTGCTGATCAACAGTGAAGATGAGGTGGAATTGGCGGCCCAGCTGGGGGTGTCCCAGGTTATCACCAATTTCCCCATGTCATGGGCATTTGATTCCAGCAGGATGAACGCTTATGAAAGCTATCTGAATGCGATGAAACGAGCCGGGATTTCGGTGACAGTCATCGTTCTCAATGACTGGGCCGCCTCCTCCTACAGCCCTCTTCTGCTGCCTGTGTCCCAGCCAGCAGAGGCCAATTATTACGCCTTCAACACCTTGAGCGAAGAAGGACTGGACGCTACCCGAAAGGCCGCCAGCCTGGTAACAGGCAGATTCAAGGACCTGGTGTCCAACTGGGTGATCGGCAACGAGGTCAATGACGGGCAGGCCTGGAACTACATCGGCGCCATGGATATTGATTCCTACTGCTCCAACTACGCCACAGCTTTCCGCACCTGGTATGATGCCGTCAAAGGTGTCAACAGTCTTGCCCGGGTGTATATTCCATTTGATTTCCGATGGAACGCGGGGCAGGTGGAAGGGTTCAAATTCGGTGTCATGGACATGCTTCCAAGGCTCAACAATCTGCTTAGGGACACGGATTACGGTATCGCCCGGCATGCCTATCCGGAAGAATTTGACGACCCGGTATTTGCCGACGACCGCTATGCCCTGGAACAGGCCAACACCCCAATCATCAATTTAAAAAACCTCCATATACTCACCGATTACATGAGCCAGGGGGACATGCTTTCTCCCGCGGGGGTTCCTCGCCATCTGATTCTGTCAGAACAGGGATTCACCTCCCTCTCCCCGGCCCGGGGAGGTCAATGTGAAGAATTGCAGGCCCAATGTATCGTTCAGGCATACGAGGCGGCGGCAGCCAACCCTCTTGTGGAAGCCTTCATGCTGAACCGCCTACGGGACGAGCAGATACTTATTGACCAGAACTATGCCTTTGGCCTTCTGGATGTGGAGGGCAACCGGAAATTAAGCTGGGATGCCTATGAAAATCTGGGGAAATAGCCGCCAAATCCATCAACCTGTCAGCCAGCAGGATACCGCCGTTGCCATGATTCGGGCCGGATTCTCCAAATCGCTCTGATTTCTTTCCTGGTCATTGCTTTTTCGCCAGCATCCACCCCATCACATGGACGGCCTGCTGGAACCTGCCGGTACGGATAAGCTCCTCGATCTCCTCTTCCCCGTGAAGCTCCACATTCAGGAACTCTGTCTCATCCAATTCCTGCCCGCTGACCTTTCGGCAATTTTTTGCCATGTACACATGGGCATAATTGTCCGCGATGGTGGCATTAGAAGGAATTGTGATCAGGTGTGTCCATTCATCGGATAAGTAGCCTGTCTCCTCTAAAAGCTCCCTTTTTGCCGCGGCAAGGGCGTCCTCACCGGAAGCGTCATCCCGTCCGGTCCGGTACTCCTTTCCGTCCGACCGCTCCAGACCTCCTGCGGGAAATTCGGTGGTTACCTCCTTTATGCCCTGGCGGAACTGCCTGACGCACAGGTAATTTCCCTCCTGGTCTGACGCCACAATGACGACATAGTCCCTGCGGCTGTAGGTATAAAAGGGTTCAAATACCCTTCCGTCGGGAAGGCGGTAAGCGGACCGCCGGAAATCAATCCACTCATCCCGTATCATGTGCTCTGTGCTGACTTCCTGCCACATCAGATCCTCTCTGTCGTCTGTTCTCATGTCCTGTCTCTCCCCTCTGTCTGTTTGGCCCCATAACGTCTGGTTTTCCCAGAGCCGCTTTGCCTTTCTTGGCTTATATAGGGCAGTATAGCATAGGGGTGGGGATAAATCCAGCATCTTGACGCCTCTTTCCCCACAGATTATAATCAATAGAGAACATTCACCCCAGTCCAGAGTCCAACCAGCCAAAAGTTACTAAGAATCTCATAAAGTTACTATATGTTATAATTTGACAAAAGCATATAATTATAGTTAAGAACAGGCGGCGCGAATAAAGCATATTGACAAATATATCAGTCTCCAGGAAGCATGAGAATGGATAAATTTAATAATAATCCTTATGATTTTTCCACAAATATATGCATTTTATCATGCCCGGCGGCAGGTGTCACATAGGCGTGCCCGCGTCAAAGCCCTGAAAACCAGAAAGGAGGATTAGGGAGGAACCCGCGTTTTAACAAGATTGATCAACAAAATATCAGTTTTCGCGAAAGATAGGAAAGAAGGTTAATATGACACAATTTTTAGGAAATCTTCCCAGGAAGTTCAGACGGCGCATGGCCCAGTGCCTTACCGCGGCCTTAGCGGCAGGCACAGTCATGATGCCCGCCTACGGCGCAAGCGGCCTGGCTTCAGAGAGTCTTGGACTTAAGGGAGCAAATTACATTGATCTGTCCGGCAAGAACGAGTACAAGGGCGTCAAGCTGGCTACGGGAGCCACCGTTACCAAAGGGGTTCTGGCAAAAGACGATAACAGAGTCAACATCGAGGATTTCGGAGCCGTCGCCCTGGAAAACCGGGCCGAGGATGATGAGGATACCCATGCTATCGAGAACACAAAGGCTATCAATGAGGCCATCCAGTCTTTAGCCATGGACGGCGGAGAGATCCTGGTTCCCGCCGGAACCTTCCGGGTCTACACCATTGAGCTGGAGAGCAATGTCAACATCTACCTGGAGGAGGGAGCGGTACTCCAGGCCGCCAAGACCGAGATGTATGACCGTCAGGGCAATATCACATCAGAAGCTGAGGATTACGACGAGGACGGCACCCCCGGCAACTATCTGCAGCCGGAGGTCAACATTTACGCGGGACTTCAGGACGGCGGACATACCTATTTTGCCAACAGTATGCTCTACGCCGCTGACAAAGAGAACATCATGATCTACGGCGAAGGCCGTCTGGACGGCAGCCAGATGAATGATGAGGGAAGTCTTGACCAGGTTCTCTCCGGAGGAGATCCAGGCAACCCAAGATACCGCACAGGACAGATAGAGACCTGGTACGGCAACAAGGCCATTGCCCTGCTTCGCTGCGAGAACGTGGTTCTGTCTGATTTTGATATCCTCAATGGCGGACACTTTGCCGTTATTATGGAAGGCACCAAGAACATGCTGGTTGACAACATGGTTATTGATACCAACCGGGATGCTTTCAATATTGACTGCGGTCAGGATGTCACCATTCAGAACTCCCATTTCAACTCCCTGACAGATGACGCTATCGTGTTCAAGGCCTCTTATGGCGCCGGAATCATGATGCCGGTCGAGAACTGTCTGGTAAAGAACTGTATCGTCAGCGGTTATGACGCTGGTTCCGTTTTAGCTGGTACATACACCACGGACAAGCAGGTTGCCACGGACCTGTGCGGCCCCACCGCCAGGATTAAGTTCGGTACCGAATCCACCTGCGGCTACAACACCGTGACCATCGACGGCGTGAAGTTCCAGCGCTCCAGAGGTTTCTGTCTGGAATCCGTTGATGGTTCCGCGATCCATGACATTATCATGGTTAACGCCGAGATGGACACCATCAGCAGCTCCCCCATCTATATCCGTATCGGAAACCGGGGCCGCTACCCGGTGACCGGCAACAGCACAGAACCCCTTGTAAACGCCTCCAACAATGTGCGTCTCACCAACTCCGGCTGGGTGCTTCCCCTCAACAGCGAGGACTCTGAATATGAGTGGACAGAATACCCCATCAGGCAGTATTTCCCGGCTTACAACTATCTGTCCGGCAATGACAAGGTGGAGATGCCCAACGGAACCACCATTGATATCGTCAATCAGGAAGAGCCTGCCCGAATCAACGAGAACAACTTCTTTGAGGCTGAGGACGGCACTCTCTACGAGTACAAGTGGGATTCCCAGACCCATGAATATGTGGTCAATTACGACAAGAAGATCAAGATTGCCACTGACTCTGACGCTGAGAAGGCTTCCCCTTCCAACGCGGTTGACGAGAGATATTATTACGGCGACGCTGTAGGTTACAGCGGGCTGGCAACCGCTTACAATATTTATGTAGGCAACGTGAAGATCACCAATGTAGATCCACGTTACCCCATCACCCTTACAGGTCTGGTAGACAGCAAAATTGAGAACGTGACCTTTGAGGACATTGACGTAACTTACAGAGGCGGACTGAGGATGCAGGATGCTGTTGAGCAGCAACTTGTGAAAACCGCTTGGGAGTACACTCAGTACATGACCGCTCCTGCCACACAGACTCTTTACTGGCTGTCCAACACCTTCTTCTCCAAGAGGGCTTCCCTGCTTCCGAGAGTGATCTGGGATGACACCAGGGAAGAGTGGGTAGACGAGCCCTACAATGTTCCTGAGATGCAGGAGCAGTATCCGGAGCCAAGCAACTTTGGTATCCTTCCGGCATATGGAATGTATGCCCGCCATGTAGACGGACTGAAGCTTAAGAATGTCACCTTCGGCTTTGAGATCGAGGACGAGAGACACGCGGTTGTTCTCGACGACTGCCAGAATGTGAACTTTGACAGCTTCAAGGCAGATGTAAAGGATGACGTAAAGCTGGTTGCCCAGATCAGCAACAACTACAAGAGAAAATCCGGTTTTGAGTATGTTCCCAACCAGCCATACTTGAAGACCGAGTGCAAGAACATCACTGGCCTGAATACAGAGGATGTGTATACCCATACCGTAAACGCTCCTGAGCCAAGCACTCCAAAGGACAGCCTGTATTCCAAGGAGACCGTGGCCAGCGTGGATACTGGTTACGAGTACGGCGAGAACGTATGGACCTACAACGGAGAGGAATTTGATCTTCCTGTAACCGTACATCGCCCGTTCTTCTCCAACATGGACCAGAAAGTCACAGAGGGACAGGATGTAAGCTTTATGGTTGAGGCGAGAAACCCGGCGGCAGAGCGGGATGGTGAGCGGGATCAGGCCGCTTCCGACGCCACACTGGAATACTCTGTTAAGAATCTGCCAGCCGGATCCAAGTTTGACCCGGCTACAAAGGAATTCACCTGGCCGGCTCCCAAGGCAGGCATTTACCACGTAACCTTTACCGCGGACGACGGTGTGCTTCCTGTATCCACAACCGTAACCATTGAGGTGGGAGAATTCAGCAAGCTTGTCCAGGATGCGGAAGAGTACCTGACAAAAGAACTGGAGGCCGCTCCTGTAAGGTCAACAACCGCGGGCACCAGCGAAGAGGCCGCGAAGGAAGCCCTTATGAACGCTATCCAGGATATCCTTGCCAAGTTTAACGCTGACAATAATATGTCCTTCCAACTTGTGGATCTGGAGGATGTAGAGTACAAGGCACCTGTCAACGGAACCAGGACCAATCCCCAGGGAGAGGACGGATACATCAAGGCCAACGCTGTTATGGGCTATTCCGCCCAGACAAGCGACGGCGCATCCGGTCAGGTCAATGTAAGCCTGAAAGCGGCTACCATCAATCCCGGAACCGACTCCGGTACCGTGTCCATTCCGGTAGAGCTGGTTCTCAAGGCCACAGCTTATTCCAGCAGGGGCAGCGGCTCAGGCTCCGGTTCTTCCGGCTCCTCTTCTTCCAACCGCTCAGCGGCATCCGGTTCCTGGAAGAGCGACGCCAACGGCTGGTGGTATGAGAGAGCGGACGGAACCTACCCGGCAGCGGCATGGGAGTCTCTGGAGTGGAACGGGCAGTCCTGCTGGTACTACTTCAATGGGAGCGGCTACTGTGTAGGCGGATGGTTCACTGACGCCAACGGAAGCACCTACTATCTCCACAACCAGCACGACGGCAACTTCGGCCGTATGTACACCGGCTGGAACGAGATCGACGGGAAGTCCTATTACTTTGAGCCTGTCGCGGGTCAGGATCAGGGACATCTCTACCGGAACACCACCACACCCGACGGCTACCAGGTAGACGAAAACGGCGCGTGGATCAACTAAAGATTCATATATAAGATTACTGGGCCTTATGGCAGGGAGACGGAATTTTCTTGTTGGGAGAGTTCCGTCTCCTTGTGAATTCCCGGCATTTATTTGGAGAGACTATGATGGAAAAGATGAGAAAAAAGGAAGGACATTCCATGAAGGCCAGGGTAATGGCGTTTTTTTGTCTGGTTGTTTCTTTATTTACTATATCCAACCTGTATTCTGTGTACTCGGAGATCAAATTCCAGGAAGCCTTTGACACCATGCTCACCAGGTATTATACCATCAACCAGTTTCTGGTGACATTTACAGACGATGTGGAGCTGTACGACCGTTACTTAGACGATAAGTCCGAGACCAACTGGATGAACTATATGCGCAATAACCTTCAGGTAAACCATTACATCACCAACATGATACAGGATGCCCAAAACCAGTCACTAAACGGCTACCTCCTGACCCAGTCGGTAAAAAACATGTATGTCACCTATGACGAGATGGTCCGGAGCTCTCTGTCTGACCCGGGAGAGGCTGTCCAGATGGAACAGATCCGGGACATATCGGAGATGATCAGCAGCAACACCATCAAACTCCTCCAGGCCAACTTATCCTACGGGCTGGAAACCTACCACGGCATCTCCACCGGCATTGAAACGCGCCGGATCATAAGCGGAAACCTGATCATCATTGTGATCACCATTTCCATTGTATTTTTATCCTTTCTCTCAGACCATATTTTGAATCCCCTGATCCTGCTGGCGGAAAATATCAAGGCCGTGGAGCAGGAACAGTTCCAGATCCCGGATCTTCCGGTGGACAAAGATGACGAGATCGGGCGGACCAACCGCTCTTTTAACAGCATGAAGGCCAGGCTTCAGCAGGTTATCGCTGAGCTCAAGGCCAGGGAAGAGCTGACAAGGCAGCTTCACGAGAGGGAACTGAAGGTCATCAACAGCGAGAAAATGTTAGAGAGCGCCAGATTGTCTTATCTCCAGTCCCAGATCAACCCTCACTTTCTGTTCAACACCCTAAACGCCATCTCCGGCATGGCCACAGTAGAAAAGGCCCGGACCACCAATGAGATGATCCTGTGCCTTGCCAGAATTTTCCGCTACAACCTGGAAAGCCCCCACCGGATCGTGCCGATTGTTAAAGAATTATCCTTAATAAAAAATTATATTTACATCGAAAAAAAACGTTTTGGAGAACGGCTCAACTATGTATTAAAAGCAGACATTGACCTGAAAAATTACGGTATCCCCCCTCTGACCCTTCAGCCCATGGTGGAGAACTGCATCAACCACGGGATCTTAAAGCGGGAAAACGGCGGGACCGTGGAGATAAAGCTTTTTCTCAGTCAGGGTTTTCTGGTTCTGAAGGTTTTAGACAACGGCGTGGGCATGGAGGAAGCCCAGCGGCAGGCTCTGCTGTCCGGCAAAAAACTTTCCGGCATGGAGGGGGTCCGGTCCGGCATCGGCATGCGCAATGTGTTCGACCGCCTGAAGCTTGCCTACCCTGACTGCCAGATAAAAATCTACAGCAAAAAAAACAGAGGAACCTGTATTGAGATCAGAATCAAGGAGGAGGAGTGTTCAAGTGAAGAAAGTATTGATCGCGGATGACGAGGTGATGGCATGTACCCTGATCCGACGGATCCTGGAAAATCATTTTCCCCAGATCGGTTTGATCTGCGAGGCAGCCAACGGAAAGATCGCCTTAGAGAAGGCCTCTGAGGTCAAACCGGATATCGCTATCCTGGATATTGAGATGCCTCTCATCGACGGCATGGAGGCCGGAAGGCGGATCAAAGCTCTGATCCCTGAATGCAAGATCATCTATCTCACCGCTTTCGCGGAGTTCCGCTACGCCAGACAGGCGGTGTCCATCGGGGCCATAGAATTTCTCTTAAAGCCTCTGGATGAAAACGAGCTGGTCCAGACTATCGAAAAAATCTTTGAGAGAGACGATGAGGAGGAGCTTGCCTCCTGGAAAAAAACGCCTGAGGACAGGAGGGCTGAGGAGCCGGCGGACAGCGATGAACCGGAGGGTTGGATGGGGAACCGGACAGCCATGGTGGTGAAGGAAGCAAAAAAATACATTGACAACAACTACATGGATGATATCTCTGTGGAAGAACTCGTGGAGCGCTACCAGCTGTCCCTCAACCATTTCAACAAAATATTCAAACAGTTTTATGGCGTGTCCTGCAAGGAATATATCATCACGGTAAGGATCAACATGGCAAAACAGTACCTGTCCAGCCCGTTTTTAAGTGTCCGGGAGGCCGGGGCCATGGCAGGATATCCGGATTCCAATTATTTTACCAAAGTATTCCGTAAAAAAATAGGAGTCACTCCCACGGAGTACCGCAACCAGATCTTTTTCCAACCTGAAGACTGACCAATTATGTACACGGAGGAACCGCACAGCAATGAACAAAATGACCAGAAACGTACTGCTAACAGGATTCCTGCTGGTTTGTACCTACACAATGTTTTCTCTGCACAGAGCGTCAGACCTGCAAAAAAGCCGTCAGTCGGACATATCCACTTTACAGACCCAGATCAATCTGGACGAGCCCATGACCATGGACAGCCAGGTCGTCTTAAGGCTTGCCAACAACCAGGGACCAGAGCATCCCGCCTCCATTGCCTGCGATTATTTTGCCAACCTGGTAGATGAGATGAGCGGCAGCCGGATCCGTATCCTCACCTACCATTCAGGACGTCTGGGGGACGAAAAATCCACGGTACAGCAGGTGGTATACGGTGGAATTGATATTGCCAGGGTCTCCACTGCCCTGCTGATCGAGTACGAGCCCAGGCTCATCGCCCTGCAGATGCCCTATCTCTATGAAAATTCCGACCACATGTGGAAGGTCCTCAACAGTTCCATCGGGGAAGACTACTTAAGCTGTATGGAGGATATCGGGGTGGTGGGACTCTGCTGGTATGACGCGGGGGCCAGAAATTTTTATACCGCGGACAACGCTGTCAGCAGCGTGGAAGACTTAGAGGGGATGAAGATACGGGTGCAGGAAAGCTCCCTGATGGTTGACGTGATCAGTGCCCTGGGCGCTGTCCCGGTGCAGATCCCCTATGACAGGGTAGCCGCCGCCCTCCGGGAAGGCGAGATCGACGGGGCGGAAAATAATGTGTCCAGCTATATCAGCATGGGACATTACACCAAGGCCCCCTACATTGTCAATGACGAGCATGTGCGCATCCCAGAGATGATCATTATCAACAAAAGCGTTCTGGAAAGCTTAAGCCAGGAGGATCAGGAGATTATTCGGACCGCCGCCGCAAAATCATCCCTCCGCCAGCGCCAGCTCTGGGATGAACAGGAGGAAAATAACCGGAAAACCCTTGAAAAGGCCGGAGCGGTCATAACCGAGGTGGAGAATAAGGAGGAATTCATCAAAAGCGTTCAGCCGGTCTACCAGAAATACGGAGAGAGCTATGAGGATATTGTGGCCCAGATACGGGAGATGAAAGACTAAAAGGATGGCCGAAACCCATTGCTTTTTCCTGGGCTTCGGCCGCTGTTTTGTTTATGATTCCGCCCGGAACCGCTCCCGGATCCACTGGCCGGACTCGCTCAGATCCGACTCGGTCCAGCCTGACGTCTTTTGGCAGTCCGGCTTTATGACGCTGCTGGTCTCGTTTTTGTTGGCCAGATTCCAGCAGCAGTAGCTGAGATCATACTGCCTGATCAGCTCCATCCATCTGGAGGCCTGGTCAAAATTATTGCCGCCGCTTCCGGAAGCGTCGCACATGCCGAACTCGCTTATAAACACAGGAAGGCCTTTTGTAACGCACTCTTCGCATCTGTTTCTGAGCCAGTCTGTGTGAGTTCCCGCGTAAAAATGGAGGGCGTACATCACATTGTCAAACTCCAGAGGGCTGTCCAGGGCCTGGTGGATATCCTGGCTCCAGGTAGGTGTGCCCACAATAATCACCGCGTCGCTGTCGTGTTCGCGGATCACAGGGATCACCTCATTGGCATAGCTTTTGATCCCATCCCATGTGGCCCCGGAGTTGGGCTCATTGCAGATCTCATAGATCACATTGTCATGGTCTTTCCACCGCTTTGCCATCTCATCGAAAAACGCAAGGGCCTCTGCCTTGTGGACATTGGGATCCCTGTCATTCAGCACATGCCAGTCCACGATCGCATACATGCCAAGCTCCGCGGCGTAGGTTACGCCCTGATCCACCAGCTTCTTTTGCTCCTCCTGATTACCGCCGCCGCAGTACCCGTTATACTCGTCCGTGTACAGAGCCAGGCGCACGCAGTTGGTATTCCAGTCATCCCGGAGGGTCTGGAACGCCTCCTTGTTTACATACTGGGGAAACCAGGACAGCCCATGGGTGGACATGCCGTAGAGCTGGTAATTCTCTCCTTTAGCGTCCACCAGATGAGAGCCCTGAACCCTGAGAGCCCCGTGAAGACCCACAGGCGTTGACTCATAGCCGCCAGCCGGGCTTCCTCCAAGCGGTACCGACTGACCATCCTCCAGGCCGCTGCCTGTCCCGGCGAACCGGCCGCTTTCTGACACGGCGGGATGACCCGGTCCGGCTGCTTTTCCTGATGCCGCCCAGGCGCTGCCTGCTCCCGCCTCACATGGGAGCACTGCCGCGGCGGCTGCCAGAAGAACCGCTGACACCGCCATGTTTCTGCCCTTGGGGAAATTCCTCCGCCCCCTCATGTTCCCATCCTCCGCAGGTCTTGGCCGCTTCCACAGACCGCCCAGACAGCCGGGTATTTCTCTCTTTCGTCTATCCATCTTCATGGCTCCTCCAATCTTCCCCCGCATTTTGGGCAGTAATTGTAATCCTCTTCTGTCTCAAAACCGCAGTTTTCGCAGACCCGCTTCCTGTCCGCGGCGGGCCTCCACTGCTCTCTTCTTCCCGCCTGTATGAGCTTTAAGTCAGCCTGCCCGACCTGGACCTGCTCTCCCCTGGCTATGGACCTTCCGGTCTCCGGCGCCAGCTCATACACTGTGCCGCAGCAGGACATTTTCACATAGTATCTCCGCCCCCACTTTAACACGGGTATGAAGAACAGGCTCAGGCACATGTAGGTCATAAAAACCTGATACCGCCCATACCCTCCGCAGCTGCCGCAGATTACCAGCTTATTATAGGGAATCTCTTTCTGTCCCTGGTTAATGCCGCAAATAAAAAACATGGCTTTTCCTCTTGATCCTGGCTGTTTTACCGTTGCCTTGATAAAAATAATATATTATGATGATACAGGGAACCCGGGGCTGATGCCGGCCCCCTGACACCGGATTCCCAACCCCTGCCCGGCAGTACACGAATTACTCATTATCGAACATACAAGGAGGACCTTTATGCCTGTTAATCCAATGTTGCTGATCCAGTTAAAATCTTCCTGGAACCGTTTTACCGCGAATCATCCCAAATTCCCCAGATTCTGGAAGGCCGCGTACAAACAATGCCTGGCAGAGGGGACTGTGGTGGAATTCAACGTGACCTCTCCGGACGGCACAAAACTCAGCTCCAACCTAAAGCTGACCAGCGATGATCTGGAGCTGATCAGACAGCTCAGGGAAGCCATGTCCCAATAATCCGGTCAGGCATTCTCCTGGCCCTGGTTCATCGGAAGCCTCGTTATTGTCCAGGCAGGTCCGCGCGCTTGCCCCGCTGACTATATGATAAACTGGGCTAGAGAGCAAAAATCCCATGGCCGCGGTCGATTTTCATGGATTTTCGCCAGCTGCCGCGAACCCATGCGAACAGTAACGAAGCTTCACCTTCAGGATCCGCCTGAGAGACTCATCAATCCGCTCAGCAGTCAGGGTCCCATCCTGTACCGCGCCGATGACGCCCTGGTAGGCCTCTTCAAAATTCTGGGGCATGAGAATAAGGTCAGCCCCGGCCTCCAGGACTTTCACCGCCGCCTCCGCCGAGGAATACTGCCCCGTGACAGCGCCCATATCCAGGGCATCTGTCACCACCACGCCGTCATAGCCCATCCTGTCCCGCAGCAGCTCATTGATGATCACCGGGGACAGGGAGGCCGGGGTGTCGTCGCCGATAACATTCGGCAGCGAAATGTGCCCCACCATAATAAATCCAGCCTTTTGCTCAATACATCTCTGGAAAGGGATCAGCTCGCACTGAAGCAGGTCGTCTAAAGTTTTATCTGTAAAAGCATATCCCGCGTGGGTATCCCCCGCGGTAGCGCCGTGACCGGGAAAATGCTTGAACACGCTGATGATCCCATGTTCCCCAAGTCCTTCCGCAAGAGCCAGGGACATGTCTGACACTAGTTTCGGATCACTGCCAAAGGACCGGGATTTTACAACCGCGTTCTCCGGATTGCTGAGCACATCAGCCACTGGAGCGAAATCCACATTAAATCCCAGCTCTGCCAGGTAAGTTCCCATGTCAGATCCGATCTTCTTCGCCCGGGCCGGGTCATTGGTCTGGCCCACCGCCGCCATGTCGCCGATAACGGGCACGTCAATTTTTCCCTTCCCGCTGATCCTGGTAACAGTGCCCCCCTCTTCATCCACACTTAAAAACATGGGAAGCCCTGTGCGCTCCAGACTGTAGGCCTGAACATTGGACAACATGGTTTTCACCTGATCCGCTGAAACCAGGTTTCCCGCCATATAGATAAATCCGCCCACCGGAATCTGATTGATGGAATTCCTGGTCATCTCTCCCGCGGCTGTCACCTGGTCTACCTTCATCAGGGATTCCGGGAGGATGATAAAAAGCTGGGCAACCTTCTCTTCCAGCGTCATCTTCTCCAGATACCCCTCCACTTCCTCGGAAAGCTTCTCATCCTCCTGGTCCGCCTCCTGCTCCTCACCACTTTCGGCAGCCGGGCCGCTCTGGGTGGAAACCGGGGTTCCAAAAGCCGCAGAGCCGCTGTCCTGAACTTCCTCTTCCTCCTGGCTGTCCCATCTGCCCCGGGCCCTCTCCTGTTCCCGCTCATTCCCGCTGTCTCCGGCTTCGCGGCCCGCTGTCCGCGCCTGTTCCTCTCCGCTCTCCCCTGGGCCCGCTGTAGATCCCTTTGCCTGACAGCCGCAGCACAGAAGAATCCCGGCCCATAAACATAAACCTGTCATCAACCGCTTCATTTTCATATCCAGCAATCTTTCCTTCCTTGTTTTAAGGCATGGGCCAATGTTTCGGCCCATGCCTCTTTTTGTGTACACGGGGCGGAAAGGAAATGTGGCCGTTCGCGCGGCCCCGCCCCGGCACGGCGAGCAGGGGAAGGCCCCCCTACTCGATTCTCAGTCTAAGCTTTTATCGCTCTTGCCTTCCCGCCGGGTCTGTCTCCTGTCAGATTCTGTTCTCGATCCATCTGAGAGCGTCCCCGATGACTTCATCTTTGCGGTACTCGTTGAAAATCTCATGGAACAGGCTGCCGTAGATCTTCATCTGCTTATCCTCGGACGCGGCCGCGGCAAAGAACTCATAAGTGTCCTTCACGCTGACCAGCCCATCCTTCTCCCCGTGGAGCATCAGCACCGGGTAGGCGAACTCCTTCTCCTTGCCCGCGAACCACTTAAGCCCGTCACACAGGGCATAGCACAGTCCGGTGGTAAAGGTCTTGGTGTTGTAGGGGTCCTTGCCGTACCAGTCCACCACCTCTGCCACGGAACACACGCCGCCGCCCAGCTCATTGGGAAGCTGGGTGTGGGGATCCAGGCCCTGGGGAACTCCGGTGATCAGCCCGGTATTGTCATGGGTCAGGGCTCCGCTGGTGACAATGCCCCGAAGCTTCTTGTCAGGATACTTCACCCCATACAGGGATACCGTAAATCCGCCCATGCTGTGGCCCATGAGAAACACAGGGATATCCGGATTCTCCGCTACAGCCATGTCCACCACCACGTTGGTGTCGTCCAGCAGCTGGTTAAAATCACTGTAGTAGGTCCGCTCCCCCTCAGAGCGTCCGTGTCCTCTGTGGTCGAAACGGTAGGTGCCAATCCCCGCCTTGTGGAACAGCTCCGCCAGGTAATCATACCGCCCCTGATGCTCGCACAGCCCGTGCACGATCACCAGCACGGCCCTGGCATTGTCCGGAACCTCCTTGTTTAAGTACAGTTTCATGCCGTCAAATGATGACATCATCTCTCCCATAGTGGTAACCTCCTCCATTATGTGACGCAGGGTCAAATAGTGTCTCAACTGCCCCTAAATCCCCGGGGCAGCTTGCTTTGTGAAGATATTATACACCATTTTTCTGGTTTTTCATAGGGCTGAAACGAGAACAGGCAACAAAAAGCTCCCCAAATGTCGCTTCCCAGGCGACCACCTCCCCTCCTCCATCTGATATACTTCTTTCATCAGATAAAACAACTGATTCCCGGGACTGTTAAAATTCACTTTGTTGTTTTAACCACAGCAGTATATTAAATTAATCAATAAGGAAAGGGGTATCTAATTTATGAAAACCGCAAACTATTCTGACACTATCGCGAACGCCATCAAGAATTCCCTGGAGACTGATAACTGGCATTATACTTTCAACGAGGCGAAAGGCGGCTTCACCTTTGGGCTGAACATGAAGGGCCAGCTGAAGAAGCTCAATTACACCATCATTGTACACGAGAACAGCTATTCTCTCTACACCACCGCTCCCATCGGCGCTGACCCGGAAGACCAGGATATGATGCTGAGAATGGCGGAATTTATCTGCCGGGCCAATTACGGACTGCGCAATGGCAATTTCGAGCTGGATATGGGGGATGGTGAGATCCGCTACAAGTGCTATGTATACTGCGAGGGCATCACTCCCACAACGGAGATCGTCAGAACCAGCGTCTATGTCCCCGCCGGCATGTTCGAGCGCTATGCTCCCGGGATCCTTAACATCATCTTCGGAGGGGCCTCAGCCAAGGACGCGGTGGAGAAGTGTGAGAATACGCAGGATTAAATACAGAAGAACTGCCCTGCCGGCACCCTTAGATCCCGGCAGGGCAGTCTGTCACCCCAGGCTTCTCATCTCTTTCCGCCACACCCCAGGCGGCATCCCTTCCGCCTGTTTAAAGCAGCGGAAAAATGTCTTTGCGGTTCCACCCGGTTTTCTCCGAATCCAGGCTTGTCAGCAGGTAATCCTTTTCTGGAAGAATATTCCTGGGTAAATCTCAGTCGCAGAAGCAGTATAACTCCTCCCCGTCATAGGTTTCCCGGATGTTGGTCTTCCCATTTTTTGACATGGGCATGATCATGCTCTCCAGCCACTCATCCTTTAAGAGAACCACCAGCTTTGCCGACTTGCCGGAACGGTTTCTGGTATGGTTTCCGATCTGATAAAAAATGTGATGTTTTTTGTTCTCTTTGCCTCATTGGACATCCATTGGGATGGCATGAAAAAATACCGCCCTGTCTCAGATATTCTCTGGCTCTCTGGACCCTGGTCCGCTGCCGGATGTGTCTCCGCCGCCGACCCCCCTTAAACTGTTTTCCGATCCAACATACATGATCAAAGATCGCGCTGAGCATCGCGTGCGTTCCCGGAGCGCATCCGCCCATCTCCCAGTTGCTCTTTTTTCCTTGATCAGCTTTCTGTGAGGCAGGTTCATCACCCTCTCAGACAGCCCACTCCCAGGCCTCTGGCCCCGCCGTGTCCGCCGCAGCCTTCATCCTCAAGCATCCTTCCGCAGAGGGAAGCGTCTGGATTTAAGCCGATTCCAATCTCGCCCACCCGGTACATCCTGGGGTCATAGACCTTGGCCAGCTCCTCGGCAAAGCGCTTTGCCTCCTCGCCTCCCTCAATCCTGGTCACAAAGCTGTTCTCCACATAGAAGGTGATGGGCTCGTTTAACACTCCCATGGCCGGATGGGTGATGCTGCCGTCCACCACGATCTTTCCGTGAGCGGTTCCCGGTATGGCCCCGGAAGCCATCTCGATGTCCGGCGGGGAGCAGGTCTCGCCGGGATTCCTTACCATGCCGTACTGAGGGAACAGCTTGTGTCCCTTGATGCTGGCGTAGTAGTCTGTTCCGGCTTCCGTGGTGATGTGGATCTTGTCCCCATCTTTCATGCTCTTAAGCATCTGATCAACATACTTTCTGTCCGCCTCAAAATCTGTATAGAGGCTGCCTCCATCCAGCATCTCCAGGCTGTAGTCACAGCAGTTTAAATCTCTGGCACCGGCAGCACACGCGTCTCTTCTGGCATGGCTGTGGAACAGTGAAAACTTGGTGGCGCGAAATATGACATCCGCTTTTAACATAGCTGCTGCTACCAGGGCGGTTGGCTCCTCTCCCCCCGCGGCGGGACGGTCCCTGTATTCATTGCCGACAGAGGGTTCCATGCGTATAATGTCTTTGCGCATGCCATGGAGAATGGTTCCTTTTTTGTCATCCGTGCAACTGATACAAAAATGAAGCGCCTTCTTGGCAGCGACCTCCCAAAAACGAGACATTTGACATCAGGGTCACAAGACACCTTACAAGAAGCTATTCAAAAAAGAAATACCTGCATCCCGAATCAGCAGACCGGTATCGCCACATCTGCCAAAAGGTAGCCTTTGACTATTTCCCGGCTGAGGGATATGGGGAATACGAGATGTCCCCGCGTGTCCTGCGTTTCTCCATTGGGAACGGCACCTATGAGAACATCATAACAAGCCTTCCCGAAAATGAATTCAACGCACGGGAAATCAAGGGAATATACCACATAAGATGGGGCATCGAGACTTCATTTTGCACGCTGAAGCATGCAATAGCCGCTGTGAATTTCCACTCAAAGAGCAGGCAGATGATAACACATGAGATATGGGCCAGGCTCATCCTTTTTAATTTCTGCTCTTACATAACAGGACAGGTCACGTTTGAGAAGCAGAAACGCAGGCATGTCCATCAGGTTGATTTTTCCATTGCTTTCAAGATCTGCCGTCACTTCCTGCGGCTGCATTCCTGGGAGGAATCTCCTGATGTGGAGGGCCTGATCAGAAAGCATACGCTTCCTGTCAGGCCCTCCAGGAACTTTGCCCGCCAGCAAAGGTTCCAGGTAC
>CAJUSJ010000081.1 GCA_910588865.1 uncultured Lachnospiraceae bacterium
CAGCGCCTATACCAGGAAGATCATCATGGAAATGTCAAACAAGGTTGTGGAGAATTGGAGCAGGCAAAGCAGACGGCCTTTAATCTTAAGGCCATGGGTATGGACAATGATTCCATAGCGAAGGCCGTCGCGATGGGAGTCTCCGTTGTCAGAGAATGGTTTGGTGAGAGTTAAGGTTTAAATGGAATAGGATTATAAAAACAGAATTCTTGGTAGTGTAAAATAAGCCTTACACAGCGGAGGTTCCCATGCCAAAACCCATGGGAACCTTCTGTTGATTTATTTTGCCCAGACTCCTCCCTGGTTTACATAATACTCCCCCATCTAAGTGTTAATCATCAACGCCCCTCTGGTTCCGTCCGAGACCTCATTGAAATAGTACCATTTTCCGTCAATCCGCTGCCAGCCATTAGACGCCCAGGTGTTGTCCCCTTTTTTGTATCTCCAGCCCTTCGTGTCCTGGGTCCAGGTATTGACCCCACTGGTTGAGGAGGAGCTTTTGCTGGAGCTTCCGCCACTAGAGCTTCCACCACTGGAACTTCCACCTCCATTGGACGCTCTCCGAACGGTTACCTCGCAGGATGCGGTCTTCCCGTTAAGCGCCGCCGTGATTGTGGCGGAGCCCGCGGCTATGCCTTTCACGTTTCCTTCCTGGTCAACCGTGGCCACCGCCTCGCGGTTCCTTCCGCCATAGTAAATGTCTGCCAAATTTTGGCAGCCGCCAAACGCCGCGCTCTTAATCATTTCTACTCCGGCTCCAATGGTTACTTCTTTCAGATTTGTACAGATATTAAATGCTCCTTCTTCAATCTTAAATACCTGGCCAGGGATGTTCACTTTCTCCAGATTTTCACAAGACTTAAACACATTGCTTCCTATCTCTTCAACGCCATCTCCAATTACCGCTTCCCGCAGACCTTCGCGTTCACTGAACGCCTCTTGACCAATGGCTGTTACATTATCCGGTATTACGATCGTTTCCAGACTGGAGCAATGGTAAAACGCCTTCGTTGGGATGCTGGTCAGCCCATTTCCAAGCTGCTTTGACTCCATAACCCTACTGGCCATGACGAATCAGCAATAATCGCCTTCCGTCTCTTTCGAAAATGTGTTATAATATAAATGCCGCCATGGTATGTCTGTTTTCGCGGCAGAAGACATTAACATGGCAGGCGGCGACATTCTATAATCAAAAAGGAGTGATCCTATGGCCAGAAAGACAGTTCTGGTAACCGGCGCTTCCCGTGGAATCGGAAAAGCCATTGCCGTGAAGTTCGCGAAAAAAAACTATAATGTGGTCATCAACTGTATCCACAGGGAAGAACGTCTGATCCAGACAAAAAAAGATATCGAATCCTACCAGGTACCCTGCCTGGCCTTTATGGGGGATGTGGGGGATTTAAAGCAGTGTGAGGATTTATTTGAGCAGATAAAAAAACAGTTCGGCACCGTGGATGTTCTTGTGAACAATGCGGGCATTTCCTACATCGGTCTTCTCCAGGACATGAAGAGCCAGGACTGGGACCGGATTATCCGCACCAACTTAACCTCTGTATTTAATCTGTGTAAGCTTGCCATCCCCGGCATGATTGCCCAGAAGTACGGCAAGATCATCAATATCTCCTCAGTGTGGGGCAACGTGGGGGCCTCCTGCGAGGTGGCCTACTCCGCGACCAAGGGCGGTATTAACGCCTTCACAAAAGCCCTGGCCAAGGAACTGGCCCCCTGCGGAATCCAGGTCAACGGGGTTGCCTGCGGGGCCATTGACACAGAGATGAACCAATTTCTGGAAGAAGATGAACTGATCAGCCTGGTTGACCAGATCCCTGCCGGAAGGCTTGGGAAGGCCGAGGAGGTGGCGGATTTAGTATACCACTTAGGCTACAAGAATTCCTACCTCACAGGGCAGATCATTGGACTGGATGGAGGCTGGATGTAAGATGCCTACCACCTACGCGCATTACCGTTTTGGGCGGGATGTCTACAAGCGGCTGCCCGGAAATATTCAGGATATTATCCGCTCCCACGGCGGACTTTACAACATTGGTCTCCACGGCCCGGATCTTTTATTTTACTACAGAGTATTTGAGAAAAACAGGGTCAATCAGACGGGATTCGCCATGCACGCCAGGCCCGGGACAGAATTTTTCAGGAAGGCCGCCTCCGTGATCTACGGCGGGAAAAATGGAAAACCGCCTGTGTGCCGGAAAGCGGACCGCCATCTGAAAAATGCCCGTATTTCCTTTATCCCCTCAGCCAGATACGCCTACGCCTTTGGATTTCTCTGCCATTTTGCCTTAGACAGCCGCTGCCACCCCTATGTGGAGCGGATGGCCCGGGAGACCGGAATCTCCCACAGCGAGATGGAAGCGGAGCTGGACCGGGACTTAATGACAAGAGACGGCTTAGATCCCATGACCTGCCGTCCCACTGCCCACTTAAGAGCCAAAATGTTTTATGGAACAATCATCTCCGGATTCTTTCCCGCCATCACTGCCCGTCAGATCATAACCTCTATCCGGCACATGAGGCTGTGCTGCAATCTTCTCGCGCCATCGGGCCACAGGCTGCACTTTTTCATCTGGTATCTGATGAAGCTGGGCCACCTTCCTGTGGCTGTCCAGGATATGGTGATCCGCGGGGAGTCCAACCCGGCCTGCGGGCCCTTAGTACGGCAACTGGAGCGCCTGTACAGCCAGGCTGTCCTTGAAGGGGCAGAGCTGATCATGAATTTTATGGAATATGTAGAACATGGAGCGCCCCTTGACCCCCGCCTGGAACATACTTTTGGAGAAGAGTAGAAAAAGAGAATCCCCTGGATTCCAAGGGATTCTCTTCTTTTTAAGAATCAGGGGTTGCAATTTTTTAAAAGCTCCGGATCGAATCCTCCCCGTCATCTTTGGTATTCTCAATATTTCGGATCACCACATAATATCCAGTGTTGTCATTCACCTTCACATATACCCGGTCCCCTACCTTGTGCTTGAAGATGGCCTTGCCAAGGGGCGACTCGGTGCTGATCATGTTCTTTAAGGAGCTTCCTCTGATGGAGGTCACCAGCCGGTAGGTCTCCACCTCGTCGTCATCCTCCATGTAAAGCTCCACTGTGTTGTTGATCCCCACCTCGTCGTCCCTGGACTCATCGGACACGATCTGGGCATTTTTCAGCATTCTTTCCAGGTAGCGGATGCGGCTCTCGTTCTGGTTCTTGTCCTTCTTTGCCGCGTGGTACTCAAAATTCTCGCTTAAATCCCCGTGGGCCCTGGCCTCCTTTACCGCCTCAATGGCCTCCTTGCGCACCACCAGCTTCCTGTGCTCGATCTCCTTCTGGATCTTTTCCACATCGCTTTTTGTCAGTTTCTCACCCATTGGCGGACAATCCTTTCATGTACTCGTTGTACCACTCATCTCCGAATTTGACCCGCATGCACTGGATGATCATCTGTACGCTCTTCTCATCCCCGAACCTTGAGTTGTTCAGGGTTATGTCATAATTGACAGGGTTGGTCCAATAGTTGCCGTGGGTGTAATACTTGTAATAATCTGCCCTGTATTTGTCTGTCTTTGTGATCAGCTCGTCAGCCTCCTCCAGGGTTATGTCGTACATCCGGTCCATGACTCTCTGGAGGCAGTAGGCTCTGGGGGCCTCCACGTACACGCTGAACACATTGTCATAGTCTTTCAATATATAGTCCGCGCATTTTCCCACAATAATACAGGACTCGGACTCTGCCAGTTTTTCAATGATCTTTTTCTGGAACTCAAAAAGCCTGTCGTCAGACACAAACTTGGACAGCTGGCCTTTGGTGTGAAACATCTTGGGAAGCTCCAGCAGCTGTTTGGTGATCAGGCTGCCGTGTAAGTTCTCGTCAGCCTCCCTGAAATAGTGCTCATCATAACCGCTGTACTGGGCAGCCAGTTTGAGGATCCGGTTATCATAACTGTGGATATGCAGCTCATCTGCCAGCTTGGCCGCTATCTGGCGTCCACCGGAGCCAAATCCCCTTGCCACGGTGATTACAAAGTTTTGCATCGCTCTTCCCTTTCTTTTTGTGGGTTTCCTTTTTCTAGTTTACTTTCTTGCCGTCAATGAGAACCAGCTCCAGAGAGGAGGCCACTTCCAGCGGACAGCCGTCGTAAACCACAATGTCCGCATCCTTTCCAGCCTCCAGGGTGCCCACTCTGTCCTGGATCCCCAGGTGCTTTGCCGGGTTGATGGTAATGGCTTTCATGGCTTCAAAGCTGTCCATGCCTGCCTTCACCGCCATGGCCGCGCACAGGGTTAAGTACTGCTGGGGAATCACAGGCGCGTCGGTGATAATGGACACCTGGCAGCCTGCCGCCGCGAGAATCCCGGGGGTAGCCCAGGTCTTGTTCTGGAGCTCAAACTTGGTAGCATGTCCCAGGCTGGGCCCTACCGCGCAGGGAAGATTCTCCTTCACCAGCTCATCCACGATCAGATGTCCCTCGGTGCAGTGCTCCAGGGTGATCTTGACTTTGAATTCCTTCGCGATCCGGATCGCGGTCAGGATATCGTTTGCCTGGTGGGCATGGGCTTTCAGGGGGATCTGGCCATCCAGCACCGGGATCAGGGCCTCCAGCTTCATGTCAAACGCCGGCTTCTTTAAGGGATCGTCCCCTGCCGCCTCTTTTCTTGCCTTATAGTCCTGAGCCTTGAACAGCATCTCCCTCAGCTTGGCCGCGGTGGACATACGGGCAAAATTATTCTTGTCCTTGTAGCAGCGCTTGGGGTTCTCTCCAAACGCGCACTTCATGGCCACCGGGTTCTTCACGATCATGTCATCCACCCGTTTTCCTGTGGTCTTTACCGCGAAGAAGGTTCCGCCCAGCACATTGGCGCTTCCCGGGCCGGTTCCTACACAGGTGACGCCTCCCATGGCCGCGGAATGAACCGTGGGATCAAGGGGATTGAAACTGTCGATCCCTCTCAGATGGGAGGCGCAGATATCATTCATCTCATTATAATCCTGTCCCTCAAATCCGATGCCGTAGCCGTCCAGGCCAAGATGGCTGTGGGCGTCAATAAAGCCCGGATAGACATCTTTGCCGGAAACATCAATGATCTCGGTTCCCTCGGGAATCTCCAGATTCTGGCCGATTCTGACGATCTTTCCTCCGTCTACAAGAATATCCCCCTCATATGCCTCGGGATTTACCATGTCGTGGATTCTGCCGTTCTTAACGCATAACATTTTTCATTTCCTCCAGTTTTTTTATTTTCAGGTTTCCGCCTCCCCGAAAGAGACGGAAACCTAAAGCTTTACCCCAATCTCCCTGTCCAGGTCAGCGCCGCCGCCTTTGCCGGACCTTATACGCTGAAATCCAGGGTCACTGTGCCGTCCTGATTGTAGACCACCGCGTCCTTGTCCATGGTCACTTTGTCAATAGCTGCCAGGTAATCCTCTTTGGACTTAAACTGAGGCTTAGCCTCCGCGATGACCTTCTTCGCCAGGGCCCCGCCGTCTGTCAGCAGCATGTCCGCCGCCACCACCAGGCACTGGGCAGGCCTTAAGCAGGCCAGCTTTTTGTTCTCAATGTAATAATCTTTTCCATGTCCCGTTCCCACGGCTCCGCTGGCGTGGGGATGGACTGCCGGCATGATCGCGGACACATCGCCCATGTCCGTGCTTCCTGTACCCCAGGCCCCGTCCATGTCCACACTGTCCGGCCCGGCGATCTGCCTCATGGCATCCGCCACCACCTGGGACAGTCCGGGATCATTGTTCAGCGGGAAATAACCGGGATGGTCGTCAAGCTCCACATTGCAGCCAATGGAGGCCGCTGAGGCCGCCAAAGCCCGGTTTACCTTTTTGTTGTACTGATACATGGCGTCGAAAGACGCGCCTCTCACATAGCTCTCCACCTTTGCCACCTCAGGGATGGCGTTGACCGCGAGTCCTGCCTGGGTGATAATG
Organism: uncultured Lachnospiraceae bacterium; assembly: GCA_910588865.1. Classification (GTDB taxonomy): domain Bacteria; phylum Bacillota; class Clostridia; order Lachnospirales; family Lachnospiraceae; genus UBA3402. The sequence continues at coordinate 5,937 of CAJUSJ010000081.1, forward strand.
GGATGGAAACGGATGTGCTGGTCATCCACAAAAGTCTCCCTGAGGGCATTGACCGCGTTGAGACCGCAGGTAGCCGCGTACAGGGCATTTCTTCCGCTCTCCGGCGAACCGCCGGCATGGGAGGACACACCCTTGAAGGTAATGTTCTTGGTGATGCAGCCGTTGCATCCCCTGCTGACGCACAGGGACTTTCCTTCCTCCAGGTTGCCGGAATGGATCATCATGGACATGTCCACGCCGTCAAAATATCCTCTGTAGATAAATTCCACCTTACCGCCAAAATACTTGATGGTCCCTTTCTTTCTCAGCTCCTCCCTAAAGCCCAGCTCGATCAGCTCCTCGGCAGGGACCGCTATGAGGCGGATAGATCCGCACATGCCATCCAGCGCTCCCGGCTCTTTCAGGGCAGCCGCCACACCCATCAGGGTGGCGCACTGGGCATTATGTCCACAGGCGTGGACCGCGCAGGTATCGGAAACCGCATCTGGATGATTCTTTACGATCAGAGAATCCAGTTCTCCCAAGATGGCCACCTTGGGGCCTGGCTTTCCTGTATCCAGATCCGCGTAAAACCCCGGGATATCTCCTGCCTTTACCAGGGTGTACCCCAGCTTCTCAAACTGCTCCGCCATGTAAGCGGATGTGTTCCACTCACGATAGCCGGTCTCGGGATGTTTCCAGATATAGTCCGCTGTCTCATAGATCAGCTCCTCGTGTCTAGCTGTCATCTCCATTAACTGCTCTGCTCTTTTCAAAATGTCTTCCTCCTTGCCTGTTAGGCATAAACCAAAAACACGCCGAGTTCCCGTATCACTCATCTGGCCCATATCCCATGGATGTCAATATACTGTACCTGATCGTATGTTTTGTGAAACAAGCAGGCAGCGTTCGCGCGGAAAACAGGCCTGGGAATTCTTTCACGACCTCTTTTCCGCGCGGTTCAGAAAAAGCGCCCCGAACGCTGCCGGAACCTCCGGCAGGCCGTATCAGCGCGCTTTCCTATATGTAGCTTTTGAAAAACGCGCTGACGCGCGTGGTATGCTTTCTGTTCTTCTGAGCGATTCCTCCCCGGGACGTGTGAGTCCGCTTCCTCTTTACTCCAGTTCGCTCATGGGCGTCCGCTTTTCGCTTCGGTCCGCGTCAAACAGGCGTCACCGCTTCTGGCACCGCCTTACGCGAAAAACCAGGGTTTGCTCTTTGCCCGCAGGTATATTATACCACAAACCCTGGCTGTATGCTACTTTTTTAGAAATTAATGAAAATTTTTTCTTTTTTAAGAAACCCGAAAGCACGCCACCAGGTGCCCGTCTCCTACATCCTTAAGCTCCGGTGTCTCTTTTTTACATCTCTCGTCGCACTTGGGGCAGCGGCCTGCCAGCGGGCAGCCGATCTGATCGCCGATAGGGCTTGGGATGTCGCCCTCCAAGGGGACTCTCTCCCTCCGCTCAAAGGGACTTTCCGGCGGAATGGCGGAAAGCAGGGCCTGGGTGTAGGGGTGGAGCGGGTTGGAGTACAGGCCATGGGAAGTGTACATCTCCACGATCCTTCCCAGATACATGATAACGATGCGGTCGCTGATATATTTCACGATGCCCAGATCGTGGGAGATGAACACATAGGTCAGCTTCCTCTCCTGCTGGATCTTCCTGAACAGATTGATGACCTGGGCCTGGATGGACACATCCAGCGCGGACACCGGCTCATCGCAGACGATCAGCTTAGGCGATATGGAAAGGGCTCTCGCGATGTTCACCCGCTGCCTCTGTCCGCCGGAGAACTCATGAGGATAGCGCTCCATATGCTGAATGTCAAGTCCCACCTCCTGGAGAGACTCCAGCGCCCTCTGATGGCGGTCTCTGCTGTTCTCCCCGATGCCATGGACTTTCATTGCCTCCTCCACAGAATAAGAAGCCGTCTTTTTAGGGTCCAGAGAAGAATAGGGATCCTGGAAAATCATCTGGATATTCCGGCGGGCCTGCCTCTGCTCCTGACCTTTTAAGCTCCACAGATCCTTTCCCTGATACAGGATGGTGCCGCTGGTAGGCTTGTGCAGCTGTACCAGGCAGCGGCCCAATGTGGATTTTCCGCATCCGGACTCACCGATCACCCCCAGGGTCTCCCCCTCATAGATCTCAAAGGACACATCGCTCAGCGCATGAAGCAGTTTGCTAGGCTCCGTCAGCTTCTTGCTGTGGATGACGAAATCTTTGTGAAGATTCTCAACCTTCATGATCACTCTCTTATTCTCCATGGCTGTTCACTTCCCCTCTTACTAAATGTTCCTCCCCGTTCTGCCTGTGACATGCCACGAAATGCCCCGGCGTCACCTCCACAAGGGGCGGTACGGTCTCTTTGCATTTATCCGTCACATAGGGACAGCGGTTATAGAAATTGCAGCAGCGGCCCGTAAGCCTCAGATCCGGCGGCACCCCTGGAATTGTGGTCAGCTCCTCCTTCGATGTGCTGCTCAGTTTCGGCATGGAATCCAGAAGCCCCCATGTGTAGGGGTGCAGCGGCTCCTGATACAAGGTTTTAGTGTCCGCGTACTCCACCGTATTTCCCGCGTACATGACCATAACCGTATCACACATATCCCACACCACACCAAGGTTGTGGGTGATCAGAAGGATGGCTGTGTCCAGCTTCTTTTGAAGATCCCTGAGAAGCTCCAGCACCTGGGCCTGGACCGTCACGTCGAGAGCCGTGGTGGGCTCGTCGGCAATGATCAGCTTGGGATTTCCGCACACCGCCATGGCGATGATGACCCGCTGGCACATACCGCCGGACAGCTCATGGGGATAAGCCTCCATGCGCTTTTCCGCCTCCGGAATTCCCACCAGCTTTAAGGCTTCCACTGCCTTGTTCCAGGCTTCCTTCTTGCTGACATTCTGGTGCTCCCTTATCATCTCCACCATCTGGTATCCGATCTTAAACACAGGGTCCAGGGAGGTCATGGGATTTTGGAAGATCATACAGCACACATCTCCCCGGAATTTCAGCAGTTCCTTCTGAGACAGCTTTAACAGATCCATGTCTTCAAATGTTAGGCTTCCGTCAACGATCTTCTGGGATTTGGCCTGCATAAGCCGCATCACCGAAGAGCTGGTAACGCTTTTGCCGGAACCGGACTCTCCCACAATACCCATGGTGGAGCCTTTCTTCAATGTAAAGCTGACCCCGTCCACCGCCTTGTTGACGCCGCTGGCAGTGTAAAAATACACCTTTAATCCTTCAACCTTTAAGATTATGTCTTTCTCATTCATTTCCATATGGCTTCCTCCTACTGTTTCATCTTGGGATCCATAACATCCCGGATACCGTCGCCAAGCAGGTTAAACCCAATAACCGTGACCAGAATAAACACACCGGCCACACCGGCCACATGGGGAGCCGTGGTGAGACAGTCCCGGCCCACCCGCAGGATGCTTCCCCAGGAAGCAGTGGGAAGGGCAATACCAAGACCTAAGAAACTTAAGGAAGCCTCAGAGATAATGGCGGATGCCACACGAAGGGTAGCGTACACAATGATCTGCGACACGCAGTTAGGCAAAATATGCAAAAACAGCAGCCGGGTGTCAGACACGCCTACCACCCGGCAGGCATTACAGTACTCTTCTTCTTTCACGATAATGACCTGGCCCCTGGTGACCCGGGCAAAGCCGGGGACGCTGGCGATACCGATGGCAAAGATGACGTTGGTGACGCCGTTGCCGAACACGGTGATCAGGATCATGGCCAAAAGGATAAAGGGGAATGAGAACATGCCGTCCATGATTCGCATCAGCACCACATCCAGCCAGCCGCCGAAATACCCGGCCAGCAGACCGACGAGCACGCCGATACCCGCTCCCACCAGGGTGGCTCCCACGGCAACGATCAGGGACACCCGGGCCCCGTAGATGATTCGGGACAAAATATCCCGGCCCAGATCGTCGGTCCCCAGAAGATGTCCCGCAAACCCGATCCCCTTAAACGGAATGCCGGGGTTGATGGCATTGGGGCTGTAGGGCGCGATCATTGGGGCCAGGAGAGCCATGAGGATCATAAAGGCCACGATAAAGAAGCCGATCATGGCAGTGCGGTTTCTCTTTAACTTGTTCCAGGCATTGTTGGCTTTTCTCTCTTTCTGGAGCATGGCCATGTTGGCTTCCCTGCCCAGAACATCCTTTGTCTTATTTTCCGCCATGATTATCACACCTCCTTTACCTTGGGATTCAGAACCAGATAGGCCATGTCAACCAGCATATTGCAGAACACGAACATGATCGCGGAAAACAGCACGGTTCCCTGGATCAGGGAATAGTCCCGGTTGTTGATAGCCGTATTGATCATGGTTCCCATGCCGGGCCAGGAAAAAATGCCCTCTGTGATGATAGCGCCCGTAAAGGTGCTGGCGATCTGAAGACCCAGCACCGTCACCAGCGGCGGGAGAGAGTTTTTCAGGCCATGGATCATGATGACCTTCCACTCCCGTATGCCCCTTGCCCTCAGGCAGCGGATATAGTCGCTGCTCAAGGTCTCGATCATGCTGGAACGGGTGGTTCTGGCAAATGTAGCCATGGGGATGGTGGCCAGACAGAAGCCGGGAAGAATCATGTGGCTTACCACATCGCCGAATCCTTTGCTCCAGTCTCCCATGCCCATAACAGGCAGCAGGTTCATCTTAACGGAAAACTGCAGCACCAGCATCAGGGCCATCCAGAAGATGGGCATGGACACTCCCACCAGGGCCAAGACCATGAACACATAATCAAACCATGTGTTTTGCTTGATGGCAGCCGCGATCCCCACTGTGGTACCGATGAGAAAGGCAAAAACCAGGGCCACCAGGGTCAGGGAAAGGGTGTTTGGAATTCTCGACATGATCAGCTGAAACACATCCTGCCGGTAACTGTAGGAATAACCGAAGTCGCCTTTCACCAATCCGGTGATATAAAGCTGATACTGCTCTGGAAGGCTTTTATCCAGATTCATTTTGGCTCGCATGGCCTCGATATCTTCCTGCTTGGCTTCAATACCAAGGATTGCCACCGCCGGGTCACCGGGAAGCATTCTTGTGAGACAGAATGTGATGGTGACGACAATGAACAATGTTGGTATTGTCTGCAGGAATCGTTTTAACATCATCTTTAACATAAACAAATTCCTTTCCGTTTTCTCCTGCCCTGTGACATCTGTCTGTTAACCGCGCGCCAGGGATGAACGCGGAGAGGGAAGGCAAAAGACTCCTCCCCTCTCTTAAACCACAACTCAAAACTTTTCAACTCCGCCGCTCTACTGCTCAAGCCAGATATTGTTGAACGGAGATGTAACCACCATCTGGGTGTCAGCCCGGAGCACCGCGTCATGTACCTTGCTGGAGATGGCCCAGTTCCGGCACTCATACGCATAGTAGATACCAGTGTACTCGTTCATGATCTTTTCCATGGCTTTTACGTAGATCTCTCTTCTGGCCGCCTCGTCGGTCAGGGCAAATGCCTCATTGAGCATCTTATCCATCTCTTCATCGCTGTAACCGCCGGAGTTGGAAGAAGCGTGGATGGTCGCGGTTGAGAAGAATTTATCCAGGAATCCGTAAGGATCCGGGTTGGAGTTCCAGCTTACACCAAAGCTGTTGACCGTGTCCCCCTGCCAGGAATCCGGAACCGTGGCAGACCACTCAGCCATGGTGGAGGACTTGATATCCAGCTTCACGCCGATCTCACCCCAGTAATACTGAAGCATCTGAGCCATCTTCTCCCGGTAAGTAGTAGATCCGATATAGATGGTCATGGAGAACCCGTCAGGATATCCCGCTTCCGCCAGAAGAGCCTTGGCACCCTCAGGGTCATAGGCCGGAACAAGGGCGTTAAGGGCAGTGTCATAACCCCAGGAATAAGCGGTCAGCGGCTGGTAAGCTCTTGTTCCCTCTCCATACTGATAGATACCGGATACCAGAGCGTCAATATCCACAGCCATGGTCAGCGCCTGACGGACCTTGGGATCCGAGGTGGGGCCATTCTGTAAGTTAAACCGCACATAGGTGATCGCGGAGCTGGGTGTCTGCAAAAGCAGTCCCTCGTCCCCGGCTCTCTTGATGGACTCGCCCTGGAGATACATGGCAATGTCAACCTCGCCGGTGGTAACCGCGTTGATGGCCTGGTTGGAATCCGATACAATGCGGAACTCAATCCCATCCACATAAGGCTCTGTGCCCCAGTAGTTGTCGCTCTTCTTAAGAACCACCTTCTCGTCGGTGACGATCTCTTCCAGAGTAAATGGACCGGTACCTACGATATGGCTGCCGAACTCATCTCCCCAGCCCTCTACCTCTTCTTTCGGAACAATGGCCGCGCCAACCTCAGTCAGCTGAGTGATGAAGGGACCTGCCGGAGAAGACATATGTAACAGCACCGTGGTGTCGTCAACCACTTCCGCGTAGTCGAAGAAATCCCGGCATACCCGGTCTGTGGGGGACTCTTCCTTGCTTCTCTCCAGAGAATACTTGACATCTTCCGCGGTCATCTTTCTGCCCTTCACATACTGTCCGTTCTGGAAATATACATCATCCCGGAGATGGATGGTATAGGTCAGTCCGTCATCGCTTACCTCATAACCAGTTGCCAGACATGGGATGGACTCCTTGTACTCCTTGTCATAGATGAACAAAGTCTCCAGCACATTGTACATAATGTGATTCTCGTACATGGTGGTGTAGCCCGCGGGGTCCAGGGTCAGCGGGGCTGACGGCATAGACACTACCAGGGTACCTCCCGGCGTCGCCTCCGCGTCGGTCTGCCCGATGGAGATCGCCGCGTCAAGGGTCTGCCCCGCGGCGTTGGCGTCAGGAGTCATCTTGGATCCCTCCGCGGTAGTCTCTCCCGCCGCCGCTGTGGTGTCGCCAGAAGCAGTGGTGGTCGCCGCCGTGCCGCCGCCGGACCCTCCACAGCCTGTCATAACTGAGGCAGCCATAACAGCAGCCATGGCCAGCGCCATAATTGGTCTTCTTTTCATAATAATCCTCTCCCTTCCATCAACTAGTTAATAAATAAAGTAAAAATCGATGGCAGACTGGTGTCTTTCCCCAAATCGCCATCGATTTAAGACTTCTTTATTATGTTTAGCCGTCAGCCTCTATACCTTGCGGCTCTGGGGAATGTGTGTCCCGGTATGCCCTTCGGCATGGCTTTTTGGCTATGTCCCATATTATAATCAGCTATATTGGCTTCCGTCAAGTTTTTTTCCAAAATCCCTTATATTCCTAATTATATTAACATTTCAATTAACTTTATAAAGTTATTTCTCTAAATTTTCACGAATTATCCCTTTACTACGATAAAATTAAATGTATTATATTTATTTTTTTAGCTTCAACCCCGTTTTTATTCCTCTCAGTCCCGGGGGGAAGTCCGGGCTTATCCTCCTCAGCTCGTCAGCAACCCGCGACACTCCGGCCGCCTCCGCGTTAAATAGCCCAACTGTATTTTATTGTTGTTGATGGATTTAAAAGCATAGGATTTTATATATAGAAAGATCAGAACCTTTATGGGCACAGATTACTGTAAACGCTCAGCGCTCCCGCGCTGAGCCGCGCGAAAACGGGGTCACGAAGTGACATCTTCCCTTCCCGTTTTCCGCGCGGCCCCTGGAGGGCGCAGTAAACCTCTTTCCTCTATGGCGGCGGCGAAACCCGGCAAATCCCATTACCGGAGATATTTCTCAAACCACCCTTCCAGCTCTTTCAGCCTGGTCATCCGGTTCTCCGGCTTTCCGCTTCTGGAAAGTTCATGGTTTTCCCCGTGGAACAGCACAAGCCTGGCGTCAGTGCCCTGGCGCTTCACGGCGGAGAACATCTGGATGGCATCTCCCATCCAGCAGCGGTAATCCTCATCGGACTGGAGAAGCAGCAGAGGAGTTTTGGCATCCTTGGCTCCGCTCAGGGGGGACATGGACCACACCTTGGGGAAATCCTCCCAGGGATAGGCCCCCATCTGCAGGCGGTTGGCATAGTACCCGATATCCGTGTACAGGCATTTGGTCAGGTAGTTGGATATGGAGCGCTGGGATACCGCAGCGGCGTACCGGTCTGTGTGTCCCACGATCCAGTTGCACATGAAGCCTCCGTAGGAGCCGCCGCACACGCCCACCTTCTCCGGGTCAATGTCCGGATAATGGGCCAGGGCCTGGTCTGTGAATTCCAGAAGGTCTTCAAAGTCGTCTTTTCCAAAAACCTCCGTGATATCGGCAAAGGCCTCCCCTCTTCCGTCAGATCCCCTGGGGTTGCAGTAGATGACAAAATACCCGTCATTTGCCAGGCACTGATACTCATGGAAGAACACGGTTCCCGACGCGGTCTTGGGCCCGCCGTGGATCTCCAGAACTGCCGGATATTTCTTTCCCGGCTCATAGTCCCCGGGCTTGATCACATACCCCTCCATCTCGTAGCCGTTCTTGCTGTCATAGCGGAAAGACTCTGGATGGGATACCTTGTGGTTTTCTAAATACTCGTCATTAAAGCCCGTCAGCTTCTCCTCCTCGCCGCTGTCAGGGCAGAGAGCGTACACTTCCGCCAGATGCTGTCCCCTCATGGCTGTCATGACGATCCTGCCGCCATTTACGTCAAAGCCCGTAACCGCCCCGGCTGCCTTTGTCACCTCTGTGACAGCGCCTTCCTGGTCCATGGCCATGATCTTAGAGTCGCCCCACAGGGTCTGGACAAGGTAGAGCACATCTTTTTCCCGGCAGTAGACCGCGGAGCTTCCCCCGCCGAACTTCGCGTCGCTTCCCACGATATTTCCCACAGAAGCATCCTGGTAGGGCAGCTGTCTGGCGCTGCCGCCCTGTGCCAGGTCATAAATGTAATATCTGGGATGCTTTCCCACCCGCTCGTAGGTGGAAGCTGTGTAGAAGATCTTTCCGTCCCCCATAAAGCACACCTGGTTCACATCATACAGGTCTTCTTTTACAAGCTGTTTTTGCTTTCCTTCTTCTATATTATAGAGATACAGGCCGCAGGTCCGGGGCATGACGCTGTCGTATTCCGGGCCGCACCAGACCACCTTGGTTTTGTCCGGGGACACGTCAAATGAGACAATGTCCAGGTATTTCTGGGAAACCCGGGTCATCTCCTCAGACACTTCATCAAAGAGATACAGGGCGCTTCTCTTTCGGCTGCGGATGCCCTTGCCGTTGAACCAGAAGGGGAGCTCCTCATAGATATAATAATCCTTGCCCTCTTCCGCCTCATAGCTGTCCTCCCCGGCAGATGTGCCTCCCCGGCACTCTCCGCCGCCTGCCGCCCCGGCGTCCTGTCCCCGGGCCTGTTGGCCAGCCGCTCCTTTGGAAGCCTTGCTGTCTTCCTGGTTCTCGTCCACCGTGGCCAGCACAAGCCATTTATCCTTCAATTTCCTGAGCTTCTCTACCTTTACAGGGATACTCATGGCTTTCACGGCCTCGCCGCCTGTCAGGGAGAGCCTGTAGTACTCGGTCCTTTTCTTCGCCTCCTCCTTGTCCATGTCTCTTCCTGAGGCAAACAGGAGCGTTTCCCCGTCAAGCCACACCGGGGCCTTGGCCTCGCCTCTGGCGGCCAGAAGCTTATTTTCCTTTGTCTCCATGTTCACGGCCCAGATGCCGCTGTGATAGCGGTTCTCCTCTCTGTCCGCCTGATTCACCACATAGGAGGCCCACTGTCCGTCAGGAGAAAAGGACACCTCTGACACAAATCGAAACTGAAACAAATCCTCCCGCGTTACGGGCTTTTTTTCTGTCTGTCCCATGATCACTTCTCCTCCTTCCCCTCGGTCTCCGGTTTCAGATATTTGTCCATCCAGTTTAAGATCTCTCTCATGCGGACGATCCGGTTTCTCGGCCTTCCGGAGCGGGACAGCTCGTGGGTCTCACCTTTCACCATCAGCATCCGGGTATCCACTCCCAGCACCTTTAACGCGGCAAACATCTCCATGCCCTCCGCCACATTGCAGCGATAGTCCTCCTCAGAGTGGACAAAAAGGGTAGGGGTCTTGCAGTTTCCTATATATTTAATGGGAGAATGGAACCACAGCTTGTCCACATCCTCGCTGGCAAAGGCGGCCTGTTCATTTTTTGTAAATGTGTGGCCAATGTCGGACATGTACTCAAAGGAAATCCAGTTGGCGATGGACCGCTGGGAGGCCGCTGCCTTAAACCGGTCTGTGTGGCCGATGATCCAGTTGGTCATGAAGCCGCCGTAGGAGCCGCCTGTGACGCCCACCCTGTCCCGGTCGATATCCGGCTCATGGTCCAGGACATAGTCGGTAAATTCCATGAGATTGTCGTAATCCACGGTGCCGTATCTGCCGTTGATGTCCCCGAACTCGGTGCCGAAGCCGTCGGAACCTCTCGGGTTGGTGAAGAACACGAAATACCCCGCGTTTGCCCACATCTGCATCTCGTGGTGGAACACGGTGCCGAACACGGTCCGTGGGCCGCCGTGGATGTGGAAAATGGCCGGGTATTTTTTCCCTGGCTCATATCCAGCGGGAGTCATGACCCATCCGGTCAGGGAAAACCCGTCCTTTGCCGTAAAGCTGTACTCCTTTCTTGGACGCGCGTCCCACTGGCTCATGTCGTTAAAATGGGTGATCTGTTTTCCGTCCAGGTACAGCTCCGCTAAATTGTCTCCGTAAAGGCCGCAGACCACCTTATGGCCGTCCATGATGTCAAAGCTGTCGCAGGAGCCTCTGTCTGTGACCACAGCCTCCAGGGACCCATCCCGGCGGATGGCATACACATGGGCGCTGTCCCCTCTGGTGGTGACAAAATGGCAGATCCCGTCTCCTGTTTTCACGGTTCTCCCGCCGCCTAAGCGGGCATCGCTGCCGACGCTGCCGGAACCGCTGCTGTAGTCGTACTCTGCCAGCAGCTTCATCTCCCCGGTAGACAGGTTCATGGTGTAGAAATCCATGTACTTGCCGTTTCCGTGGGGATTGTCCAGGCCGGAGGCTACAACCGCCTCTTCGTCTGCCCAGAAGCCGATCATCCCTGTTCTTCTTGTGTCCTTCTCAAGAAGACACTTATTTTCCCCTGTCTCCATATCGTAGAGATAGATGCCGTCGTACAGGTTGTGGATATCTGTCCAGGGATATGCCTTGTACAATACCTTGCGGCCTCTCACCGAATAGCTGCTGACATCCGCGGTCTCCTCTGATATGGGGGTCAGCTCTCCTGTGGAAACCTGATACAGATACAGGCGGCCGCGGATTCCGTTGGTAAATCCTTTTCCGTTGAACCAGAAGGGAATCTCATCCACCACCTCATAGGCATCGTCCTTTCCCTGGACCCTCTTTTCCAGCTCCGCCGCGGCCATGATCAGATACCGGTCCTCATCCACCCGGTACATGCCAATGGCCTTTAACGGCACGGTAAACGCCTTCACCGCCTCCCCTCCCGCGGGAGAGATCTCATAGTAGGTGGTGGAAACCTCATCTTTCTTCTGGCTGTCCTTCTTGCCTTTCCCGCCTTCCCTGTCAGCGGGAAACAGAAGGGTTCCCTTGGCTGTCCACACATAGCTTTTCCCGTCACCGCCAGCGGTCAGCCGCGTTACCTTGTCTTTCACCTTGTCATAAAGGTAGAGATCACCTTTGTAATCATTATCCTTCAGATCCGCATGCTGTACCACAAAAGCCACGCTTTTTCCGTCTGGGGCAAATGTGGGATTGCTGACAAACTGAAACCTGGTAAATGTTTCAATCTTTATAGGATTCATCTTATACCTTTCTTGTACATTGTATTTAGGTTATTCAGAGGGGACGCCTATAAACCCTCACTCTTTGGAACGGATTAAACCATTTCCGCTCCGCATTTTTTCATTATAGCCAATCGGAAAAAGAAGTTCAATTCTTTTTATGGGAAAACTTGAAATTTCTTTCATATCCTTGCTATAATTATGTACAAAGAAAGGGGTGAATACCATGCCACTTATTATGCCTATTAAGGATCTACGCAATACAACCGAGATTTCCAATATCGCGCACAAAAAACAGGAGCCTATTTTTATTACAAAAAATGGATACAGCGACTTGGTTATAATGAGCAGTGAATTATATGATAAATTCGCGAGAATGAACCGGGTCGACCAAGCCATCTACGAATCCGAGCAGGAGATCGCGAACGGAGCGGAAGCAGTTGACGCGGATATTGTTTTTGCGGAATTGGAGAAAAAGCATTTTGGATAAATACAAGGTTAAAGTCAACCCCAAAGCAATACGCGAATTAGACAGTATTTACAAATATATCGCGAATGAGAAATCAGCTCCTGAAAACGCGAGCTGTTTTAAGCCTAGACACCTTCCCACAGTCCCACCAAGAGCGTAACGAGGGCAGATAGGGAGGCA
>CAJUSJ010000082.1 GCA_910588865.1 uncultured Lachnospiraceae bacterium
CCCACCATTCCTTGATAAAATTGGTTTTATCAATATAAAAATATTGATTCTCTATTAATTTTTCAAAACTCTGGATTCCTATCCCCACTGTCCTTGCCATGATACCACCTCCATATATATACCTTTTCTTGTTGGGCATTTATCATTTATTACAGATTACCCAGAATAATAGTTATGTATTTTCTATTTCTTTTATTAAGTATAAATTGCTATTCTTTTCATATAATAATACAGTCTACAGAAACTCTTTATAATGAAAGGTTTTATTATATATGGTAAAATTTTTGTTCAAAAGGACCATCGCGAATTAGAAAATACAATCAATAATTGGATTTCATCTAGCCCCATTTCGATTATAGATATATCTCATTCTATCTGTATTTTAAAAGGTCTTTGCCCATTATTCAATGTTATCATTCGATATAATAACCTATCCATTGAATTACATATTAATATATTGCAATAAAGCATTCGATCTTTGGGAAATTTATCATCATTTGCAATTCTTTTCATAGTATTTAACTCTGTATTCCATCCAGAACAAATGCACATGGCAATTTGCTTTCAATATAGTTTTCACTCAATTCAGCTTTCCGCGGCATCTCTCCCTCAATATTAATAGCCAGGGTAATGTTTGGGATAATACAGCCACTCAAAAAATCATCCTCTAATCGTTTATAAAACGACTTACGTAATGGACTTCTCTGAAATTCTAATTTACTAATTAATGGTATAAAGTTTTTAACAGAATACTCATATGTAGCTCCAGCTGTTATATAAAAAACTCTTTATTAACTCATCATATTGTATATCATAAACCATTATATCCATTTTAATTCTCCTCTCGTACAGATTGAGATTTTTTCATGTTCAAACAAACTTTACCCGCTAAACTCTTATACATCACGCCCTTATATAATTATAATTGATTTTTCACCCCTTTACAACAAAAAATAGAAAGCAACAGAGAACAACCGTCTATAGACTGCCCCTGTTGCTTCCTTATGCTTTATCTCTCTTCAAACTTCTCCCGCAGCTTCCCCAGCGCCTTCTTCTCAATCCTCGACACATAAGATCTTGAGATTCCCAGCTCTCCGGCGATCTCTCTCTGGGTATACTCTTTGCCGCCAAACAGCCCATACCTCATCTGGATCACCTGCTGTTCAGTGTCCTTTAAGCACTGTTTAAAGGCTTCCCTCAGCTCCCGGATGTCCTGATCAAGGATCAGCTCTTCCAGGGTATCTTTGTTGTCCATCTCGATCACATCCACCAGGCTCACGGACTCTCCATCCTTGTCTACTCCGATAGGGTCATAGAGAGAGACTTCTTTCGAATACTTTTTGTGGGCCCGCAGGAGCATGAGGATCTCGTTCTCCACACACTTGGCCGCGTATGTGGCAAGCTTGGGTCCCCGGTCAACCTTAAAGGTGTTCACTGCCTTGATCAGCCCTATGGTTCCCACGGACAGAAGGTCCTCGGTGTCATAATCCGTATTCTGATATTTTTTCACCACATGGGCCACCAGCCGCATATTATGTTCTATCAACAACCTTCTCGCTTCCGGATCGCCTTCTTTCAGGCGCTGTAAGCATTCCCGCTCCTCACGGGCAGTTAAGGGTTTTTCAAAAGTTTTCAAAGAAAGCCACCTAAACACAAACCTTAATGAAAGTTTATGCTTAAGCGGCTTTTAAAGTGCTTTTACACCTTTTTTGGCAGCTTATACTATTTTCCGGGGTGACGCTCCCCTATCCCCCGGTACCGCCAAAGCGGTAAAAATCAGTGATGGAACAGCCGTATTCCGGTAAATGCCATGGCCATGCCGTATTTGTCGCAGGTCTCAATCACCTGGTCATCTCTCACAGAACCTCCCGGCTCGGCGATGTACTCCACTCCGCTCTTTTTGGCCCTCTCGATGTTGTCTCCAAAGGGGAAGAACGCGTCGGAACCCAGCGCCACACCCTTCATCTGATCAAGCCACGCCCGTTTCTCCTCCCTGGTAAACACAGGCGGTTTTACCTTAAAGGTCTTCTCCCACACACCGTCCGCCAGGACATCCATGTACTCCTCGCCGATGTACACGTCAATGGCATTGTCCCTGTCCGCTCTCTTGATGCCGTCTACAAACTGGAGGGACAAAACCTGGGGCGCCTGGCGCAGGAACCAGTTGTCCGCCTTGTTCCCCGCCAGCCTGGTGCAGTGGACTCTGGACTGCTGTCCCGCGCCGATGCCGATGGCCTGGCCATCCTTCGCGTAGCACACAGAGTTGGACTGGGTGTATTTTAAGGTGATCAGGGAGATCATCAGATCCCTCTTTGCCGCCTCTGGGATGTCCTTGTTTTTGGTCACCACATTGGCCAGAAGCTCTTCGTTGATATCCAGCTCATTTCTCCCCTGCTCGAACACAATGCCGAACACCTGCTTGCGCTCCAAAGGCTCAGGGACATAATCCTCATCAATCTGGATGACGCAGTAATTGCCTTTTTTCTTCTCCTTTAAAATCTCAAGGGCCTCGGGCTCATACCCAGGGGCAATGATCCCGTCGGACACCTCCCTCTTGACGATCCTGGCTGTATCCACATCGCACACATCGGACAGGGAGATGAAGTCTCCAAAGGAGGACATGCGGTCCGCGCCTCTGGCTCTGGCATAAGCGCAGGCCAAGGGGGACAGCTCCCCCATATCCTCCACCCAGTAGATCTTTGCCAGGGTCTCGTCAAGAGGAAGTCCCACCGCGGCACCGGCCGGGGACACATGCTTAAATGACGCGGCGGCCGGAAGTCCTGTGGCCTTTTTAAGCTCCCTCACCAGCTGCCAGCCGTTGAACGCGTCCAGGAAGTTGATATATCCCGGCTTTCCGCACAGTACCTTGATGGGAAGTTCTTTGTCCTCCTTCATGAAGATCCTTGAAGGCTTCTGATTGGGGTTGCAGCCATACTTCAGTTCCAGTTCTTTCATTGGTAAATCTCCTCCTTTGACATTTTATACATTCTTGTTGATGATCTTTGTCTCGTAAGCACCTGTCTTAATGTCAATGTAGCGCACAAACAGGGATACCTTGTTCTCCTCATTTAGGTTGTCCCACAAAAGAGCGGTAAAGTCCTCCATGGAATCCAAAATCCCCACCAGCTTGGGCTCTCCCTCAAAGCTCGGCAGAGGGTTCCCGTCACACTTGTAGGTGTGGATAAAATGTCCTTCCCCTGGTACCGGGGCGTGGTAGGCAAAGGTATATTGGTTACAGCCCTCAGGGTTGCCGTTGTTGCTCTTTAAGATGGACATGGCGTAATTGTAGGTTCCATCCTCAATGTGCAAAATCCCGGATATCCTTGGGGTGTAGTTTGGCCCGTCAGGCTCAAACTCCCGGCAGCGGAGGGACTGCTCAAAGGTCAGCTGTGTGTCCATGCCCTCGTAGATGGTATCGGTCTGATCGCCGTTGGTCACAATGGTCTTGTTGCCCAATACCCGCACCGGGGCATAGATGATCAGGCTTGGGTCCTCCATCTTTGACGGGTCAAAGGCCTGGGTCCTGATGCCCTGGCCCTCCTCCACAAATACCCGGTTCCGGCTGTTGGCGCTTCGCCCCATGATAAAATAGGCGGCCACAGCCTTTGTCCCGTCAGGGGTCCTGCCGATAATGATCCCTCTGCCGGGATAAGAATTGTTCCTTAAATCTTCTGCCAGGTCCAGCATTTTCATGATGATTCCCTCCTAAATATGATAGTGTTTTGCCTTCATACAATTGAGCAGGGGAGGCTCCCCCTGCCCGCCGTGCCGGGGCGGGGCCGCTTTAGCGGACATATTCCTCTCCGCCCCGTGTACAATCGGGTAGGGGCGGCTCTTCCCCTGCCCGCCGTGCCGGGGCGGGGCCGCTTTAGCGGGCATATTCCTCTCCGCCCCGTGTACAATCGGGTAGGGGCGGCTCTTCCCCTGCCCGCCGTGCCGGGGCGGGGCCGCTTTAGCGGGCATATTCCTCTCCGCCCCGTGTACATAAAAAACCGCCTGGACATCCCTCTCAAGACGCCCAGGCGGTCGGCTTTTTCCCATACGTGCTCCCCTGTGGTTTCATCCACATTCCGCCAGTCGCACGTCCTGTTTTTATCATATCCTATTCTTTTATGGAATGCAAGCACTTTTTCTTCCCAGGGGCCATTCATAATTTGTTAACAATTTTTTCATATCACTTTTACATCACCGATAAATCTTCTTCACATTTCCTGTATATACTTAAACCATCGAAAGTAAAGCTGCTTACATTTGATAAGATTTTTTTCATAATTCGCCGGTCTAGTTCTTTAGAGCCAGACCGGCTCCTCCCTTTTTTAAACAGATAAATAGCAGGTCTGGTGTTCCTGCTGACCGGGCGGGAAAGCAGCATATTGTTCTGTCCGGCACCAATAGAAAAGAGAAGTACCAGGTTATGGCCTGGTCTTCTCTTTCTTTTTCCCGTCATTATCGACTTTGCGGAATCAGTTCTCTCCCCACAGAAAACCGCTCCGCTGTCACGATCCTCATAACCGCTTCATTATAAGTTTTCTCGGTATCCCCATACCAATGTCCGCACGGCACCCCTCCGTGCTTCTGTTCATATATATACCATTTTTTCCAGTTTTTGTCAACGTTTTTTTTGCGGTTTTGCACAATAGTTTTTCCCATTCCGCTTCTATCCATACGTCGAAACAGCAAATTTTCCACTAATAAACTTCCTTTTTTCGCGCATACTCTCACTGAAAGCCAAAACAGGAAGGAGCGTATCCATGGATTTTTCCAAACAGATCGAAGACAATATCCAGTCCATGAATGAAATTCTGGATGTGAATGACAATTTTGACGTGGTATACCGGACCCTCCGCATAGGCGGACGTCTGGCCTGTGCCTATTTCATAGATGGGTTTACCAAAGACGAGGTGCTTTTAAAGATTTTTCAGGTGTGGTCCTCCATAAAGCCGGAGGATATGCCAAAGGATGCCCACGAATTTTCCAAACAGTATGTGCCCTATGGGGAAGTGGGGCTGGTGACGGACCGGGACTCCATGATCGTCCAGCTCCTTACAGGCATCTCCTGCGTTTTTATAGACGGCTATAACAGCTGCCTCACAATCGACTGCCGCACTTATCCCGCCAGGGGGGTATCAGAGCCGGAGAAGGACAAGGTCATGCGGGGTTCCCGGGATGGCTTCGTGGAGACCCTGATCTTCAACACCGCGCTGATCCGCCGCCGCATCCGCAATCCCAGGCTCACCATGGAAATCTTAAATGCCGGCGAGAGTTCTCATACGGATATCGCGGTGTGCTACCTAAAGGGCCGGGTGGATGAGCAGATGCTGTCCATGATCAAGGACCGCATAAAGAACCTCCATGTGGATGCCCTGACCATGAACCAGGAGAGCTTAGCGGAGTGTCTGTACCCCAGCAAATGGTACAATCCCTTTCCCAAGTTCAAGTTTTCCGAGAGGCCTGACACAGCGGCGGCTTCTATCCTTGAGGGCAATGTGGTGATCCTGGTGGACAACTCTCCCGCGGCCATGATCCTGCCCTCCTCTGTCTTTGACATTATCGAGGAAGCGGACGACTACTATTTTCCTCCGGTTACCGGCACTTATCTCAGGCTGTCCCGGATGCTGATCTCCTTCCTGACCCTGTTTTTGACCCCTTTCTGGCTGCTGCTGATGCAGAATCCCCAGATCCTGCCTCCGTGGCTGGAGTTTATCAAATTGTCAGACCAGCCCTATGTGCCCCTGTTTTTCCAGTTGATGGTCCTGGAGTTTGCCATCGACGGCCTGAGGCTGGCGGCCATCAACACCCCCAGCATGCTGACCACCCCCTTAAGTGTCATCGCGGGTATCGTTCTGGGCGAGTACTCGGTGAAATCGGGGTGGTTCAACAGCGAGACCATGCTATATATGGCCTTTGTCACGGTGGCTAACTATTCCCAGGCCAGCTTTGAGCTGGGCTATGCCCTGAAATTCATGCGGATGCTGATGCTATGCCTCACCGCGCTTTTCAATTACTGGGGATTTGGCCTGGGTGTGGTCTTGTCGGTCTGCGCCATTGTGTTCAACAAGACCATTGCCGGAAAGAGCTACATCTATCCTCTGATTCCTTTCAAATGGTCAGAGCTTAAGAAACGTTTCTTCCGGGGCCGGCTTCCCCACACGGAAAAAGGCAGCTCCTGATCAGGGGAATATGGAGGCAATGGAGCGGACGATCTCTTTTAAAATATTCCATATCCGGTCCAGGAAATTTCCCTGAGAGTGGAAGGTCTCGTCGGTCTCCTCCTCCGGCTCTTCCTGGATCTCCCCGGTGCCTTCTGTCCTCAGTATGATCTGCAGGCTCTCAGGCTCCGGGTTTTTTAATGAGGTGAAGGATACCTTCTGGGCATTAACGTCCGCGTTTAACAGGTTCATCTTCTCCCCTGTGTACTCATCCCATTTGTCGTCCATCAGATCTTCTACCGTGGTCTTGGCGTTTCGGATCACCGTGGTCTGGGACAATCCTTCTATGCCCTGGTTTAAGGCCTCCGACAGGCCGGCTATGGTGGTTTTGGCCCCTCTGTCCAGAGGAATTCCCGCCTGTTTCAGAGTGCTCTCCACATCCGTCATAAGCTGGTACATGGCCGAGGTGCCTCTCACCGCGCTGTCTATCAGGCCTTTGGTGTCATCTGCCGCGGCTGTGGCTGTCTGGTGGTACTTGTTCACCGTATCCCGCATGGATGAGACCTGCCAGATAATGTCCTGGGTCCTGTCTCCCGTGTCCCTCAAGGTGTCAATAACATCCCGGCTGTCCTCCAGAACATTGGCAAGATTCTCCCCGCCGCCCCGGACCCGCCTGATCATGGTCTCTATGGCGTCAATATCCCCCTGGATCTTGTCTATAAGGGCATCCAGCTTTGCCGACGCCTCCTCCTGGCCTTTTCCCGCCATCTGCCTCAGCTGCTCCAGCAGCTGCCTCAAACCGATCTCCGGCAAAAGGTTTCCAAAATCTCCGTCCTGGATCTGGCGCAGGGCATCGCTGGCGCTGGCGATCAGTCTCTCAAGCTCCTCCGCCGGTACGCGGGAAAGCCCGGCTCCCAGAATCTCATCCAGCTTCTCCTTAAGCCTCTCCACCTCCTCCGGGGAAATCCCCAGCACGTCTCCATGGTCCTCAAGGACAGAGCGCAGCCTTTCCAGGGATTCCAAGTAGGCTTCCGCCCTGCCGCTTCGGCTCTCCAAAGCCTTTTTGGCGGATTTTAACCGCTCCAGATCCTTTTTCAGCTTTTCCAGCTGCTGCTCCCACGCCCTTAAATCCTTTCCCGCTTCTCCCAAAAGGCTCTCCGTGGCCCTTATGTCCGCCTTCACATCCCCGAGATCCCTTCCCAGGTCGTCAAGATCAATGTCCAGGTCCTGGACCAAGTCCGTCAGCTCATTCAGGTCATCATTGCCATCCTCAAGGGCCTTTCTGGCCTCCTCCACATATCCGGTAAAGGGAACTCCCCTCTGGGAAAGCTCATTTAACACCTCCAGGGCCTGGTCCGCATCCACATAGATTCCGTCTTTTCTCCTGGAAATGGTCTGCCTGGACTGCTCTAAGGATGCCAGGCCGTCCACTGTCATCTTAAGGCCCTCCTCCATGTCTTCCAGGCTGTCTAAAAGCACATCAAGGCTGTCCTGGATGGCGTCAGCCGAATCCTTCACCGTGTCCTTGGCTTCCCGCAGCTCCTCCAGATCATCAAGCTGTCCAAGGGTCACCGGCACCATTAAAAACATCAGGCCCCCAAATTCAAAATCATCGGTTCCGATCTTTAGCTGGAAGTGCTGTTCCTCCCCAGGAAGAGCCATAAAAAGCACGGTTTTCATGGTGCCCATGGACTGGACCTGAGCGCCCTGTGCCTCCACGCTTACGTTCTTCTCCATGTCCACTATGGCCACGGTCTCCAGTGTCATGTTATTTTTGTAGTAATCCCCGCAGTTTTTATCTGGCATGGCGTCAATGGTAATCTCCACCAGCCCCTTCTCATGAGCCAGTTCCTCCATGGTTCTCTCCACCCCGTTGAGACGGTATGTGACAGTAATGTCCCATGGCAGTTTCTTTTCAATCTGTTCAGGCTCTAATTTTCCCTCAAAATAGAACCGTTCCGCATCCGAATCCTCTGGCAGGCAAAATACCACCTGGCTGTTTCCTACGTCAGGGACCGTGTGGTCGGTCATGTTGTTGACTTCCAGGTAATCTCCATAGTCCACGATCTCCTTCGCGCCGTGAAGGCTGTAGCTTTTTACCACACTGGCCTGAGTGGCATTTCCGTAAGGGTCCATGGTCACATACATGGCCTCGTCGCAGCCCGGCTGCCCGGCCTTGCCGTAGGCGCACATGACTCCCTCCGCGGCAAACCACGCGGCCAACGCCATGGCCTTAGCTGATCTTCTCTTCCCTTTATTCCGCATTACAAGCCACCTCTTTCCCTCTCTTCTCTCTTTTTCCTCTCTTTGATAGTCTCTCTCTTCTCCTGGCCGCCCTCTGGACTGACCTATCCTGCTGCCTCCGGATCTGCTTGTCAAATGCCGCCAGCAAGGCCGGAAGAAGGGACAGCACCAGCACCATGGACAGAAGGGCTCCTCTCCCCACCAGACGCCCTACCTGGGAAATGGCCTGGATGGATGAGGTGAAGTACAGAAGATATCCCACCACGGTCAGGATGGAGCCTGAGGTGATGATGGACAGGGCGCTTTTGGAAATGGCCGCCACAGCCGAGTGCCGGCTGTCCATGGTCTTCCTCATCTCCATGTAATTGTTGGTCATCAGGATGGAATAGTCAATGGTGGCCCCCAGCTGCAGGCAGCTGACGATGATGTAACCTATGTACACCATGCTCTCCCCGAAAATATAGGGCAGGGTCATGTTCAAGTAAATGGCCACCTCAATGGGTATGATCACCAGGATGGGCACCATCACGGACCGGAAGGTAAGCATGACCACAACAGCCACCCCCAAAAGGGAGATGATGGAGACCCGGTTGTAGTCGTCTGTCAAAATATCCCGGATATCAATGGTGGTGGGTGTCATGCCGATGACATAGGAGTCCTGGGGATAATAGCTTTTCACGATCCGGGTCAGGCGGTCGCTGCAGGCAAAGGAGTACTCACTCTCCTCCACGGTCTTCATGGAAATGAGGATCCTGGCGTACTTATCTGTCCTCAGCTGATCCACCACATTGGCCGGCAGAAAGCTCTCCGGGATGCCCTGAGGCAGCGTTCCCGCCATGGACAGGGCATAGTCGATAAATTCCTGATCCTCCAGCTCTTTGGTCAGCTCCCTCTCACTGATAGGGCTGCCGTTGGGCACCATGGCGATGACCACATTGGCCTTTCCAAAGACCTTCTCGATCTCCCTGGAATCTTCGTAAACCCTGGTTCCTGGGCCGGACCCCAGGGCATCGTCGCCATAATAGAAATAATTCATGGACTGTCCGAAGTAGCAGGGAACCGCGCAGGCCAGAGCCACAATAAGCACCGGCATCCGGATCCTGTACATCACCTTCCCCAGCCTGTCAAAGGAGGGGACAAAGGGCCGGTGGGCTGTCTTCTCGATCCTCTTGTCAAACCGCAGGATCAGGGTGGGCATCAGGAACATGACGGTCATCAGACTGCAGATGATTCCCTTGGTGAGGACAAATCCCACATCCTTGCCGATCTTGAACTTCATCAGCGCGATCACCAGAAATCCCACAATGGTGGTAGCGCCGCTGGCCATGATGGAGCCGCAGGCCTCTGTGATGGCTTTTTCCATGGCCTTCTTTGTGTCCATCCCCGTATTTTTAAAAGCCGTGTAGGTGTGGAGAAGGAAAATCGAGTAGTCCATGGAAACCGCCAGCTGCAGGATAGCTGCCGTGGAAAAGGTGAAGAAGGAGATCCTTCCAAACATCAGGTTTGATCCCATGTTCAGGATGATGGCCACCGCCATGACCAGGATGAACAAAAAGGGCTCAAACCAGGATGTGGTGGTCAGCGTGAGGATCAGCCAGATGATCACGACCGCCATGGCGATGGCCATGGTGATCTCCCGGGAAATGGATTCCTGCCTCTCCTTGCTGGACACCGCGCTGCCCCCAAAGCATCCCCTGTCCTTTCCCACAATGTCATAGATCTCTCTTATGGCCTGGTGGGTGCTCTCATCCGCGTCCCCGTCCTCAAAAATGATCTGAAACACCGCGTTGTTGTCCTTATAAAACTTGTCGCTTAAGCTGTTTCCCAAAAACGCTCCGCCGGAGTACACATTGGTGGCCATGTCTGGACCCACCACCAGTTCCACCCCTTCCACGGCCTCAATCCTCTTTCGTATGCTCCGGGCCTCCTGAAGGCTCACATTCTTCACCATGATCCGGGCCATCCCGGGATAGCCGAACTCCTCCTCCATCACATCCAACGCCTGCTTGGTTGGGGCAAAATCCGGAAGATATTTGCTTAAGTCATAGTTGACTCCCACAAACAGATAACAGAACGCGCAGATGACAACAGCCACAAAAAAGAATTTTTCAATGGCCTTTCCTTTTTCCACCGTAAAACGGGCCATCCTCTCTAACATAAGTTCCTCCCACATCATCATTTTTCTTATACTGTACATATATATTAATAATCATCAACATATTATTAATAAACATTATGTTGATTTTCTTGTTGTTTGGTATTATAGTATAGAAAGGAAAAGGATTCAATGGTTAATATTTTAGCTTTTGTCGATTAATGAACATATTTTATTAAATCTGTTGAATAGGAGGGAATTTTTTGGAAAATTTAAAAGAAGACCGCAGGATCCGCAGAACTCAGCGGTTGCTGAAAGAAAGTCTCGCGGAGCTGATGTCAGAAAAAAGTTTTAACAATATCACCATCAAGGATATCACAGAGAAAGCGGACTTAAACAGGGGCACGTTTTATCTTCACTACACGGACACCTACGGGCTCCTCAGGGCCATGGAGCAGGATGTGCTGGAGGATTTTCAGGAGATGATCGACAACTATCTCCACATGGGGCCGCCCAAGGACCTAATGCCGGTGCTCTCCCCGGTCATCCACTATATCGTGGAAAACCGGGATATCTGCAGCACCTTGTTTGAAAATAACGCTTCCGGGGATTTTTTCACCAAATTTAAGAACCTGATCCACAAAAACGCTTTGGAACTGGCGGAGGAGCTGTACCCTTCCTGCCGCTCCCAGTATTTTGAGTACTTTTTTGAATTCGCCATCTGCGGGGCAGCGGGAATCCTGAGAAAGTGGCTGGACATGGACATGCCCCAGTCGGAGAAGGACATCGCCCGCATCAGCAATGACGCGGTTCTGTCCGTGGCTAGAGCCTTCTTCGGCCCTCCGGCCCACCTGCCCGCTTAACGCCTCCGGGACACCCCGGACCCGCCGGGTTTACGGTTTTCCTGCCCAGGGCCATACGGACACAATTTCGCCAAATCCAGATTCCCGCCCGCGGCACCGGAAGTCTTCCGGTGGTTCCTACAGCCGGTTGAGCCCGTTGGCCCTGGCATCCTCTGCCACCGCCGACGCCACTGCCTCCACCACCTCTTTGTCAAAGGCAAAGGGAAGGATGTACTGGGCATTTAGCTGCTCCGGCTTTACCACAGAAGCGATGGCCCTGGCTGCCGCCATCTTCATGGACTCGGTGATGTCCGAGGCCATGACAGACAGAGCGCCTTTAAAGATTCCCGGGAACGCCAGCACATTGTTGATCTGGTTCGGGTAATCGGAGCGGCCTGTGCCTACTACTGCCGCTCCTGCCTCTAACGCCTCCTCTGGCATGATCTCCGGCGTGGGGTTTGCCATGGGGAACACGATGGCTCCCTCTGCCATGGACCGAACCATGTCCTGGGTCACAAGGCCGGGACGGGACACTCCGATGAACACGTCAGCTCCCTTCATCACATCAGCCAGTGTGCCCTGCTTTTTGTCCCGGTTGGTCACCTTGGCCATCTGGGCCTGGGCCGGGTTCAGCCAGTCCGCGCCCTCGTAGACAGCTCCTTTGATGTCGCAGAGGGTCACGTTGCCGAAACCGATCTGGATCAGCATCTTGGCGATGGAGATCCCCGCGGCGCCGGCTCCGTTGATCACCAGCTCCAGCTCTCCCATCTTCTTTCCCACCACCTTGATGGCGTTTAAGAGGGCCGCGGACACCACGATGGCTGTGCCGTGCTGGTCGTCGTGGAACACCGGAATATCGCACCGTTTCTTAAGCTCCGCCTCGATCTCAAAGCATCTTGGGGCAGAGATATCCTCCAAATTGATGCCCCCAAAGCTTTTTGAGATCAGGGCCACGGTGTCGATGATCACCTTGGGGTCCTTGGAGTCAACGCAGATGGGAAACGCGTCCACATCGGCAAATTCCTTAAACAGGGCGCATTTGCCCTCCATCACCGGCATGGCCGCCTCTGGTCCGATATCACCAAGCCCCAGCACCGCTGTGCCGTCTGTGATCACGGCCACCAGGTTCTGCCTCCTGGTCAGCTCAAATACCTTCATGGGGTCCTTCGCGATCTCCAGACAGGGCACCGCCACCCCGGGAGTGTACGCCAAGGACAGTTGCTCCTTGTCCTGGATCGGAGTCCTGGACACCACCTCGATCTTGCCCTTCCACTGGTAATGCTTTTCCAATGCCGCTTGTTCTTTCAATGTCATAATGATTGATCCTCCATATAAAATATCTTATGCCTGTTCGTAGATTTTCTGTAAGTACTCCACATCGCCGTGATACCGGTCCTTGGTGGAATTTTCCAAAAGCATGGTGATGTAAGGCTTTTGTGACTTTAGGTTCCTCATGAGAGGCTCATAGTGGAACAGCCCCTCTCCCACATGGGCAAACTGGGGCTTGCCGTCTTTTAAGACAAAATCCTTCACATGAACCATGGTGATCCGGTCCCCGTACAGCCGGAAGGCATTTTCTATAACCTCATCCTGATGAAGGTAATTCTCCCCGCTGATCAGGTTCACCGGATCCAGGATGGCCTCCACATTTGGAGAATCCATGTCCTCCAGAAATCTGCGCATGATCTCCGGACAGTACAGAGTGTGGTCGTGGACCGCCTCCACCCCAACAATCATGCCCAGCTTCTCCGCCGCGGCCGCGATCTCCCTCATGCTCTTTAACAGAAGCTGATAGCAGCCTTCTGTGTAAGTGTACGGGGTCACCTTAAAGTCCGGATCATACCGCCCGGTCTCGGTTCCCACCATGTCCGCCCCTATGGCTTTGGCGTATTTCAGATGCTCGATAAATTTTCTCACAGCCTCCTGGCGCTTTGGCTCATCGGGGTTTACCGGGTTGATGTAACAGCCGAGAACCGCCACATGGATCCCCCGCTCTTTTAGCTTCTCACGGATCACGCGGCCAAAGCCCGGAGAATAATGGCCGTAATTAAAATCAAAGCCTGATATGGATTTTCCAAGAGCCAGCTGGATCTGATGGATCCCGCTGTCCCTCACCCCGTCAAACACAGCGTCTATGTCCCCCTTGGGACATATGTCATGGCATCTCATCCCGTAATTCATTGTGATTACCGCCTTTTCCTGATTTTTATATTTTTTAGTATATCACATATGGACACACACCGCAAAGGATATCGGACAGACTTTTCCACATAAAATCAAGGCCGGAAAACACCGCTCTTCGCGGATGTTTCCGGCCTTTTCGGTCTTATTCGTCTACACTGTAGTTCGGCGCTTCCTTGGTGATGTGGATATCATGGGGATGGCTTTCCTTTAAGGAGGCGGCGGAAATCTTCACGAACTTGCCTGTCTCCTGCAGGGTCCTGATGTCGGCCGCGCCGCAGTAGCCCATGCCTGCCCGAAGGCCTCCCAGCATCTGGAATACCGTGTCCTCCACCATGCCCTTGTAAGCCACCCGGCCCTCCACTCCTTCGGGAACCAGCTTCTTGGCATCGCTCTGGAAGTACCGGTCCTTGCTGCCGTTCTCCATGGCGGCGATGGAACCCATGCCCCTGTATACCTTGTATTTCCTTCCCTGGTACAGCTCATAGGATCCCGGACTCTCGTCGCATCCCGCGAACATGCTTCCCATCATGCAGACGCTTCCGCCCGCGGCGATGGCCTTGGTGATATCTCCGGAGTACTTGATGCCTCCGTCAGCGATAATGGGGATGTTGTACTCTTTCGCCACCTGGTAGCAGTCCATGATGGCGGTGATCTGGGGAACGCCGATGCCTGCCACCACCCGGGTGGTGCAGATGGAGCCTGGCCCGATGCCTACCTTCACCGCGTCCACCCCTGCCTCAATGAGAGCCCTTGTGGCATCGCCTGTGGCCACGTTGCCCGCGATCACCTGGAGCTCCGGATAAGCTTCCTTGATTACCTTCACGCAGTGGATCACATTGGCGGAATGTCCGTGGGCGGAGTCTAAGACCACCACATCCACATGAGCCTTTACCAGAGCGGCCACCCGCTCCAGCACATTGGCGGTAATGCCCACCGCAGCGCCGCACAGCAGCCTTCCCTGGGCATCCTTGGCGGAGTTGGGGTACTTGATCTGCTTTTCAATATCCTTGATGGTGATAAGCCCCTTCAGGTTAAAATCGTCGTCAACAATGGGAAGCTTCTCCACCCTGGCCTTCGCGAGAATATTCTTGGCCTCCACCATGGTGGTGCCCTCTTTTGCCGTCACCAGATTCTCGCTGGTCATACATTCTTTGATCTTTTTGGAGAAATCTTCCTCGAACTTCAGATCCCGGTTGGTGATGATGCCCACCAGCTTTTTGCCTTCCGTGATGGGAACGCCGGATATGCGGAACTTGCCCATGAGTTCATCCGCGTCTCTCAGCGTGTGTTCCGGGGAGAGATAAAATGGGTCCGTGATAACACCATTTTCCGAACGCTTTACCTTGTCCACCTCTTCTGCCTGGGCTTCGATGGACATGTTCTTGTGGATGATCCCGATACCGCCCTGCCTTGCCATGGCGATGGCCATGCGGTACTCTGTCACCGTGTCCATGCCCGCGCTCATCAATGGAATATTGAGCTTGATCTTGCCCGTCAGATACGTGGTCAGGTCGACCTGATTGGGGATTACTTCCGAATAGGATGGAACCAGCAGAACGTCGTCAAAAGTAATGCCTTCACCGATAATTGTACCCATGAAATTTTCCTCTCTTTCTTGTCTGATTTGTATTTATTAGTTTCCTAATATAGCAGATTTGGACAGCCTTGTCAAATGGATTTTAGGGTTTTTCACTTGCGTTTTTTCGGATAACAGGTACAATGGAAGATAGTTGAACAGGATCCCCCAAAAACCACCTTCCGCCTGGTCACAGAGCGACGGTTTGAGGGGCCAAAGGGGGGCCTTGTCCACACAACGATCAATCAAAAAGGAGGACATCAACATGAACGCGGTAATGGAAAACCTGCTGACAAGACGGAGCATCCGCTCCTTTGAAAACCGAGAGATCCCAGAAGAGGAACTGGATCAGATCTTAAAGGCGGCCCAGTACGCCCCAAGCGCCATGAACCGCCAGACCTGGCAGTTTACGGTGGTGGAAAGCCGGGAGAAGATCCAGGAGCTGGCCGCCGCCATGGGAAAGGCTCTTGGAAGGGAAGGCTACAATATGTATGAGCCCCAGGTGATCATCATCACCTCCAACCTGCGGGAGGCCCGCTTCGGAGTGGATGACAATGCCTGTGCCCTTGAAAACATCTTCTTAGCCGCCCACTCTTTCGGCATTGGCTCTGTGTGGATCAACCAGCTGCGGGACTGCCACGACGACCCGGCTGTCCGTCAGATGATCCGGGGCTTTGGCATCCCTGACGACCACGCGGCATACGGGATCGCCGCCTTAGGCTACGGGGTTTTGGATCCTGACAAAGAAGTGGTTAAGACAGGCAAGATCGTGTTCGCCCGGTAGAAACGGCCTTATACCACAAAACATTGCCCCCGCCTGTCCGGACCAATGGCCGGATAAGCGGGGGCAAAAATCTCTCCTAATCTCCTGCCCTTTTACTCATCCTCCCCGGCCTTAAAATTGTAGATGGGCCTGATCACCCTGTCAATGGCCGCTGTCTCCCCGATATTTTCCACAATATCCTCCATCCCCTTGTAGGCCATGGGACATTCATCCAATGTCTGGGCATTGACCGAGGTGGTAAAGATCCCTGCCATCTCCTTCTTAAACTGGGACACCGTGTAGGACTGCCGGGCCTTTCTCCTGGACATCAGCCGTCCGGCTCCGTGAGGGGCAGAGTAATTCCAGTCCTCGTTCCCTTTCCCCACACAGATCAGGGATCCATCCCTCATGTTGATGGGGATCAGCAGCTTCTCCCCCTCCCTGGCGGAGACCGCTCCTTTTCTCAGGATCATGGAGTCTGTGTCAATATAATTGTGGATGGTGGTGAACTCCTCCTCCACCTTAAGCTTCATGCCCCGGATCAGCTCATCCGTCATGGCCTTCCGGTTGAGCATGGCAAACCTCTGGATAATCTTCATATCGTGGATATAATCCTCCATCAGATCCCCCTGGCAATAGGCCAGCGCCCTGGGGATGTCCGCGTTCCCCCGGGCCTTCGCGCAAGCCACCGCCGCCTTGATCTCCTTCTCCTTTCCCCTTCTCTTGTAATCCTCGATCAGCTTCTGAATATCCTTCCTGGAAGCCCCCCTCAGGGACTGATAGGCCTGGTCCTGATAATACTGGGCCACCTCCAGCCCCAAGTGGCGGGATCCGGAGTGGATCACCAGATAAAGGTTTCCCTCCTCATCCTTGTCCGCCTCGATAAAATGGTTGCCTCCGCCTAAAGTCCCCAGAGACATTACCGCTCTGTCCACATTGATCAGTGCCGGCCTTAAGCAACGCAGCTCCCTTAAATCAATGTCATCGTTTAGCCGGTGGGCCTTTTCCCGGACAGCAAAGCCTGACGGGATCTTCTCATAGATCAGCTTATCCAGCTTCCCCAATTCTATATGCCTGTTTTTCAGCCTTATGGTCTCCATGCCGCAGCCAATGTCCACGCCCACTAAGTTGGGTACCACCGCGTCCTTGATGGTCATGGTGGTGCCGATGGTGCAGCCTGCCCCGGCATGGACGTCCGGCATGATCCGGATCCTGGAATCCTTCGCGAACGCCTGGTCGCACAATGCCTTGATCTGGGCAAGCGCCACAGTTTCCACCACGTCGGTGTACACTTTCGCGGTATTGTAAATCCCTTCTACGGTCTTCATTCCTCTCTCATCTCCCTTTTTCTGATCCCTTCCAGTTTCTTCTTTTTCTGATTCATATGCCGGACCCTGGCCCTGGGCATATATTTATCGCACTTCTGGCAGTAGTGCTGATGGGAGGCCTGCCGCCCCTTCCTACACTGCCCTGCCGCCACATAATACGCGCACACGGTTTCTCTGTAATGTGCCATGATGATTCCCTCCCTTTATAATCCAGCAGGGGAGCCCCTTCCCCTACCCGCCGTGCCGGGGCGGGGCCTCTTTAGCGGCCATATTCCTCTCCGCCCCGTGTACACAAAAAAAGAGCCGACTGTCCCGGCATCTCCACCGGAAAAAAATCGGCTCTGTATATTCCCGCCATCCTTTGCCGCTTACCCGCCCGTTGCCGGACAGGACACCAAAGAGGCTCCTTCCTATAGCCGACCGCATAACATCATCTCATTATGCCGCCGGGCAACCGAAAAAAAACTGCTGACTGTTTTTCGGCAAGTAAAACAGATCTGTGAACTGGCTCACTCACTGCTTGTCACACAAAGGGATTCCTGTCTGAAACCGCCTCTGCTTTGCTTCCTGGACATAATGATGTTCTCTTCCTCAACTGTTCCTGTATCCTTGTACTACCTGGCCGTTTCATGACAATCCTCCTTTCATACTAAGCACTGGCAGGGGACATGACCCGTCACCTGCCAGGTTGATGGTTACTGCTGGAAATCTTACCACATATCTGTTTGGGGGTAAAGAACTTTTCTATTACACAATTCTTACATTATCCTTACTTTGAAACAATACCTTCTGGGTAGCGAAAAAAGCGCAGACTACCCCTATCA
>CAJUSJ010000083.1 GCA_910588865.1 uncultured Lachnospiraceae bacterium
GATAGGGGTAGTCTGCGCTTTTTTCGCTACCCAGAAGGTATTGTTTCAAAGTAAATAATCCTCAATCTCAAACTCTTTTCCGTTGACGGTCAGGGTCCTTATGTACACGGAGGGAGCCTCCCCTTCTTCTCCCTCCTCACAGATCCCCCGGGCCTCCAGCCTGCCCCGGCCCGCCTGTTCTTTCACGGAGATCTCTTTTCCCATGACCCCCATGTCCCCCAGGGCTTCCGCCAGCTCCAGGAGGATATCCTCCACCTCCTCGCCGATACGGCACCTGGTAAACTCACGTTCCAGCTGTTCATAAAGCTCTTCATTTAACATCGGCTATTCCTCCATCATCTCCAGAAACCTTTTGAACTCCTCCTTGGCCTCCTCGATCAGCCCCTGGTCATAGGTGTCCAGGGCTTTCTCGAACTTGCGGATAGCCCGCTCCACAAAAAGCCTGTCGTCTCCCAGACTCTCCTCATACACCCTCTCGCCTCTTAAGAGAAGGTACTTGTTCTCCTCCCTGTCTCTGGGATGGATCTTCAAATAGGACAGGGTCTTTAACCGCTCCTCGATCTCCTCCGGAGTCATGTCCACATCCCGCCCAAGGAAAACTTTCTTCTCCACCTCCCCCGTGGATATAACCTTAACCTCTACCTCCAGGATGGAGTTGATGTCATAAGTATAGGTTACATCGACCGACTCCTGCCCGGCCTTGCCCTGGGGAATGTCGATGAGCAGCTCTCCTAAAGACAGATTATTGGCCGCGAAACGGCTCTCTCCCTGAAGGACATTGATCCGGATCTTGTCCTGGTTGTCCCTGACCGTGTAGAGCCGCTCCGTGCGGCTGGCGGGGATCACCGTGTTCCTGTCAATGATGGGGCAGAACACGCCGCCCTCGTACTGGTTGTTTTCCCACTCCCGCACCACCTCGGTTCCCAGGGTGAAGGGGCACACGTCGGTGAGGATAACCTCCTTTATGGCCTCCTTCCGCTCCTTCATGGCACCCTGGATGGCAGCCCCTAAGGCCACTGCCTCATCCGGGTTTATGTTGGTGTCCGGGATCATCTTAAACAGCTTGCTGACAAACCGGCGGACCACAGGGCTCTTGGTAGCGCCGCCCACCAGAACCACCTTGTCAATGTCCGACAGGCGGATATGGGCATCTGCCAGGCTCCTCTTCACCGGCCTGCGGATCCTCTCCAAAAGCTCGCCGCAGGCCTCCTCGTACTTGGGAAGATCCACCTCCAGCTCCAAAAGCTCATCGCCCACCTTGCAGCTCATCTTTGACACCCGCCTGTCTCCGAATCCCAGCTTGCACAGCTCCGCCTGCTTGTGGATGTGGCGCAAGGTCTTCTCATCCAGGGACAGCCTGTCCAGCTTGTAGTGCTTCTCAAAAAACAGATTCTCCAGCACAGCCGTAAAATCCTCGCCTCCCAGGAAATTGTCTCCCGCCACGGCCCGCACCTCCAGAATGGTATCGTAAAGCTCCAGGATGGACACGTCAAAGGTGCCGCCTCCTAAGTCAAACACCAAAAACCGGGCCTGGGCCTGGCTCTGGTAGAGGCCGTAGGCGATGGCTGCCGCCGTGGGCTCGCTGATGATCCTCTCCACCTTAAGCCCGGCCAGTTCCCCTGCCCTCTTGGTGGCCCTCCTTCTGGCATCGTCAAAATACGCCGGGACACTGATGACAGCCTCCTCTACCGTCTCGCCTAAATAGGTTTCCGCATCCTCCTTTAAGGCCCTCAGCACCAGGGAGGACAATTCCTCTGCCAGAAAGGTCTGGTCAAGAAGCTTAAACTCCCTCTTGCTTCCCATGTCCCTCTTAAACACGCTGGCCGCGCTGTCCGGATACAAAAGCATCCGCTCTGCCGCCAGCTCTCCTACATATACCTGCTTCTCCTCGTCAATGCTGACCACCGATGGGGTCAGGTTTTTGCCCAGCCTGTTGGGGATGATCTTCGGCCCCTCTTCTGTAAAATACGCCACCAGGCTGTTGGTGGTCCCAAGGTCAATTCCAATAATCATAATTTTTGTATCCTCTTCAACGCAATCTTTGTAGCTATCCCGTGTCTGTTCCTTTCACATGCTTTCTCGTAATTCTCTCTGGCCTTCTCCATATCTCCTATGGCCTCGTAGTACATGCCCAGGTGCTGGTAGCTCTCATAACATTCCTGGTACCTGCACTGCCTGCACCTGTGGCACTCATTCATCTCGCGGAACATGTCAAGCCCCTTCTTTGTCTCACCCAGACAGATATACAGCCAGCCAAAACGCATAAGCCGGGCCGGGCGGTAAGAAAGGTAGTTCAGATAATCCTCCTCTGTGCCGCTGTCGGATTTTTTAAAATGTTCCATGGCGCTGGCCGCGTGAAAGCGGGCATCGTTTTTCCTGCCCATGCGGAAGTACAGGTAGGCCAGCTTCCACTCTGTCTCCCTGCGGTCATCCTCAGTGATGGCGGCCGCGAGCCCTCTCTTATAATACCCTTCCGCCTTTTTAAAATCCCCCAGCAGCTCTTTATAAAAATAAGCCAGATCGCAGAGCCTGCGGCACTTTTCATCCTTTGAGGCCTTGTTGATCCCCTTCACATAAGTCTTTACCGCCTCTCTTACCTTTCCCTTGAGAAAATATATGGTGGCCACATTGTCATAGTAATCATCAAGGTCCGGCTCCATCTGGAAATATTTCAGGGCATTGTCATAGTCCTGCAGATACTGGTAAAGAAGTCCGATCTCCTTCCGGAAACTCTTCCGGTCCGGAAACATCTTCAGATCCTCCTCATAGCACCAGATGGCTTTCCTGTAATCGCCTATGGCCTCATAGCAGTCCGCCATGTTGCTGTAGGGAAGAACGCTCTTTCTCTCGCCCATACACTCCGCCGCCTTCTCCAGGCACCTGATGGCCTTCTCAAACTGGCCTAAATACTTGTAGCAGCACCCTAAGTTGTTGTGGGAAGCCCAGTCATCAGGCTCGTATGCCAGAGCTTTCTCAAATGCCGCGATGGCTTCCTCAAGGCGGTAGGCGCTCATGTAAAGCCGCCCTTTCTCCACCAGGTAGTAGCAGTTTTCCCGGTAAGCCAGCTGCCGGTCCAGGTACCCCATGGCTTTTTCAAAATCAGCCTCATCATAGGTTGAGGTGTATTTTTCCTTGTAATAGTCTGCCAGCTTTTCGTTGGCATCCCGGTAGGCTTCCTGGCAGTTTAAGGATTTCTCGTAGGCTTCCATGGCCAGGACATTGGTCCCCAGGGCCTCGTAGCACAGGCCCCGGTTATAGTGGAGGGCCGGAGCGCCGCCGTAAACCTCCTCCGCCGCGCTGTACTCTTTCAGAGCGTTCTTATAATCCTTCTTGTCCAGATACACATGTCCCCGGATCATGCGGTACTGCATCCGGTCGGGATTCTGGCTGATGGCTGTCTCTAAGTGCTCCAGGGCGGCGTACAGATTATCGTTGTCCCAGTGGAGCAGGGCGATCTCATATTCCACCTCCGACAGGTCCTCAATGTCCATATCCTCATCCTGCCCGTCGTCCTTTTTCTCTATAAGCTCTAAAAGTTCCTCGGCCAGGGCAAAGGGCTTCTTCCGGTCCTCCCGGTTCTCCGCGAGATTCCGCAAAATCTTGATCTCATAGAGCTTCATATTGAGGCTGAACTCCACCTTGTTCTCCCTGGCCCTGTCCAGAACCCCCTGGGCATCGGAAAACTGGTTGCTGTAGAAAAACGCCTCCGCGGCCAGCATATAGGGCTTGTAATACCCGGCGAAGATCCGGATGGCCCTGTAGTAATCATCCACTACCTGCTGTCCGTTTTTCAGCTCATAGGCTGCCTCCTGGCGCTGGAGCACTGCCGGAAAATACCCTTCGTCAAGAGCCAGGATCTGATCGCACATATCAATGCTCTCCTTGTACTGCTGATTTTCAAACAGCAGGTACGCCTTGTACTGCATGCAGGCCTGCCGGTCCTGGGGCTCCTGGGCTTTCTCAATGGCCATCTCCACATACCGGAGGGCCTCCTCGGGCTGTTTCAGCTCATAACAACAGCCGCTGAGGATATGGCACGCCCGAAATTCCCTGGACCTGCGTTTTATATTCTCCTGGCTCCCGTCGTCGGGAGTCTCCTGAATCAGCGCGAGCCACTGTTTTAAATGGGGCAGTGCCTCCTCATAATGCTCTGCCTTGTACAGCAGCCTGCCGTAAAGGTTCTCGTAGGAATACCGCTCCTCCTCCACGGGGACAAAGTCCTTCATCAGCTCTATGGCCTCGTCCATGTACTCGTTCTGGAACAGGCACCAGCCCAGCTCCACGGTGTCTTTGTTCCTCTGTTCCTCTTTCGCGGTCTCATCACTTACAGACTGTCGGTACCGGGCGATCAGGACCTCATTGGTCTTTCTCATGTCCTCCAGGACCGCGGGGTCCCTTCCGTCAATGTTCAAAAGCTCCATCATCAGCTCTTTGGCCTGCTGGTAATCTTCCTTCCATATAAGACACCGGGCCACCGCGTACTTGGCTGTATAGTGGTCGGGGTTCTCCTCAAGAATCCTCTTCCAGATGTGGTAAGCCTCATCCCTGCGGCCCGCGGCCCATCTGGCCTCCCCGCAGTAGAGGAGCACATAGGAATCCGTCTCGTATCTTTCCAATAAGGTATCCGCCAGAGCACCGGCCTCCCGTACTTCCTGGCTGTCAGCTCCCCGGGGAGCCCCGTCTTCCTCTTCCCTGTCCTCCCTCCAGGATTCCCCTGATTCACACAGAAGCCTCAGCTTCTCGGCATCCGCGTAAGGATGGTAGACACCAAAAACATCCAGCTCCTCAAGCCTCTTTAAGGCTCCTTCCTTCTGCCCCTGGTCGATCTCCCTTTTGATCTCCAGATAGCCCCGGATATAGGCGTCCGCATCCGCCTTCTCCCTGTCCCTCACCTGGAACAGCTCATAGTCAATAAAAGACTGGTGTTCTGTATAGTAGACAATGTAGTCCAGAAAATCCTTTGGAAATTTCTGGAGAAGATTCTCCTGATCCTCCAGGATCTGAAATTCCTTGTCTATAAGTTTCCATATGCTGTGAGGCAGGTAGATATGGTCCATAAAATACACCAGAAGGGCTTCCCGTATCTGCAGAGAAGTATCCAGCTCCTGGCACAGGGGATCCGAGAGCGCCTCTTTCCACTCTTCCTCATCACACCTGGTCACAATATCCTGGTAAATCTCATCGACCCGGTCCACCCACAGATCGATCTCGGTCTTTTCTTTCTCCTCATTCTCCTCCGAACGCCTGGCCAGATTGATCGCTCCCTCATAGGCCTCTCTGAGCCTCTTAAATCCATCCGGGTCATCTTCCGGATTCACGGTCCTTAAGACCGCCCTGTAGGCGTCCCGGATCACCTGCTCGTCTTTTGTCTCCTCAATCCCCAATATATGA
The DNA here is from genome assembly GCA_910588865.1 of uncultured Lachnospiraceae bacterium. GTDB lineage: Bacteria > Bacillota > Clostridia > Lachnospirales > Lachnospiraceae > UBA3402. The sequence goes on from CAJUSJ010000083.1 coordinate 5,392, forward strand.
AACATTAACTGTTTTTCCATGTCTCTCCTCCCAGTCCGCGATCCATCGCCATGTTACTGTTCACATGCGTTCACAGCGACATTGCCATGTTACTGTTCACACCCGTTCACAGCAACATTGCCATTGACCTCTATTTTATACAATTCTACCACCTCTTGTCAATCTTTCCCCTTCATGATAGAATCCATATATGAAAAAAATACTGACTTACCCCATAACCGCCGGGGACCAGGGCCTGTGCATCCGCCAATATCTCCAGAACAAAGGCTACTCCAGGCACCTTCTCATCGGTTTAAAAAAATCTCCCGAAGGGATCCTGCTCAACGGCGAGCGCGCCCATGTGGACGATTCCCTGAAAAACGGCGACGCTCTTACCATACAGCTGGAGGAAGAAGGCTCCTCCCCCGGCATCGTTCCCACCCCCATGGACCTGTGCATTGTCTATGAGGACCCGGACCTTCTTGTGATCAACAAGCCTGCCGGACTGCCTGTCCACCCTTCTCAGGGCCACTATGACCACACCCTGGCCAATGGCCTGGCCTGGTACTTTCAACAAAAAGGGGAACCTTTTGTGTACAGGGCTGTCAGCCGCTTAGACAGGAACACTTCCGGCCTGCTGCTCCTGGCCCGCCACAAGCTCAGCGCCTGCCTGCTGTCCGATATGGTACAAAAACACCTGATCCGCCGGCAATATCAGGCAGTGGTAAAAGGCCTCCCGCCCTGCCAGGGCACTGTCATTGCCCCCATCTCCCGGGTTCCCGGCTCCACCATCCAGCGGCAGGTGGATCTTGAGCGCGGCGAGTACGCCTGCACCCATTACCGCCTTCTCCACTACAACCAGGACCTGGACTGCTCCCTTGTGGCCCTTACCTTAGAAACCGGGCGCACCCACCAGATCCGGGTCCACATGAGCCACATAGGCCACCCTGTTCTGGGGGATTTTCTGTATTACCCGGATTTCTCTCATATCAGCCGGCAGTCTCTCCATTCCTGCCGCCTTACACTGACCCATCCGTTTACAGGGCAGAAACTGGTCTTCCTGGCTCCTCTGCCTGAGGACATGAGGTTTGTCCTACAGGGCTCTAACCCTTTCAGCATAACCTCCGCAGCCCCTTGGGATAGTGATTCTTGAGGGTCTCTCCCACCTGTTTTGCCCAGCCCAGAGAATAATCCTCCGCCAGCATCAGAACCCAGCCTCCATCCCGGCGGCTTTCTGACTTAAGAGTCTCTCCCCTTAAGTAGGCCTCCAGCTCTGGGCTCCGGGCTTCTCTGGCCTCCCACCTGTTCACCTGGTCCTTTTTCAGATACAGGGCCAGACTGTGGGAGGGCTCAAACCTGTTTTTCTTTAAACTTCCAAGCCGCAGACCTGCCCTCAGCACCCGCAGGCCCTGGTAATCCGGCATATCTTTTGGGATCCAGTACAGCTGCTCCCCAAACAGCACCATGTGGTCTTCCATATCCTGGTCAAAGATTTCCAAACCCTTTTTGGTAAAAGCCTCTTCCGCGAATTTCCTCCAGCTCCCTCTGACCTGACGGTCCCTCACATAGGAAGGCACGTTTTTCCTAAAAGACAGGTCCAAAGCGTCCGGGTCCTTTTTTAAGACCGCCACGAAATGCCCCTCCCCTTCCGCCATATGGGGCCAGATCCGAAAGGTGGAGGACAATTCCTCCCCTCCTCCCAAAATCCACTGGGGACGCCCCGGACTCAGGGCCCTGCCGCCCTCCACACGCTCAACAGAAAATTCCGGGTTTTGCCTGAGAAAGGAGTGAACGCTCCCTTCGTTTTCCTCCGGGGAAAAGGTACAGGTGGAGTACACCAGCCTTCCTCCTGGCCGGGTCATGGCCGCCGCCTTGCTGAGGATCTCCCCCTGTCTGGCAGCGCACATGTCCACATTTTCCAGGCTCCACTGGGCTCTGGCCTCCGGATCCTTGCGGAACATCCCCTCACCGGAGCAGGGAGCGTCCACCAGTACCTTGTCAAAAAAGCAGGGAAAACGCTGTGCCAGCGCTCCGGCCTCCTGGTTTGTGACCACGGCGTTGGCGATCCCCATGCGCTCCACGTTCTGGGACAGGATTTTGGCCCTGGCCGGGTGATATTCATTGCTCAGCAAAAATCCCTTTCCCATAAGCCGTCCCCCGATCTGGGTGGTCTTGCCTCCCGGCGCGGCGCACAGATCCAGGATCCGCTCTCCCGGCCTGGGATCTAAAAGCTCAACCGCCGCCATGGCGCTGGGCTCCTGGATATAGAAAACTCCCCCGTCGTGGAACACATGCTTTCCCGGCCTCAGGCTTTTGTCAAAATAATAGCCTTCCCTGGCCCAGGGTACAGGTCTTAAGCCAAACCTGGCCTCCAGCCTCCTCACGGCCTCCTCATCCCCTGCTTTTAATGGATTTATCCTCAGGCCCTGGGCCTTCTCTCTCCCGTAACTCTCCAAAAACAGTTCATACTCCTGCCCCAGAAGCCCTCTCATCTTTGTGAGAAACGCCTCTGGCAGCTCGGGTCTTTCCGCTTCTTTTATCATAGCTTCACCTCTGTCTGTAATTCTCTGGTCAGAGTAACAGATTCCAGGGCTCCCGTCAACAGCTTAAGAAAAAACAGTTGAGATATGGCGGAAGGACGGATATAATGAAAAACAGCACATCATAATCCGCCGGAGACCTTGTGGTTCGCCTCCGGAGACCTGGAGGAAAAGACATGGAAAGAACAAAAGAAACCATATCCAACAGCACCATCATCAACGGGATCGCCCTGGGCTTCTCCCTGGCGTTTTTTCTGGCCGCGCCAATAGGAGCCTTGTACACAGGAGAGTGGGGACAGGTCTTTTACAACTGGTATCTGATCCTGATCTCCCCCTGCCCTCTTGTCACCGACTATTTCTCTCTGGGCGGACTGGCCAGCACCCTGTTAAACGCGGGGGCCTGCGGCCTGGCCTGTTTTCTGTTCATGGTTTCTCTCAAGGGAGAGTCACGGGCCAACACCATGGCCGGATATTTTCTTGTAGTGGCCCACTGCTTCTATGGACTGAATTTTCTCAACATGTGGCCTCCATTCCTGGCAACCCTCCTGTACTTAAAGGTTAGGAAGCTGGATTACAAGCGGAATCTCCATATCTGCATGTTCTCCACCAGCTTCGGCCCCTTTGTCAGCGAGCTGCTTTTCCGATACACCCAGGGCGGCTATGTGCTGGGGGAAGTCCACCTTACGGTTCCCGGAGTGCTGCTGACCATAGCCTTCAGCCTGATGCTGGGCTTTCTCATCCCCGCGGTCCTGCCGGGAGCCCAGGCCTGGCACAAGGGCTACACCCTGTACAACGGCGGGCTGGCCTGCGGTCTGCTGGGATTTTTTCTATTTAATTTTTTCTACCGGACCATGGGCTTCCACAATCACGGCAGCGTGGCCCGGGACAATGCCATCTATGCCAGCTTCAACCATTCCTACGGAGAGTTTGCCAACCTGTTTTTTCTCTCCGTGTTTTTCGTCTGCCTCCTGACGGGATGGGCCTTAAACGGAAAAAGCTTTAAGGGCATGGACCACCTGGTGAAGGATACCGGATACTCCAGCGATTTCGCGGACAAATACGGAATGCCCCTATGCCTCATCAACATCGCCTGCCACGGGTCCCTGTTTCTTTTGTATCTCAACCTGTCCATTCATTTTACAAAGGGGGCCGGATACACCGGCCCTACCATGGGGGTTATGCTGGCCGGCCTCACCTTCACCGCCATGGGGCAGCATCCGAGAAATGTGTGGCCCATCCTCTTTGGCTACCAGCTTCTGTCCGCGGTGGTCCACTGTGTCTGCCTGATCAATGGGCTGGAGGTTCCCTGGTCTCTGTCCACCCAGGGGTACATCACCAGCGTGGCCTTCGCCATGGGCCTCTGCCCCATTGTGGGCCGCTATGGCATCCGCGCGGGAATCGCCGCCGGTTTCATGTGCGCCTCCATATGCGGCTCCACCAGCGCCCTCCACGGAGGGCTGATCCTGTACAACGGCGGCTTCACCACCGGAATCACCGCCATGCTCCTTCTCCCTGTGCTGGAGCACTATATTCCAAATGTCCGGGATAAGATGAAAGATCAGACCATCAACATGCAGGACATGCTCACCCTTATAGGAAATATCTCTTCCGGGAAAAAGGATGGGGATGACCAGACTTAAGGCTTCGGGGGCGGACAAAACCTACTTTCCAAACAGGGTCCCCAGAAGTCCCCGCCCTGTTCATCCAACGCGGCCAGAGTCCGCAGGATGCTGTTAATACTCTGTCTGGGAAGGCTTCCATACATGGCTCCGAAGTCCTTGTTGTTCTCCGACACATAGTTTAACATGGCCCTCAAATCCTTGGTGTCCAGAAGCAAAAGCCCCTCCTGGTCAGCAATGCCGAACACAATGGACAGCACATCGGTCTGGGTCTGAGTCAGCCCCATAAGGCGGGCCAGAAGCTCAGGCCCCATCTCGGAGATGGTGGTCCGAAGCGGCAGACCCTTGTCCCCGAAAATGTCCCAAAAACACACGGGATAGGACTGATCGTGAAAACCCGCCCCCAAAAGGTCCATCTGCCTGACCCTCTCTTCCATATCCTTCCCACCCTGCCCCGGATGGCACATTCCGGCAAGATCTCCCTTTACATCTCCTAAAAACACCGGCACCCCGGCATCGCTGAAAGACTCCGCCATCACCTTCAAGGTCACGGTTTTTCCTGTTCCCGTGGCGCCGGCAATCAGGCCGTGGCGGTTAGCCATCTTTGGATGGATACACAGCCGTTCTCCATGATCCTCCCCAATCCATATCATTCCATTATCGTACATCAGACATCCTCCTATTCCTCTCCGTCCCGTCTACAATCGAGTAGAGGAAGCTCTTCCCCCTACTCGCCGGGCAAACGGCCACATTTCCTTTCCGCCCCGTCTACATAAAAAATGCTCCGAGATCCATTATCTCAGAGCACCATTCTTATGCTGTCACAAAATTTACAGTTCAATCTTGAAATCCCCGGAGCCTTCCCCGTTGACCGCATAGTAAGCCACACCTTCTTCTGGTTTCACATACACATCCAGGGACGCTATCCGCACATCCGGACTGATCTGGGCAAAGGCTTCCTTAGCCTTCTCCACGATCTGAGCGGCCACAATGTCTTTTCCCTGGAACTGGATGGTCACGGTTGTCTCCGGCTCAGCTGTCTTCGCTGCCGCCTTTTTGGGTGCTGCCTTCTTTGTCCCGTCTTCCTTCACCGCCTCGGCCTTAACCTCTTCTGTTTTTACTTCCTCCTTGACCTCAGGGACCTCCGCCTTCTTCGCGGCTGTCTTTTTAGCGGCTGCCTTCTTGGCCGGCACTTCCGCGGCCGACACCGCCGCCTTGTTCTCTGTATCTGTTGTCTTCTTAGCTACTCTTGGCATTTCCTAATCCTCCTAAATCCTTTTTTACTTTGACTATCAATATATCTTTTCGTTTAAGCTGCAATCTTTTTGTCAAATTGGCAATGGTTGAAGTATAACCCTGTTTTTTCTGTTTGTCAACCAATCCCGTTAAAAAACGCTGTTTTGCACGGATATTTCCCGGAATTTCCCCTGATATACGCCATTTTCACGAAGTTTTCGCCCTATGGTGTTCAGCACAAGACGCTTGTTTCCACTCCACTTTGGCGCTATGAGCAGCTTCTTCGGTCCGTCGCCGCTGATCCTGTGGATCACCACGGACTGGGGCAGAATGCCCACACATTCCCCGATCAAGTCCCCGTACTCCTCCAGGGTCATTACATGGAAGGGCTCCCTTTTGTACATGCGGGCCAGATCGGTTCCTTCTAGTATATGAAGAAGCTGCAGTTTTATTCCGTCTGTGGGAAGGTTTCCCAGATAGTCCACGGTCTCCAGCATCATGTCCTTTGCCTCCCCGGGAAGGCCCAAAATCACATGGGTGATAACCGTCAGCCCCGCTTCCTTAAGGCGGCAGAAGGCCTCCTCAAACACCGGCAGACCGTATCCCCGCCGGATAAGCTTCGCGGTCTGCTCGTGGATGGTCTGAAGTCCCAGCTCCACCCACACAGGTTTTCGGCGGTTCAGATTTTCCAAAAGCTTAACGGTCTCCTCAGGCAGACAGTCCGGCCTGGTGCCAACTGACAGCCCCGCCACCTGGGGATGATCAAGGGCCCTGCTGAACAGGGGTTCCAGATAGGACACAGGAGCATAGGTGTTGGTGTAGGACTGAAAATAGGCGATAAAGGGACCCTGCCCCGGTATCTTCCCTGCCACCTTCTCTCTGGCCTCATCAATCTGCCGCCATACATCCTGACCCGGTTCTCTGGGAACCGCGAACTCCCCTGACCCGCCGCTGCCGCAGAAGATACAGCCGCCCTGTCCCACAGTCCCGTCCCTGTTCGGGCAGGTCATCCCTCCGTCCAGGGCCAGCTTGTAGACCTTTTTGCCAAACTGCCGCTTCAGCTCATAGTCCAGGCTCCGGTAAGGCTTATCACCCCAGAGCATGGAGCGGCTTCCTCCTCTTTTTGTGTCCGGCCTGGGCTTCATCCTGACTGCCAGCCTTTTGCCCATCCGCGCCAGGCATCACGGCCTTTAAGCGCTTCATCACATGGAAATAGGCTGGTATCAGAAACAGATCCGCCGCGATCCACGCGGCCGGGTTTGCAAAACACGCCCCCGCGTACCCGAAAATAGGCACCAGACAGAAACCGACCAGGGATCTTGCCGCCATCTCGCACACACCCGCCACAATGGCCAGCTTGGAAAATCCCAGGCCCTGGATCATAAACCGGATGATGTTCACCAGAGCCAGAGGGAAATACATGGCAGAATTCACAAGAAGAAACCTTCTGGCATTTGCCAGGATCTCCACCTCCGCGGAGCTTACAAACAAAAGCTGGATGGTGTCTCCAAAGAAGCAGAGCACACCAAAGGCCGCGGCAGCGTACACGGCCCCCAGAAGGATGCAGGCTCTCATGCCCTCGCGGATCCTGCCCAGCTTCCTCGCCCCAACATTCTGACCTCCGTAGGTAGCCATGGTGGCTCCCATGGCGTCAAAGGGACAGCAGAACAGCATGCTGACCTTGCTTCCCGCCGTAACCGAAGCCACTGCCACAGACCCAAGAGTGTTCACCGCTGTCTGGATAACCACGCTTCCTATGGCTGTTATGGAATACTGAAGCCCCATGGGAATCCCCATGCCGCACAAAATCTTCATGGCGCTCCAATCCGGCTTCCACTCCTCCCCCTCCATCTTCAGGACAGTGAATTTCTTCCTCATGTACAGAAGACACAGAATTCCTGAAACTCCCTGGGAGATAATGGTTGCCCAGGCCGCCCCCGCGACTCCCATGTTGAGCACCAGGATGGTAAATAAGTCCAGGGCCACATTCATGGCAGAGGAAATCAGCAGAAAATACAGGGGCGTGGTGCTGTCCCCCATGGATCGGATGATCCCTGAGAGCATGTTGTACAGATAAGTGGCCGGAATCCCCAAAAAGATCACAAATATGTACGCGTAGGCCCCATCAATAATATCCTCCGGCGTTCTCATCCACACCAGGATCTGCCTGCACAAGAGGCACACAATGGTGGTCATGACCGCGGAAAATCCCAGGGCCAGCCAGCCGCTGTTGGCCACGAACCTGCGCATCATGGCCTCGTTTTTCTCGCCGAACTTCTGGGCCACCGGGATGGCAAAACCGCTGCAGATCCCGATACAAAAGCCGATGATCATAAAGTTTATGGACCCCGTGGAGCCCACAGCGGCCAGAGCCTTCACTCCTAAGTATCGGCCCACGATAATGGTGTCCATCATGCTGTAGAGCTGCTGAAACAACAGCCCCAGGAGCATGGGGATAAGGAACCCCAGAATCAGCTTCATGGGCGAACCGGATGTCATATCTTTCATTGTCTTGTTTTCCATGATTTTCCTCCCGCGCCGGAATTTACCAGGCCCTTGAACCCAGGCCCTTCCCAGCATACATCTCCAAATATTTCAGGTTCTTTAGTTTATCACATCCCGTCATTTTTGCAAGTAGAATCTCATATAGTTTTACAAAATGATTTTGGGAGTTTTTCATGAAAACTCTGTCTTATTACATAAAAAAAATCGTGGAGCTGGTGTTCCTGGCAGCCCTATGTTTCTGCCTGGGAGACAGCGCCGCCAGGATCGGAGAACGGTATCCTTTCGTAACGGTTTCCGCCTCCGCTGACGGAAACTGGGGCTTAAGCTTCCAGCAGGAGGGCAAACCTCCCGTGGCCAACGCTTCGGCAGAATATCTAAAACAGTTCAATGCCTACTATGCGGATCAGACCGATGAAAAAGTTCTCTACCTAACCTTTGACGCCGGGTATGAGAACGGCAACACCCCCGCCATACTGGAGGCCTTAAAAAAGCACAATGCCCCTGCCACCTTTTTCCTGGTAGGCAATTATCTGGAGACCAGCCCGGACCTGGTAAAACAGATGATCTCCGACGGCCACACGGTTGGAAACCACACCTACCACCACCCGGACATGTCAAAGATCTCCACCGAGGACTCCTTTTCCAAAGAGCTTAAAGAGCTGGAGGAGCTGTACCAGCAGGTGACAGGACAGACCATGAAAAAATTTTACCGCCCGCCCCAGGGCAAGTATAGCGAATCCAACTTAAAAATGGCCCAAGAGCTTGGGTACTCCACCTTTTTCTGGAGCCTGGCTTACGTGGACTGGTATGAGGATAAGCAGCCCACAAAGGAGGAAGCCTTCAAAAAACTCCTGGGCAGGGTCCACCCCGGCGCCGTGGTGCTCCTTCACAGCACCTCAAAAACCAATGGGGAGATCTTAGACGAACTGCTGACAAAGTGGGAGGAAATGGGATACCGTTTCGGATCCCTGGAAGAGCTGGTGTCTTCTTAGGGTAAGGCCGCAAGACAAAAAGGTGTAAAGCCCTGGGACTTTACACCTTTTTGTGTACACGGAGCGATATGGAGCGAAGCATATAACCACCACCCGCAATTCCTCACCATTTTCCTCTTGCCTTAAGGCCACTCGAACCCTTATAATAGTAAGTACAGCATTTCCCTGTTGATGAGCCGGTCCGCGCCGGTACCTGGGAAAAATATAAGAACAGGAGAAGACACATATGGCAAAGTCGAAAGTTTATTTTTCAAAGGAAATCACCAGTGACATGATGGTCCAGATGTACAAGGCCCTGGGCGTAGAGCTTCCGGGGAAGGTGGCGGTAAAGCTCCACTCCGGAGAGGTGGGCAACCAGAACTTTATCCGTCCCGCCTTTTTAAAGCCAGTCATTGATCATGTACACGGAACCATTGTGGAGTGCAACACAGCCTACAGCGGAAAGCGGGACACCACAGAGGCTCACTGGGAGACCATGAAACTCCACGGCTGGACCGACATTGCCCAGGTGGACATTATGGATGAGGAGAAGGACCTGGAGCTGCCCGCGGAAGGCGGAAAGCGGATCCAGAAGAACTTTGTGGGGGATCACCTGTCCCGGTATGACTCCATGCTGGTTCTGTCCCACTTCAAGGGCCACCCCATGGGCGGATTCGGAGGAGCTCTTAAAAATATCTCCATCGGCATCGCCTCCTCCTACGGCAAGGCCTACATCCACGGCGCTGGAAACCCGGATGATATTTGGACCTCGGACCATGACTCTTTCCTGGAGTCCATGGCAGACGCCGCCAAGTCTGTTGTGACCTATTTCGGCGGCAAGATGGCATTTATCAACGTGATGGTCAACATGTCCGTGGACTGCGACTGCTGCGCCGTGGCTGAGGATCCCAAGATCGGAGACATCGGCATCCTGGCTTCCTTAGACCCCATTGCCTTGGATCAGGCGTGTCTGGATCTGGTATTCGCCTCCGACGACCCGGGCAAAGGGGATCTTATCGAGAGGATCCAGTCCAGAAACGGCGTTCACACCGTGGAAGCGGCGGCAGAACTGGGATTCGGCAGCCGGGAGTATGAACTGATTCAGCTGTAATTTAGCCGGGGTAAATCCCCCGGACAAGATGAGCTGACGTCATTTTTCTCGTTTCCCCCCTGTGAATCCATCAGGACATCAGAGGAGCAGCCCCCGGGAGAGCCCCTCAGGAATTGAGTAGAGCAGGCCCTTCCCTACTCGCCGTGCCGGGGCGGGCCCCGTGTAATCGAGTAGGGGAGATTCTCTCTCCCCTCTCACACCACCTATATGGTGTTCGGCATACGGCTTTCCTCTGTATGCCGCTTTATGTCAATCTTTTCCAATACAAAAGCGGCCTTGATTTCTCAAAACCGCTGTTAGATTGGATGTTATGAATAGGAAATCGGGTGCTAAAATTACCTGCCTCACCTAAATTTACTCTAGTTCTTCTCCATTCGAGCGAATCACTTTCTGATACCAGAAAAACGAATCTTTCTTCGATCTCTTAAAACTTCCGTTTCCCTTATCATCCAAATCCACATAGACAAACCCATACCGTTTCTTCATCTCTCCCGTACCGGCAGACACAATATCCACACACCCCCAAGTGGTATATCCCAAGACAGGAACCTTGTCAATCTCCACCGCCTTTTTCATCTCTGTGATATGGTCTCTCAGATACGCAATCCGGTAATCATCATTATCTTAACATGAAGCAGCCTTCCCTGCCGCATACGTTAAAATCCCGTATTTACAAGCATTGTTAGACTCTGGCAATCTAATAAACCGATATTTGTCGCATATGTGTGTTAACTGCTTATCTTAAACCGATAATAGGCTTGTCGCACACGTCGCAGACGTAGAAACCATGTATTTATAGGAAAAATCAGCTTTTAAAACCAAAAAACATGTGTTATACTGAATCCACGCAAAAATATGTGTATGAGGTGGGTAAGTATGGCAGTGGATAATACAAAAGCCATGGTTGCTGCAAGAAAAAAGAAGTCATAAAAATTAGCCACAGAGGTTTAATTGCTTGTCGATGAATACTATAGAACCAATGTACCTATAAAGAAGAGTAAGATTGCTGAAGCTCTTCATATAAGTGTATCTACACTTAGCCACAATAAGGAATTAGCCGCATATATTAAACAAATGCAAGATAAGCAAGTAGAGGAAACTCCAGATGTGGAAGATATCCATTACCATGCTACTGCACAATACAGAAAGCTTATGGCAGCATATATATTTACATATCAGCTACTGGAAGAACAGAACTTCATGATTGAGGATTCAATAAAACAAATGGAAAAAAGAACTCTTTGAAATTTAGCACATACTCTCCTTCCTCTAACATGATTTTTAGAACTGATGTGCCGATTATATCATATTATGTGGTTATCTGGAAGTAGACAAACAAAAAAAGAACTACGCTTCGCCAATATTGGCAGTCAAGCGTAGTTCTCTTTTTAATATCCAAATATCTGCACACCAGTACATCCCATTTCAACACTTCTTGTGCCGACACCAATTAAGGTGTATTCTTCACGCAAGATGTTTGCTCTATGGCCAGGGGACTCCATCCAGTGCTGAACAAATTCTGAGCCAGTGGCTTCGGGGCCTCTTGCAATATTTTCTCCACGGATTCTATCCCCTAATGCATAGCACTTTGTACCATCGGGGCGTATATGGTCGAAATAATCAATAATTTCTTCTGCCCTAATGTCAGCGGCTACTGCAAGTTCATCACTCCATACTAATTCTGGTAGACCAGCAGCTATTCGTTCTTTATTTGTTTCTTCGTAGATTTCTTTTGCAAGCCCTACGCACAGCTTGTTTTCCTCTGTTGTTATGACAGTTTCGACAGTTTCTTCTTCGGTAGCAATTTCTTCGGTGGCAACAATCTCTTCGTCAAGAGGATTCTGTTCCCCGTCACTCTGTTCCGTGTCTGGTCCCACAGCAATGTCATTCTCGCCATCTTCAATAGGCAATTCTTCAGATACAATTACCGCAGATTCTTCTGCATCATAGACATTCTCACTTGGTACTGAGACATTTTCTGTCCTGCCATCCTTATAAGTGCAGCCTATGCAGACCAATGCTAACAACGATAAAATAGTAAATAGTTTCTTTATGGTTTTATACCTCCTTCTCATTATATATAAATTATAATTTAACGTAATTTCGTGACAAAATTTCAGAAGGCAGATAAGCAGTTAATTACAATTTTTTTGATTATCCATACAGGTATTGTAATATCATTCATAAAAAACTGATTATCAACATATATTATAAGGTGCAATCGCTATTAGCATGGTTACATGTATAAAGATTATGTGAGTTGGTCATAATCTTGCATAATTAAATGACCTGCTGGTGAAACTCCAGCATAGCGATTGCTATTTCCTTGTGAATTTATTTTGAGCCTGTATCATCCGCAAGTCTTTTTGTTCATCTTGCGAAAAAAACTTAGCAACAATTCGTTGCATATTTCCCACAATAGCAACATCATGTGTAAGAAAATGTTTTCGCATAATCAATAAGACCATCTGTTTTATTATTCCAGAATTAGTTCCATCGTAAAGTTTTTCTGCCTTTTGATATAGACCATGTGCATTTCCAATACTTTCCTCCATCATAATATTTTGGACTTTGTAGTTGGAATTTGAT
>CAJUSJ010000084.1 GCA_910588865.1 uncultured Lachnospiraceae bacterium
GTCTCCCACCAGAACCTAAATCTGGCGCGTCTGCCAATTCCGCCATATCCGCAGGATTTAAAACTATTCCATATTGTATCAGAGAGGGTGGGGGTTGTCAATAAGGGGGAAGGGAATTCTTTTGCAGGGATTGTGTGAAAACTAAATATATGATAAACTTACTGTCAGTACATTAGATAAAAGATATACGATGGAAGACATGAGAACGCTTGGTTTTTCCATTGACACAGAAACATTGAGCATTAAGATTCCAGGCTCCGAGGAAGCAATGAAATACCAAAATGATATAGAAATTAAGGTCGATGGAGAAATTGTTGCTATAGGTTCTGTTAAAACATCAAGCAAAGATAGAATTGACAAAATATTTTTAGACAAATTAATGTATAATCGTTTGACACAGACGAACACGCCGCATTTTGCTATATTTCTCCATGACGTTCAGAGGGCCGGGAAAGAACCTGACTTTAGAGTGGGGCAGACCTTCCTGACAGGACATTTTAAGGCCTATACTGTAGGCTTAAGCCCTTTGGATGGGGTCTACTATTGCGATCTGCGTCCGGTAATGAAGGCAGACAGGCTTTTGAAGGAACACATCAAATCACTGGACTGCTTATTGTGTGAGGATGTATGGAAGTATCTATATTAGAGGAAATAAATACATAAAAAAATAGGGGAAAACGTATTGATAAAAATATCACAATATGAGATAATGAAAGACAGCTATGAGGTTTATTTTATTTTAATATGCGGAGGGATAAGTCATGAAAGTAACAATCTGTATCGGTAGCGCCTGTCATTTAAAAGGATCAAGAGAGATTATCAAGGAGATGCAGGAACTGGTAGCAGCCAACGGAATCAAGGACAAAGTGGACTTAAACGGTGCATTCTGCAGCGGCAACTGTGTCAACGGCGTGTGTGTAACCGTAGACGGAACTTTGTTTTCCGTTCAGCCAGAGAATACAAAGTCGTTCTTTGAGAAGGAAATCCTGGGGAGGCTGTAATTATGGCGATCATTGATTTCAAGGCTACGAAGTGTAAGCATTGCTACAAATGCGTCCGCAACTGCGAAGTCAAGGCCATTATGATCAAGGACGGACGGGCGGAGATTATGCCGGAGAAATGTATTCTCTGCGGAACTTGTCTTCAGATCTGTCCTCAGTCTGCCAAGAAGCTGGTAAGCGATTTGGGGATGGTGAGAGGCTGGATCATGAGCGGTCAGAAAGTGGTGGTATCCATAGCCCCTTCCTATATGGGCCTTATAAAATATAAGACCATCGGTCAGGTAAAGGCCGCGTTAAAAAAGCTGGGCTTTGCCGATGTGAGGGAGACTTCCGAGGGCGCCGCTTTGGTGACGGAGGAGTATACAAGGCTTTTGCAGGAGGGAAGGATGGAGAATATCATTACTACCTGCTGCCCCAGTGTCAATGATCTGATCGAGATTTATTACCCTCAGCTGGTTCCCTGGCTGGCACCTGTGGTATCTCCTATGATTGCCCATGGAAGACTGCTGAAAAAAGAGTACGGACAGGATACCAAGATAGTATTCTTAGGGCCCTGTATTGCCAAGAAAAAAGAATCTCAGGATCCAAGACATGACAACTGTATTGATGCGGTTTTGAATTTTAATGAGGTTAAGAACTGGTTCGCTGACCAGGATATTGTGGTGGAAGAATGCGAAGACGAACCTTTTGATATTGTTGATCCCAAAGTGAATCGTCTCTATCCTGTGACTAACGGTGTGGTGAACTCCGTTTTGGCTACGGAAGGGAGAGTGGATTCCTACCGAAAGTTCTATGTTCACGGGACAAAGAACTGTATTGATGTGTGTGAGAGTTTGTCCAGAGGAGAGATTAAGGGCTGCTTTATCGAGATCAACAACTGTTCCGGCGGCTGTATCAAGGGACCGACAGTGGAAGACAAGACGATTTCTCCGTTTAAGCTGAAACTGGATATGGAGGATGCTGTCAAGAAGGATCCGGTTGATTCCCGAACCATAGGGGAGATGCTGGTTGATGTTCAGATGGAGAAGCGCTTTGAGGACCGCTCGGCAGAAGAACCGATTCCCACAGAAGAAGAGATCAGGGCAATTCTTCGCGAGATCGGCAAGAACCATCCGGAAGACGAGTTAAACTGCAGTGCCTGTGGATATCCTACTTGTCGCGAGAAGGCTATCGCTGTATTCCAGAAGAAGGCAGAGCTTAATATGTGTATCCCCTTTATGCACAACAAGGCGGAGTCTTTGTCCAACCTGGTTATGGAGACTTCACCAAACATTGTACTCATCGTGGATAAAGACATGAAGATCATGGAATATTCTGCAGTTGGCGAGAAGTATTTCGGCAAGACACGGTCAGAAGCGTTGAATATGTATCTTTATGAATTTATTGATCCTGTGGATTTCCAGTGGGTATATGACAAGCATCAGAATATTCACGGCAAAAAGGTCAGGTATGAGGAGTATAATCTGTCCACTCTTCAGAATATTGTTTACATAGAGAAAGAGGACGTGGTTCTGGCTACCTTTATTGATATCACAAAGGAAGAGGAGCTGGCAAAAGCAGAGTACGACAAGAAACTGGAGACCATTGATCTGGCTCAGAGAGTCATCCACAAGCAGATGATGGTAGCCCAGGAGATTGCGGGACTTTTGGGAGAGACCACGGCGGATACTAAGACCACGCTTACCAAGCTGTGTAAGTCCATGCTGGAAGAGGGCAGTGAAAGCGAGGTTCGATAGATGGGAGTTACAGTTGACGTTGCTTACAAGAGCCTGAATAAATTTACGGAGATCTTATGCGGCGACCGGGTGGAGATCTTAAAGACCGGGGACTCCGATATCATGATCCTGGCGGACGGTATGGGCAGCGGTGTAAAAGCTAACATTCTGTCCACGCTGACTTCCAAGATCCTGGGAACCATGTTTTTAAACGGCGCTACACTGGAGGAGTGTGTGGATACCATTGTGGAGACCCTTCCTGTGTGCCAGGTGCGCCAGGTGGCCTACTCCACCTTCAGCATCCTCCAGGTGTACCACAACGGGGATGCGTATCTGGTAGAATTTGACAATCCGGGGTGTATCTTTATCCGGGACGGCAGGCTTATGCCGATTCCCCAGAGCCTTCGGGAGATTGACGGAAAGAAGATCAACGAGTTCCGCTTCCAGGTGAAGAAGGGGGATGCCCTGATCCTTATGAGTGACGGCACCATCCATGCCGGGGTGGGGCAGCTCTTAAACTTTGGCTGGCTGTGGGACGATATCGCCGCCTATGCGGTAAAAGAGTATGGGAAGACCATCTCTGCTGTCCGCCTGGCCAGTTCCATCTGCCAGGCCTGCGATGAGCTCTACATGTTCCGCCCAGGGGATGATACCACGGTGGCCTGCATGAGGATCATTGACAGCAAGCCTGTCCACATGATGACCGGTCCGGCCCAGAATCCGGAGGATGACGAGCGGATGGTGGCGGACTTTATGTCAGACCCCACCGCCAAGACCATCGTGTGCGGCGGAACCAGCAGCACCATTGTCTCCAGAGTGTTAAAGAAGCCTCTGGATGTGTCACTGGACTATGTGGATCCGGATATTCCGCCTATCGCCTACATGGATGGCATTGATCTGGTGACAGAGGGCGTTCTGACCCTTAACCGGGTGATCCGGCTTCTGAGGCGCTATGTGAAGAAAGAGAGCGTGGTGGAGGATTTCTTTGAGGAGCTGGATAAGCCTAACGGGGCCTCTATGGTGGCAAAGATGATCATAGAGGACTGTACGGAGATCCATTTGTATGTGGGAAAGGCGGTCAACAGCGCCTATCAGAACCCGGGGATTCCCTTTGACTTAGGTATCCGGCAAAATATGGTGGATCAGCTTAAGGCTGTACTGGAGGATCTGGGAAAGCCAGTGACGGTGACCTATTATTAATGAGTTTTTGCTGGTAACTGTGAAGGCGCTAAGCTGTTACCACAAGCAGAAAAGAGGAGGAAAAAAGTATGGTGACAAATGACGCGACGATACTGCGTGTAAAGCATGACGTGCTGTATGAAGTGGCTAAGATGGCCTGGGAGGGGACTCTGGAGAAGGAGAGGGATGAACTTCCCCACAAGATGTTTCCGGGACCTCAGGCCCAGTTCCGCTGCTGTATTTATAAAGAGAGAGAGATCATCAAACAGAGGGTACGTCTGGCGGAAGGCCAGTGCCCTGTTGGAAAGAATTCCACCAATGTGGTCCAGGTCATCAACGCGGCCTGTGAGGAGTGTCCCATCGCTTCCTATGTAGTGACGGACAACTGCCGCAAGTGTATGGGAAAGGCATGTCAGAATTCCTGTAATTTCGGCGCGATCTCCATGGACGATACCAGGGCCCACATTGACCCTGGCAAGTGTAAGGAGTGCGGAAAGTGCGCGCAGGCCTGTCCATACAGCGCCATCGCCCACTTAGAGCGCCCCTGTAAGAAGATCTGTCCCGTAGATGCCATCACTTATGATGAGTACGGTATCTGCGTCATTGATGAGAAGAAGTGTATCCAGTGCGGTGCCTGTGTGCACAGCTGCCCCTTTGGAGCCATCGGAACCAAGACTTTTATGGTTGATGTGATCCGCCTGATCAAGGCGGGGGAAAGGGTAGTTGCCATGGTGGCCCCGGCCACGGAGGGCCAGTTCGGGCCTGACATTACCATGGCCAGCTGGAAAACCGCTCTTAAGAAGCTGGGCTTTGCCGACATGATTGAGGTGGGCATGGGCGGCGACATGACAGCGGCGGCAGAGGCCGAGGAGTGGGCGGAGGCTTACAAGGAGGGCAAAAAGATGACCACCTCCTGCTGTCCCGCCTTTGTGAACATGATCAAGCAGCATTTCCCCACCCTTTTAGATAACATGTCAACCACCGTGTCCCCCATGTGCGCGGTGTCCCGGTTCGTGAAGGAGAAGGACCCTGGAACCACCACCGTGTTCATTGGTCCCTGTATCGCCAAGAAGAGCGAGACCCTGGACTTGAATATCCAGGACAACGCGGACTATGCTATGACATTCGGAGAGATCCGGGCCATGATGCGGGCCAAGGGCGTGGAGCTGGAGCCGGAGGAGAACAATTATCAGGAAAGTTCTGTCTTTGGCAAGCGTTTCGGCAACGGCGGCGGTGTCACAGCCGCGGTGCTTGAGTGCTTTGAGGAGATGGGCGAGGACATTAAGCCTGAGGTTATGAAGTGCAATGGCGCGGCTGAGTGCAAGAAAGCCCTGCTCCTTATGAAGGTGGGCAAATTGCCGGCTGACTTTATCGAAGGCATGGCCTGTGTAGGCGGCTGTGTAGGCGGCCCAAGTAAGCACAAGGCAGAGAACGAGGCCAAGAAGGCCAGGGATACTCTGATCGCTTCTGCTGACAAGCGCAATGTCCATGAGAATCTGAAAAATCTTGGAGCCGACAAGGTTCACATGCATCGTCAATAAAACAAGATCCCCTCGGGTTTAAGCCAGAGGGGATTTTCAGTCTGAGGGAGAGCGGAATGCTGGTTGCGACAGATATATATAAGTGTTATCATAAGAAGGAGATCCTAAAAGGGGCAGAGCTGACAGCCGGACCAGGGGAGTGCGTTGGAATCATCGGCGGCAATGGGTGCGGCAAGACCACCCTGCTTTCCATCCTCGCGGGAGCTGTCAGGGCGGACCGGGGAAATGTCACTCTGGACGGGAAGGATCTCAGGAAGGACACCAGGGCTTATGTGAAGAAGGTGGCTTATGTGCCCCAGGAAAACCCTCTTATGGAGGAACTGACCGTAAAGGACAACCTGCTTTTGTGGTACGGAGGCAGGAGGAAGGAGCTTGAAAGGGATCTGGAGTCAGGGGCAGGGGCCTTTCTGGGAATAAAGCCCATGTTAGGGGATACGGTGGAGAAGCTGTCTGGAGGGATGAAAAAGCGGCTGAGCATTGCCTGCGCTTTGGCAAACCATGGCTCGGTGCTGATCTTAGATGAGCCCGGGGCAGCGCTGGATATGGAGTGCAAGGCCCACATCCGGCGGTATCTGAAGGCTTACACAGGAGAGGGCGGGACCGTGGTGCTCACCTCCCATGAGACAGGGGAGCTTTCAGCGTGCACCAGACTGTGCGCCCTGAAAGACGGGAAACTGATCCCTGTTGAGGAGGAACTATCGGAGGAGGCGCTGATCAAGTATCTGTGACTTTATGTCAAAGAGGAGGAAGAAAAATATTATGAAATGCGGCGTTTGCGGAAGCGAATTAAAGGGAAATGAGAAATACTGTGAGAACTGCGGTGCCCTGGTAGAGGAGGCCGGACAGGGGGCGGTCCAGACACAGACGGAAGTAACGTCCGCTATGCCTGGCGGGGCGTTTCAGGGAGAAGGTGTGCCGACAGGAGCGGATTATGGAGTGGAACCAGCTCCCAAGCCTAAAAAGAACACGGGAATCCTCATCGGCGCGGTAGCGGCAGTGGCGGCGGCCGGGGCTCTGGCATTTGCTTTCCTGTCTCCAAAGGACCCCAAAGAGGTGGTCATAGCTGCCTTTGAGAACATTTACCCGGAAGGCCAGACCAGCCCCATGGAGGAAGTGTTCGGGCTTTCAGGATTTCAGGAGAAAGTGGCGTCTTCTGACATGGAGACCTCTGTCACCATGGTTCTGGACAGCTGCTCCGATGCTTTCCTGGATGAATTCGCGGGGAGCGGGATCCGGATCGAGGCTAAGGAGGACAGGACAAATAAGGCGGCATTTGCCAATATAGGGGTGATATACAGGGATATGGATCTGGCCAACCTGGATGTCTACTATGGAGGCGAGACCATGATGATGGCCATCCCGGAATTGTCCAGCAGGGTGTTTACCATGGATTTGGGGGAAGGTCTGGCGGACAGGATCGACAATTCCCCCTTCGTGGGCCCTGCTATCAAAGAGTTGGGGATAGACGTGGCAGGCCTTGTGGATTATGCGAAGACCATAAGGGAAAAAGCGGAGACCGGCCAGCAGGCTCCCCTGGATCTTGGCGCTGTCATGACCCGTTTTAAGGAAAGCACCCAGGCACAGGAGAAATTTAAAGAGGCTCTTGTGGTGGAGAAGGGGGAGAAAGGCACCTGCGTGGTAGACGGCCAGGAGGTAAGCTGCCAGGGCTACCAGGTAGTGGTCAGCAAGGACTCCATGATGGAATTTCTGCGGTCCTCCACGGATTTCTTTTTAAATGACCAGGAATTGAAAGACCAGTATTTAAGTCAGCTGGAACAGAGCGTCAGGGTGACAGAAATGCTTGGGGGAGAAAGCCTTGGAGTCACTGTGTCTGACATGTATCTTGACAGCATGGAAAGCGTCACGGAATCTGTTGAGCAGATGATCGATTTTCTTGATAAAGGCCTGACAGATGTAAATATGGATGTCTACGTTGATAAAAAAGGCCGCCTGGCACAGGTGAAGGGAACCACTTCCATCAACAGGGAATTGTATGGACCGCTGGACATTACTTTTGATATCCGGCTGGAAGGCGGTTCTTATCTGACTGAGAATCTGCTGGCGGATGTGACATTAAGGAATAAAGAGGATAGCATAAAGGTTTCTGTGGACAAGAGAGGGACCTATGACAAAAAATGTCTCACCAGCGATGTGGATCTGTCCATTGACGGAGGAGAGGGCCTGATGGCCGGGGCTGTGTGGACAGGAACGTATGATGGGGAAAGCGGGGATTATCACGGGGGACTGTCGCTGACACAGGATGGGGACCTGGTCCTGGACTTGTCCATGACAGGTGTGGTTGATCAGCTGGAAAAGGGAAGCTCCATCCACATGGATATCGATGAACTGAAGATTTCTGTCCCGTCCTCTGTGGTACAGGTAGCTTTGAGAGGGGAGTACTCTTTAGAACCCTTGGCGGAACCGGTGACAGCTTTGGAGGGAGAGGCTTTTGATATGCTCGCGTCAGATGAGAACCAGTGGCAGAGCGTGATCATGGAGCTCTATATGGGCCTTATGAGGCTGGCTAACCAGCTGTCTTTGTAGAAACCATGACAAGTCTCATATATTTAAAACTGGAAGTGAAACGGGCGTGGAAGCGTTTTTGGCGGCTGTGCGGGGGAACCGGGCTTTTGCTGGCCCTGGCGGCAGCGGCGGCCCTGGGGGCTTCCCGCGTGCTGTACGCTGATCCGGTCACAGGGCGGGTGGCTGTGGGGGTGTCCCTCCCTGAGGAGGATGCCCTGGCAAAGCAGGTGATGAAGATGGTCAGCTCTCTTGACAGTGTGGAGAGCGTCTGCGATTTTCAGTACATGGACAGGGAATCCTGTCTTCAAAAGCTGGAGGCTGGGGAACTATACGCGGTGCTGGATATTCCGGAAGGGTTTGTGGAGGATATTATAAATGGAACCAACACCCCTGTGAAGGTGTGGCTGACAAAAAACCCGGGGATAGAGGGAAAGCTTTTTAGGGAGCTGGCCGATGGGGGAGCCTTAACCTTAAGCGCCAGTCAGTCGGGGATCTATGCTGGAAATGAACTGTACCGCATGCTGGGGCTTGACCAGTCCATCGGGGAGATGGAGGAGGAGCTGAACAGACGGTATTTGGACTACAGCCTGGAGAGGGGCGGGTATTTCCGGCACATGAAGGTTCAGGCCTCCGGCGACGTGACCACGGCGGAATTTTATCTGGTCAGCATGTATGTGCTTTTTCTCTTTCTCACAGCCATCCCGGTATCAGACTACCTCATGCCCGTTAAGAAAGCCATGAGGCAGAAGCTGGAGGTGGCGGGGATCGGGGCAGGCTGGCGCGTCGGGGCCAGGGTTCTGGGGCTGGGAACCCTGATGGCAGGTGCCGCCTGTCCGGTGGCAGGGCTGGCGGTTTTTTATGGCCAGGCACAGGGGGGAATGATCCTTGGGGCAGTGTGGATCCTTTCCACCGTAACCGCATCCGCGGTGGCGGTTCTTTTGTACCAGCTGGCCGGCAGCCTGCTGGGAGGTGTTATGTTTCTGTTTTTGGCGTCAACGGGGCAGCATTTTCTGGCAGGAGGGTTTCTGCCTCCGGTATTTCTGCCGGAGACGATTCAGAAGATTGCCCCATGGCTGCCGTCAGGGATCCTGATGGAGACAGTAAAAATGGCTGTGACCGGGGTTTGGAGCTGGCGGTCCGCGGCAGCTTGCGCCGGCCTGGCCGGCACTGCCTGGCTTCTGGGCACAGCGGCGGAGGTGAAGCGATCATGAGACAGATGGCGGTCTGGTTTTTTCTCTCCTGTAAGAGATGTTTAAAAAAAGCCTCCTTTGTGGCCCTCCTTCTGGCGCTTCCGGCAGCGGCATTTGCCATGAGGCAGGTTGAGAAAAAGGAAGGACAGGAAGCGCGGATAGCGGTGTGGGTGGAGGAAAGCCCTTTGGGACGTGACGGGGAACTGCCTCTGGAATGGCAGCTGGCGGAGAGTTTGGTACAGCATGACAGCTCCGGGGGCCTGTTCCGCTTCTATCTGTGCGGCAGCCAGGATCAGTTGAAGGCCCATGTGGCCTCCCGGCAGGCAGAGTGCGGGTACACCTTCCCGGCGGGGTTAAGGGAAAAGCTGGATCACAAAGACTACAGGCGGTGTATCCAGGTATACTCCGCCCCGTCTACGGTTCTGGCCCAGCTGTCCACAGAGGTGGTGTCCGCGGCCTTGATGGAATTGTATGACAGGGAGATCTTTGTGGATTATATTACACAGTCAGAGCTGGTGAGGCAGGCCGCGTGGGATCAGCGGCGGGAACTGGAGGGACAGCGGCCGGATCCAGCGGGTATTGTGGAGATGTTGGAGATAACAGCAGGGGAGCTGTATGACAAATGGCAAAATAATGGAAGCACGTTCCGGTTTGAGTACGGCTACAGGGATATGAGAGGAGAGGGAGATGGGAAAGAGCAGGCCCCGGCCATATTTCCGGTGAGAGGCATGGCGGCGGTGTACCTGTTTCTCACAGGACTTTACAGCGGCGTGGTTTTAGGGAGCGATCAGGCCAGAGGTCTGTTTCGCCCCCTGTCCCCTAAAAGGCGGAGAGCCTGCGGACTGGCAGTCCTGGCAGCCCCTGTGTTTTTGGGGGCAGTGTCCTGTCTCTGGGCTCTCATGGCAGGAGGCTGTGTGGATAATATCTGGCGGGAGATCGGGATAATGGCCCTGTATTTCGGGGCCGTATGTATCTTTTCGTGGGGGGCAAAGGCCTTGTGTCCCAGGCCCCAGGTCCTGTGCTGCCTTATCCCGCTTTTTCTGGTGGGAAGCCTTCTGTTTACCCCGGTGATCCTGGATATACGGCAGTTTTTCCCAGAGCTTGGCTGGGTCGAAAAGCTGTTCCTGCCCTCTTACTATCTGAGAGCTTTTTAACGCATGGGGCATCAGTAGCCAAAATCGGCTAGGTCCATCCGGAGGCATTCCACCGCCAGTTCGATATCATGATTTTTCAAGGCTTTCAGAAGCTTTTCATGAGATTTCATGTCAGTGGAGATTACGGTGCTGCTCCATTTGTCCCAATAAAACTGAGCGTAGGCCCGGTTTAAGATATCCATGGACCGGGCCAGCTCTTTTGAGGCATAGGGATTGTTGGCAAAGGAAATCAGCTGCATGTGGAAATTCTGGTTGTGTTTCCAGTGGGTCCACATGTCATCCTGGGAATGGCAGTCGCAGCACAGGCGGTTCAGCTCTTCCAGCCTGTCGATCTGGGCCGGGCCGACCCGCTGATAGCTTTCCCTTAAGCAGCCTGCCTCCAGGATAAAGCGGAAGCGGAGGATGTCACTGATATCTTCCCTGGTGAGCCGCACTACCTCATAGCCGTACCTTGGGATATTCCGCAGAACCCCCGCGTTGCACAGGGAGATCAGGGCCTCCCTTACAGGGGATTTGCTGACCTTATATTTTTCTGTAAGTTCTTTTTCATTGATGATCTGGCCAGGCTTGTATTCGTCCTGGATGATTCCGTTTAAAATCGAATTGTATACCACATTTTTCAGGGATTCTGTCTGTTTCATGAAGAGGACTCCTTCTGCCGGGTGAGGGTGATCACCCCGATCTCCGGCGGGTTCATAACGCGGACCAGAAAATGGTTTCCCAGTCCCCGGCTGACGATAAGGTGTTTTCCCCGCTCTGTGAAATGACCGCCGTCGTATCTGGGAAACAGGGTCAGATCAGGTGAAAGCAGGCCTCCAAGCCCTGGGATCCGGATGATTCCTCCGTGGATATGGCCGGAGAGGGTCAAGTCCGCTCCCCAGTCCCGGTACGCGGGGTAGTAAAGGGGATTGTGGGACAAAAGGATATTGTAGCAGTCCCTGTCCGCCTTTCCCAGGGCTTTTTCGGTGTCCGCGGGGGAGAAATGGACTCCCCGGACGTAATCAGCCCTGAGACGGTCCTTGTAATATTTCATGGCCATGGTCAGGCCGTATAATTTTACAAAACTCCCCCGGCGGGATAGAGTGACCCAATTATTTTCCAAAACAGTGACGCCCAGGCTTTCCAACTTTTTCGCAAGACCGAGGAAGCGTGCCGCGGAAAGGGCCTGCTCATGATTGCCGGGGATATAATACACTGGCCAGCGGTCCGCGAGCCGGTCAGCGAGGCTGGTTAAGTTGGCCAAGGAGGCCCGGTCGTCATCAGCCATATCCCCGGTCATGGCGATGATGTGGGGCCTGGCCTGGCCGATCCTATGGATCAGAAATTTATTATTGTCCCCGAACACCGCCCCGTGGAGGTCCGACAGATGGACAACGCGGAAACCGTGAAATCCTTCCGGGAGGCGGGGGGAGGGGATGGTGTAGTTGACTGTGTGGAGCAAAAATGGTTCCTTTCCGGGCGGTTTGGGCCCTGTAAATAGAGTTATGCCGTCATAATACATGATTTTAGGGGCAGGTGTCAACTGTTTACGGTTTGAGGATTTATTTTCATACAAATTAAGAAAGAAATACTCTGGACAATTAATCATATTATTGATATGATTAATAGTATAAAGTCCTATGGGAGCAATCAGACAGTGGATTAAAAAGGAGAAAAATACCATGGAGAGAGATTTGTATGAGAATTACTGCCGGATCCTGGAAGCGGAACTGGTACCGGCCCTGGGCTGTACAGAGCCCATTGCCATTGCCTACGGGGCGGCAAAAGCCAGGGAGGTTCTGGGGATGTTTCCGGAAGGTGTGGAGATGAGCTGCAGCGGAAACATCATCAAAAATGTCAAGGGAGTGACAGTGCCCAACTCCGGCGGATTAAAGGGAATTGACGTGGCGGCAACTCTGGGGGTTGTGGGCGGAGACGCGGACAGCCAGCTGGAGGTGCTGGAGCATGTGACAGAGGAGGACATTGCCCGGACCAGGGACCTGGTGAAAAAAGGTTTTTGTACCTGCAGCCTCGCGGAGGGGGTGGAAAACCTCTATATTGTGGCCAAAGTGTGGGCACAGGGACACAGCGCCCAGGTGACTATCATTAACCGCCACACCTACATTACCAGGATCGTGAAAGACGACCAGGTGATCTTTGAGCGCTCCCTGGGACTGGAGGGGGATGCGGACCAGGTGGACCGCTCCAGGCTCAATGTGCGGGATATTCTTCGGTTTGCCGATGAGGTGGATATGAAAGATGTCAGCGCCGTGCTGGGGAGGCAGGTGGAATATAATACAGCCATCGCCCAGGCTGGCTTAAGCAAAAGCTATGGCGCTCAGGTGGGAAGGACCCTTCTTCAGTACTATGGGTCAGATGTGAAGGTCAGGGCCAGGGCCAAGGCCGCGGCTGGGTCTGACGCCAGGATGTCCGGCTGCTCCATGCCAGTGGTGATCAATTCCGGAAGCGGCAATCAGGGGATGACCGTCTCCCTGCCTGTGATTGAGTTTGCCAGAGAGCTGAACTTAGACCAGGAGGCTCTTTACCGGGCCCTGGTGGTCAGCAATCTCATCGCCATACACCAGAAAAAGTATATCGGAAGCCTGTCGGCTTACTGCGGAGCTGTCAGCGCCGCCTGCGGGGCAGGGGCGGCCATTACCTACATGACCGGCGGCAGCTATGAGGAGGTCTCCAGAACCATAGTCAATACCATCGCCAATGTAGGCGGGATCGTGTGCGACGGAGCCAAATCTTCCTGCGCCGCCAAGATCGCCTCAGCCGTGGACGCTGCCATTCTGGCCCATTATATGGGCATGGTGAATCGGTGCTTTAAAGCGGGAGAAGGGATTGTCAAGGAGGATGTGGAGACCACAATAAAGAATATGGGATACATAGGACGTGTGGGGATGAAAGAGACGGACACGGAGATTTTGAATATCATGATTGACAAGGTGGATGTGGAGTAGAGAAAGAAGGAGAACAGCGGTGTCGGGGATGTGCTTTGGAGGGCATATCCAAGGGCACCGCTGTTTTGAATGTGGAAGGCGGCCAGTTAAAATCAGGATTTTATATGTCTTTCTATAATACATTCGTGGCTCTTTTTTTTGCTGTTGTAATTGATCCCAACTAAAAGGATATCCCCAGTATATCCTTCAATCCAGGAAGTATACTGTTTTTGACGGATCTGTTTGATAGCGCCGTTCGCGGACTTATTCCATTTCAGTTCTATTACTAACGCTGGCTTGTCTATACCCTGCTTGGGAAGATAAACAACATCCGCAAAACCTTTTCCAGAGGGCAGTTCCATGACTGGATTCATATAGTAGGCTTTGGCACTGTAATATGCCATAAGAACAGCGCATGTAAGGGAACTTTCGTTGTTATACTGGAGCATTGACGAGGTTTCGTTATGGATCTCGCTCATCCCTTCCGCCACCGCATGCTCATCAAGGGCCCATGTGTCCCAAAGGAGTTTCTCTGAACAGTTTAATGCCTGTATAAGGCCGTTCCAACCAGATCCTTCTACGGCGTTGAGAAACTCTTGAGTGATCTCCTGGTTAGGGATAAAGACCTCGTTGGTATTTTTGTCATAAGTCAGATATCCAAGATGGACGAGAAGCGCAAGGATATCATCTTTGGTTTCAAAGGTTGTCATATCATTCTGGAATTTTTGGATATTGATCTTACAACGGCCATTACCCAACATACTGATAACAGCTTCCTTCAGTCCATCAAAATTCAAATCAATATAAACCTTCAATGCTTCATATGTCTCAGTTCCCGTCCAGTAACTTTGGAATTCTTTCCACGTCAAAACGTCGGCTACTGCCTTTGGATTATAAATATGGAGACTGCCGATGAGATATCCATCATACCATCGTTTCATCTTGATATAATCTACATCATGTAAGTGGCACTGTTCCTGGACTTCTGGTTCTGTAAATCCAAAATATTCACTCAGATTCTTAGGACTAATCATGGAATATTCATCAAAAATGTTGATCGCTGAGTGTTCCCCATACTTTTTGATAGGAAGAATCCCAGTCATATAAGCCAGATCTACATAGTCAGACCCTTTGAACAGACCCCGTAGAAATTCCAGATAATGTTTTTGTGCGTCTTTGCGCTCCTTTGCAAACCGAAATACACAGTCCCATTCGTCGATAATAAAGATAAATCCTTTTCCAGTTTGGATGAATACTTTATCGAGAGCGGATTTAAGCCGTGTATCTGTATGGATTCCCCGGCATTCAGGGAATAGTTCCACCAGTTCTTCTACTACAGAGCGCTCAATGTCCGTAATAAAAGTATCAAGATCCCGTTCAGATTCTAAAAAGCGCTGGATATCCAGGCGTATTACATTGTGTCTGTTTAAGTGGGGTTTAAAGGAGCTGTCCCCTTCAATTTTAAGCCCGGAAAACAGGGCGGAAGAATTACAACCGCGGCTATAGTAGGCAGACAACATATTGACAGCCATGGATTTTCCAAAACGCCGGGGCCTGCTCAAACAGACGAATCTCTTTTCCGACTTATATAACTCATTGATTTTGGAGATCAGCATGGATTTGTCAACATATATTTTAGAAAACCGTGACATTTCGAAGGCCACGTTTCCAGGATTTACATAGATGCCCATAGGAACTCCTTTCTTTACACAGATCCGGAAAAGGATTTTTTTACACTTTCCAGAGAGTTGGCAAACGCCAGCAGGGCAATGATTTCATCTTCTGGCATTTTCTGAACCCTTTTTAAAAATTCTACCTTGACGGCTGTAAGGGAAGGAGTGGAATTTTTCTCTCCGGTACCTGTCATGAGCCATTGGCTTGAATAACCGTAAGTCTCCTCAATCAGTTTTGCCAAAGTCTCAGAAATATTCACTTTTTTTCCATTTACCAGTTGATTTACATAGTTGGCGCTTATGCCGAGAGTTTCGGCAAAATCTACTTGTTTAATGTTGTGTTCTGATAATATAAGTTTAATTCGCTCGCTCAACATACTGTTTTGACACCTCATTTCTATAAGAGAGCATAACACAAAAATGAAGCTTAGTCAAATAATAATGTACTTGATATGTGACTTAGTTTGATATATGCTTTGATTAAGTCAAAGAAAGGAGGAGGAATATAGGTACTGAGTCAGATAATAGGAAAATTCTCGTAAATCTGGTAGAGCGCATGAATGAATTGGATATTCAGAAATTGGTAGCGTATGCTTCTGGATATGAAGCGGGGAAAATCAGCCGGCACACATCTGGTATTTCTGAGCAGTCGATTATTTTAGAAACTCAGTGACAAAAAGTATACACGAGGAGGAATTATATGGGAAATTTGAAAAGGAGGCTGCCACAAATTCTGACCATAGCTCTTGTAACCACATCTTTTACATCGCCGGGGATTACCGTATCGGCATCGGTTGATGTGAGAACCCTGGAGAATCCGGAGATGGATATGGATCTAGAGGAGATAGACATAGCTACAACTTCCAATATTGTTGATAGGAAAGAAACGGATATTTCAGAAACTTGTGGAGATAATCTGGCCTGGGAATTGAAAGAAGGAATACTGACCGTCAGCGGAAGCGGCGCAATGGAATCTATTCAGTATAAACGCCCGGCTTGGTATGACAGAAGAAAAGAGATTGAAAGTATTGTGATTGAAGAGGGTGTAACCAGTATCGGGGCATGTGCCTTTGAATACTGTACAGGTTTGAAAACCGCGGCGATAGCAGAAAGTGTATCAGATATTGGAACGGCGGCCTTTAGAAACTGTGAAGGTTTGTCGGCAGTGGATATGGAGAATGGAAAAGCGCTGTACAGTCCTTATCTAATTAATTGACTTCATAAAGAGAAAGAGATATAATATATTTTAAAGAATTTATTTATAAGGAGGAGGAAATGATAATGTTAAAGAGCAAAGGTAAGGTGCTTTTAATAGCTATGGCATTGAGTGCGGTGGGGACATTTGCTTCTTTTGCGGAGGAGGCATTAGGTTGGCAAAAGACAGAAAACGGCGAATGGAAATTTTACCTAACAAACGGAGAACTCGCGACAAATGAATGGGCTAAATCAGGGTATGATTGGTACTATTTTGATGAGAATGGAAATATGGTTTTTAATGCGCTGGTTCAAGAGGATGAAGGGAAAACTTATTATGTAGATGCTGAGGGAAAAATGTCCGCAAATCAGTGGGTTTATTATAATGATATTTATTATTATGCGGGAGAAGATGGTGCCATATTGAAATCTACACTGACACCAGACGGATATACCGTTGATGAGAATGGAGCTTGGAATCAGAATATGCCGCAACAAGTAGTAGACGTTGCTGAACAAGAGGCTATAACAATACAGATTCCTGATGCGCAAGGATATGGTACTGTAACTGGGAATATCACATGGCAGTATAATAAATATATAGGGACAAGAGGGGATACAGGATCTGAAGTTTATTTGATCCCTATGGATTTTAGCATAAAGGGTGGAGATAATAAAGACTTATCTTTATTTTTGGATACCAGAGGGAAAAATAATGTGTTTTATGTAGAAGTTGATGGGAGGGGACAGTATGTATTAAACAATATTCCTTGTGGTAAGTATTTGATTTTTATTAGATCTGAAAACACTACTTACGGTATGCGTTTTACCGATAAATCTACATGGAACAAAATTATAGATGGGCTTTTAGGAGATTTCCTAACAGACGATGAGTTAGAAACATTTAAAACCATGTTGGGATACAATAGTTTTTATTTTGATACTATAACTGTTCAGGATGGGCAGACAATTACAATTTCTCATGATTTTGGATATACATATATTTAAACCGTAACAATTTAAATTAGCTACTCTGTAAAGCGTGAATTAATGTAAAGGGGAAAATTAATTTTAGAGAGAAGAGGGGACATACGGCAATTTGACCGTATCTCTCCTCTTTTTTGTCGGCAAATTTCAAGATAAACTCGGAAAATTCCATGGGAAACCTGAAAAAATTTCCCTATCATATAGCTATACCTGACAAAAAAGAAGTGGATTTATGAGTTCACAGAGAAGGAAAAAGCGTTTTTTGGCTTCTGCGCTGACCATTGGCATGGTGGTCTCTTCCTTGGGCTTTGGTGGGCCAGCAAAGCTGTCGGCGTAGGCGCTTTGACAATCGTCCCCTCATCTTCCTTCCCGCATACAGGACAGGCGAGAACTTCCTGAAGGTAACGGATCCGTTCTACTTTCGCC
>CAJUSJ010000085.1 GCA_910588865.1 uncultured Lachnospiraceae bacterium
TGTGTTCCCGGTTTATTGTTGCCATCCCTGGAGTCCGCCCCCTTTCCACTGTATCTCCCTGGCACATGAAACACACCAAGGTTATTCTGATATATTTATTATATCTAAGCCACGCCAGAAAAACAATCTATTTTTTAATGGAGACTAAAAATTACTGATCCGTTATGGGCCAAAGCAAATGCCCCATCACCGCAGGTGATTTTAAATGGGCATATGTGGTTACGTTCACATGCCCCTCGTAAACAGTCATGACTAAATTTCAAAAGTTGTAAACAAGTGTACTTTTCTGGTAAAATATTTTTACTAAATTTGCCTGGGGAGTCCACATGAATCGAATCGCGGAATTAAGAAAAGAAAAAAGATGAGCCAGATCAGCCTGGGAATGAAGCTGAATATCAAATTTCCACAACAGAATAACTCCGCCCAACACAAAAAAGCCTTCTGGGAGGCGGTCTGACACTTACCTCTCAGACCGCCTCCCAGAAGGCTTTCTATTTCCATTTACCAGTCCGGAATCAACTACTGCTGGATCCCCTCCATCTCCTTTGCCACCTGCTCCTCACAGGAACGCATGGCATTAATGGTCTTGTCCATCAGCTCCTCCAGAGTCCATCCCAGCCGCTCTGCCCCGTCCTTGATCACATCCCGGGAACAGCCTGCCGCGAATCGCTTGTCCTTAAACTTTTTCTTAAGGCTGGACACCTCCATATCCATAACGCTCTTTGACGGGCGCATCTTGGCGGCGGCCCAGATCAGCCCCGTCAGCTCGTCCGCGGCAAAGAGGATCATCTCCATCTGGTGGACAGGCTCCACATCGCCGCACAGGCCATACCCGTGGCTGCAGATGGAGCGGATCATGTCCTCCCCCACCCCTGCCTGCGAAAGAAGCTCCGGTGCCTTTTTGCAGTGTTCCTCCGGGTACAGCTCAAAATCGATGTCGTGGAGCAGCCCCACCTGTCCCCAGAACTCCTCATCGTCGCCGTACCCTTCTTCCCTGGCAAACCACCTCATTACTCCTTCCACTGTCAGTCCGTGAAGAATGTGAAAAGATTCCTTATTATACTTGCGCAGCAGGTCCAGCGCCTGCTGCCTTGTCATATTGGTAGTCATGATACCCTATCCTCCTCATCGTCATAATAAATACCCTGGACACTAACCTCTTTCAGGGCCGCGAAACCATGGCCGGTCAGAACTCCCGCTAAATATTCTGGCCCATGGCTGATCCGCGAGGTGATCAGCCATGAAGAAACAGTAACAGTATACCATCCAGCCCAGAAATTACAATCCCTAACTTTATTGACAAGCGTATGCTCTTATGCTATCCTACATTTAGATATATATCTAAATGAATTTTACTTGTTTGCTTTTACCCGCAAGTTCTCTTCACCGCCTTTTTAACCTTGTCAAACCAAAGAAAGAAGGGATACCTACATGAAACTTCAGAGGACTTTCAAAGCTCTCTCTGACCTGACCCGCCAGGAGATCTTAAACCTGTTAAAGGAAGGTCCCCTGACAGCCGGGGAGATCGCGCGGCATTTTCAGGTTTCCGGCGCGACCATTTCCCACCATTTATCCATATTAAAAGAAGCGGGACTTGTTCTGGATGACCGCCGGGGAAAGTATATCTACTATGAACTGAATATGTCTGTGGTAGATGAACTGCTGGGATGGGTCATCGCGCTGAAAGGAGAAGAAAAGAATGAATAACAAAAAGCAAGGAATCACATGGAACCGCGGACAGGCGCTGGTCTGGCTGGTGTCTGTCCTGCCCATTATCCTGTCTGCCGCTGTATACCAGAAGCTTCCCCAGCGGATTCCCACCAACTGGGGATTTGACGGACAGATCAGCTACGGCCCCAAAAGCACTCTGTGGGCCCTGGCCGGCATAGCTCCGTTTCTGGCAGTATTATTTCAGGTTCTCCCCTATATTGATCCCAAGAAAAGGAATTACCTTAAATTCCGGAATGTGTACCAGAGCTTTCAGCTGTTTTTCCAGCTCTTCATGCTGGTCATGGTGGGGATCGTCATCACGGAGAGCTTTCGCCCCGGGACGATCCAGGTTGCCACTCTGGTCACTGCCATGTGCGGGATTCTGTTCATGTTCATCGGCAATATCATGCCCAAGTTCCGGCAGAACTTTTTCTGCGGTTTCCGGACTCCATGGGCTTTGTCAGACGAGACCGTGTGGAACAAAACCCACCGCCTTGCCGGGCGGCTGATGTTCGGGGCTGGCCTGCTTGGGTTTGGAGGAGCGTTTCTCCCCTGGGACAGAGCAAAGATGGCCTTTCTTCTGGTGCCCTTAATGGCAGCCACCATCATTCCCTATGTTATGAGCTATGTGTGGTTCCGGAATCTTTCAAAGGACAACCCCCTTTCCCGGTAACCCCCTCATGCCCCGTTTCCGGTACCACCGTAAAGGAAACGGGAGGCTGTTCCCTTTTGGGAACGCGCGGATAATGGGAGCGGAACGCGGAAGGCATATGAAGCCAGAGAAACGCATACTTTATACAAAACCACCGCGAAATGGCAGGAATTTCCATGGAAATTTATGTGGTGCGTCCAAATGATACCATAGATAAGATCGCCCAGCAGCAGGGCGCGGATGTGAATTCGATTATAGAGATCAATCAGCTGACAGCTCCCTACCGCCTTGCCGTGGGGCAGTCTCTGCTGTTCTCCGGGAGAACTCCCCAGCAGGCAGAACTTATCCGTCCCTCCCGGGGAAGATCTGTCTTTCGAAGCGGTTATGCCTACCCCTTTATCGCCTCCGAGGTGATGGAGGAGACACTGTCCTGGCTCACGGAAGTCGCTGTATTTTCCTATGGCTTTACCCCTTCGGGAAACCTGATTCCCCCAACCTTAGACGACACCTGGATCGTTCAGGAAGCCCTGTCCCTGGGTGTAATTCCAACTCTGACCCTGACGCCCCTGGGAGCTGACGGACATTTCAACAACCATCTGGTCAGCGCCCTGGTGAGAGAGCCTTCTGTACAGCGCAGACTGGTTACCGGGCTGGCTTCCGTTATGCTGGAAAAAGGATACCAGGCCGTGAATATTGATTTTGAATATGTAGAGAGGGGAGACCGGGATGGGTTTACCTCATTTGTAGCCTATGCCGCCAATGTGCTCAATACCTTGGGTTACCTGGTTTCCGTTGCTCTTGCCCCCAAACATTCTGACGACCAGCCTGGTCTTCTCTATGAAGGCATGGATTACGGCGGCCTGGGCGCGGCAGCCAACTGGGTGGTGCTCATGACTTATGAGTGGGGGTACACCTACGGTCCTCCCATGGCCATAGCCCCTATTAACCAGGTGAGACGAGTAGTGGAATATGCCCTCACCAAGATTCCTGCCTCCAAGATCTGTCTTGGTGTCCCAAATTATGGCTACGACTGGCCTCTCCCCTACACGCGGGGTGTCACCGCGGCCAAAACCCTGGGCAATATAGAGGCCGTGGAGACCGCCATCTTTTACGGCGCTCCTATCCTGTTTGATCAGACCGCCCAGTCTCCTTATTTCCGGTACTGGCAGTATGGCATAGAACATGAGGTCTGGTTTGAGGATGTGAGAAGCTGGAGGGAAAAATTCCTCTTGGTGGAGCAGTATGGTTTAAGGGGAATCGCCGTCTGGCAGCTTATGAGGCTGTTCCGGGCCGGATGGACGCTTCTTGACGCCATGTTTCCCGGGACATGACAGGTTCCCTCCTCTCGCTGCAAAAGCCCCCATGCCCCGCTGGCCTCATTTTCCTCCTGCGGCAAAAGCTCATAACCCTTTAGACCATCCCCGTCTCACTTTCGCCCACCACCTGGATGCCATGTTCTCTCAACAGCTCCGCTGTCACCCCATGGCCTTGTGTCAGGGTTCTGGTAAATGTCCCGTCATAGATGCCGCCGCACCCGCAGGAAGGACTCCTCTCCTTCAGCACGGCCTTGCGGCACCGATACAGGCGGGCCAGCTTCAGGGCTTCCTTTGCCCCTTTCTCATAATATGCCGTCACCTCCTCCCCCTTTCGGTTCCACACGCCGCCGTCTTTCCGCTCCGCCGGCTCTCTTGGCGTACTCATCCCTCCCAGCTGTTCCGGACAAACCGGTATCAGGGCTATATCCTTTCTCTCCAGCAGCTTAAGCACCCCAGGGTCCCCTTTCTCTTTCCCATCGTAGCGGCATCCTGCTCCAAGAAGACAGGCGCTGACCAGTACATATTCCATCTTTTCCTCCATTTCCTCGCTCATCAGGCACATAAAATATAGGGTTCATTCCAGAGGCTTCTGATAGAAGCTTCCGATAAAGGTCTCGGTAGGCATCACGTTGACGATCAGGGCCGGGTCCACTTTGGTCAGGTGGAACAGGATATCCTGCACTTCGTAGGTGGACACCACGGTGTGCAGAAGGCTCATGTTTTTCCCGCTGTAGCCGCCGTACCCGTCCACCACGGAAATGCCGTGTTTGCAGAAGCTGACATACTCTTTCACCACCTCTTTGGGCTTCTGAGTGGTGATCTGGAGAGTCACTCTCTTAAAACGATGGTAAAAATTGTCAATGGTCTTTGTGGCAATGAACTGAAACAGTATGGAATATCCCGCGTGCTCCCATCCAAACAGCGCGCCGAACACACACAGCAGACAGCAATTAAACACAAACACATACTGCCAAATGGATTTGCCCAGGCGGTTTGACACATAGAGGGCAATAAAATCCATCCCGGCCGTGGAAGCGTTTCCCTTGAGGGCAATGGAGATGGCAAGGCCATAGAGAAACCCTCCAAAGCAGATGTTCAGAAGCACGTCGTCAAACAGAGGCTCACTTGCCAGAATCTGGAGAAACATACTGGACAGCACCACCTGCACCATAGAAAATATGACGAATTTTTTCCCGATCTGCCTGTAGCAGAACATAGCCACCGGGATGTTCAGCGCCACCATGCCCACTGATGTGGTAAAATGGATTCCTAAGGTTCCGGCGATCCTGGACAAAAGGCTCGCGATCCCTGTAAATCCGCTGGGCAGCAGCCCCACAGGCTCCAGAAACGTGTTCATGGCAAATGCCTGCAGCAAAGCAGATGCCATCACGGCTGCCGCCATAATCAAATCTCTTTTTTTCATATTGCTTTCCTTCCTGTAATCTTTTTCCTGTCCCTACTATATCATGCTATCTCTTTTTTCTCAATATACCACATGGGATTTTTATTAGTCCAAAAAACATTTTGGTGGGAATATTGCTATAAAAGAGTAGAAATTACCCTTGTTTATTGTTATATATTGATGTTATGATAACAATAGTAGCATTTGGTTTATGTCTATTTTTACAATTCATCTTTCAAAACAGGAGGGAGTTCACATGAGAAAGACAGTCACATTCACCGCCACAGCCCTGCTGACAGCGGCGAGCCTCACCACTTTGCCCGCATCCTGGGCGCTGGCAGCAGGACCCGGATCCTCAGAAGGCAATCAGCTTTCATGGGACATGGCAGAGGAGATCCTGACCCACATCAGCGATCCCGTATTCCCGGATTACTCTGTAAATGTTCTGGATTACGGCGCTGTTCCCAATGACGGAATCCTGGACACAGCCGCGATCCAGACCGCCATCGACGAGGTCAGCCAGCGGGGCGGAGGTACGGTCATCGTGCCTTCTGGCGCTTATGACACCGGCGCTATCACCTTGAAAAGCAATGTAAACCTTCACCTCGAATCCGAGGACACGCTTCTGCGCTTTACCAAGGAGATCACCCCTGCCAACTATCCTCTGGTGTTCGCCCACTATGAAGGCTCTAAGGTGTACAACTGGAGCCCTCTGATCTATGCCTACCAGCAGCAGAACATTGCCGTGACAGGCAAGGGCACCATGGATGGACAGGCTGATAAGGACACCTGGTGGAACTGGCGTACCACCACCAACGCTGACGGTACCACCACCAATCTCTCCTCCCCCGATGCCAAGGCATTGAGGAAGATGACCGACGACGGTGTTCCCGCTGAGGAACGTATTTTCGGAGAGGGACATTATTTACGTCCCAACTTTGTGCAGCCCATTGAATGTGAGAATGTTTTAATCCAGGGCATCAAGATCACCAATTCCCCCATGTGGGAGTTAAACCCAGTGCTCTGCACCAACTTTACCGCAAGAGGCGTACATATCGACAGCCACGGATACAACAACGACGGCTGTGACCCCGAGAACTGTAATTACGTCCTGATTGAGGACTGCTATTTCAATACAGGCGACGACTGTATCGCGGTCAAGGCGGGCCGCAACCGGGACGGCCGGGAGTTAGGCGAAGCCGGCTTCCCCACCCAGAACCTGATCATCCGCAACAACGTTTTCGCGGACGGACACGGCGGCATTGCCTGCGGCAGCGAGATGAGCGGCGGAATCAAGAACCTGTTCGCGGACAACAATACATTTGACAGCCCTACCTTAAACTACGCTCTCCGTTTCAAGACAAACGCGGAGAGAGGCGGAGCCATTGAGAATGTATATCTGCGCAACTCCACCATCAAATCCGTAGGAAACGCTGTGGTTCACGCCACCATGCTCTACGATGTGGGACGGGACGGCGAGTACCTGCCTCAGTTCAAGAACATCACCATCGAGAACCTGACCAGCAACGGCGGCGAGTACGGCATTTTCATGGAGGCTTTTGACGAAGTCCCCATTACTGGTCTTGTGCTGAAAAATGTGAACATTACTGGCGCTGACAAGGAAATCCGCGCCCTCAACTGGCAGGATTCCGTACTGGAGAACGTGACCATCAACGGCAAGTCCTACCCCAGACCGGTTGAGACCAAGATCCTGGGCACTCCTATCCCAGGCAGCACGGTAGAGGGAAGCTCTGTTCTCTTAGGCGGCAACAGCGATAACTTAAGCTTCCAGTGGGAGCTTTCAGACAGCCCCAGCGGAACCTGGTCAGCAGCCGGAAGCGGCAGGACCTGGACCGTTCCCGCTGACGCCGCCGGCAAATATGTGAGACTGACCTCCACCGACAACAGCGGAAATCAGGAGAGCAGCATTCCTTACAAAGTGTTAAAGAGCAATGTGGTTTCCGGCCTTACCGGACATGAGGTTCTTATGAGAGCCGCTTCCAAGGGATACATTGATGAGGACCAGGTTCTGGATCTCAGCAGAGAGATCACCAACCGGGACTGCGCTAAGATTCTGGCCAAGCTGTGGAACCTGGAAGCTCCAAAGGAGAGAATCCAGATCACTGATGTTCCTGAGACAGACCCTGATTACAATGTCATTGCCGCTGTAGTGGAAGCTCAGATGATGAACTTAAAGGATCCTTCCGTAGCCGCCGCTCAGGGAACCCTGTACAACGCGGGAATCAGCAAGGATGCCGCCTCTAAGCGTACCGCTTTCCTGCCTGACGCTACCATCAACAGAGACGAGATGGGATATATCGCGATCCTCTCCTGCGGAGTTCCCTACAATGAGACCCTGGGAACCAAGCCCAAATTTGACGACGCTTCCGAGATTGAGTCCGTATACTCCTCCAACGTTGGAGCCAGCGCGTACTTTGGTTTCATGGGAGCCAAAGAAGGCAACTCCTTCAAGCCAAAGGATCACACCACCATGGGCGAGCTCATCGATATCGTCTTAAAGATGTCCGATTTTGTCCACAAATAAACTATAATATGAAATAAAATAAGGCAGCCCTGTCAGAGATTGATTCCCTCACAGGGCTGCTTGATTATTCCTATTCCTGACTCTTCACTTCTTTCGCGGTTCTGGACGCGATCTCCTCTTTCACTCCGGCAATGAATTCATCCATGGACTTTTGTCCCTCGTCTCCGGCGAACCTGCTTCTCACAGAGACTTTGGACTCTTCCTGTTCCTTCTGCCCCACGATCAGCATATAGGGGATTTTCTGCATCTGAGCCTCTCGTATCTTGTAGCCGATCTTCTCGGAGCGGGTATCTAACTCCACCCGGATTCCCGCTTCTTCAAGCCGCTGTCTCACCTTGTCCCCATATTCGATGAACTTATCAGAGATAGGCAGCACCTTCACCTGAACCGGAGCCAGCCATGTGGGGAAGGCCCCCGCGAAGTGCTCGATCAGAATCCCGATAAACCGCTCAATAGACCCAAAAGCCACCCGGTGGATCATGATGGGACGATGCTTCTCCCCGTCTGCCCCCTGATACTCCAGCTCAAACCGCTGGGGCAACTGGAAGTCAAGCTGTATGGTTCCGCACTGCCAGGTCCTGCCGATGGCGTCTACCAGATGGAAATCGATCTTAGGGCCGTAGAAAGCGCCGTCTCCCTCGTTGACCACATAGTCGAGGCCAAGGTCATCAAGGGCGCTTCTCAGGCCGTCTGTAGCCATCTCCCAGTCCTCATCGCTTCCCATGCTGTCCTCTGGCCTTGTGGACAGCTCCACATGATATTTAAAGCCAAACAGGGTATAAACCTCATTGATCAGCCTGGCCACTCCCATGATCTCTTCCTTGATCTGCTCCGGGGTCATGAAAATGTGGGCGTCATCCTGATTGAAGCACCTTACCCTCATAAGGCCGTGGAGCTGCCCTGACTTCTCATGGCGGTGCACCAGGCCCACCTCCCCAAGACGCAGAGGCAGGTCCCGGTAGGAACGGGGTTCGGAGGCATATACCAGGACACCGCCAGGACAGTTCATGGGCTTGATGGCATAATCCTGGTCGTCAATGGTTGTGGTGTACATGTTATTTTTATAGTGATCCCAGTGTCCGGAGGTCTCCCACAGGCTTCGGTTCAGCATAATGGGAGTGGAAATCTCCACATAACCGGCCTTCTTGTGGATCTCTCTCCAGTATTCCATCAAAGTATTTTTCAGCACCATGCCCTTTGGCAGGAAGAATGGGAATCCCGGGCCCGCGTCGTGCATCATAAACAGCCCCAGCTCCCGGCCAAGCTTTCTGTGATCTCTCTTTTTGGCCTCCTCCATCATGGTGATGTAGGCCTCCAGCTCCTCCTTCTTAGCGAACGCCGTGGCGTAGATACGGGTCAGCATCTTGTTGTGCTCATTGCCTCTCCAGTAGGCTCCCGCGATGCTTGTAAGCTTGTAGGCCTTCCCCACATCTTTGGTGTTCATCAGGTGGGGGCCCGCGCATAAGTCTGTAAATTCTCCCTGTCTGTAGAAGCTGATCTCCTCTCCCTCCGGCAGGTCCTCAATCAGCTCCACCTTGTAGGGCTCCCCTTTTTCTTTCATGAACGCCAGCGCCTCTGCCCTTGGCAGAGAAAACCGCTCTAAGGGCAGCGCCTCCTTGATGATCTTCTTCATCTCCGCCTCGATCTTCTCCAGGTCATCTGCCGTGATGGGGGAGGCAAAGTCAATGTCATAGTAAAATCCATCCGCGATGGAGGGGCCGATAGCCAGTTTGGCATCCGGATACAGCCGTTTTATCGCCTGGGCCATCACATGGCTCGCGGTGTGGCGCAGCGCCGCCAGACCCTTTTCGTCTTTTGCCGTCAGGATGTTCAGCTGGCAGTCTCCAGCCACCACGGTTCTCAAATCTACGCTTTCCCCGTCGATCTCTCCGCCGCAGGCCATCCTGGCCAGGCCCGGGCTGATGTCAGCCGCGATGTCGATCACCGACATGGGGCCGGCATACTCTTTTACGCTGCCGTCTTTCAATGTTACTTTCATGACAATTCTCCTTTTCATGTGATTTTTTAAGAAAATTTTTCCTGGATGGATTTTTCGTCTTGCTGGCGCTTTCCTGTGATAATCAGGCAGGGGAGGCCCTTCCCCTACTGGCCGTGCCGGGGCGGGACCCCTTTAGCGGCCATATTCCTCTCCGCCCCGTGTACACAAAATATCCCTCCCCACAGTTTCCCGTGAGAAGGGACGATAAATTATCGCGGTTCCACCCTTTTTGCCAGAGCAGATAGGTACCCTGACCTCTTTTAGTGATGATAACGGAATCACCGTGTCCGGTTAAGGACCGCTCAGGGGTGGTCTTCCGATACCGGCTCCGTAAGATGCTCACACCTGTCCATCTCTCTCTGAACGGCCCCTGGTAACCTACTCTCCCCGTCAACGCGTTTCATTTCTTTCTTGATTATATCATTGCCTCTTTTTTTGTCAAGTCCGAATTTTCCTCTGGAACCGTGTCTTCCGCTTAACCGTTGCCGCTCACAGACAAGGCCTCGAAGGAGACCATGCCCGGACTACAGCATGATAATAATGGCCGCAAAAGGCAATGGCTTCCATCAGCACAGCTTCAAATCCCGCCATATCAGTGAACCTCTACGCTCCAGCCCCTGGGCCCTTCTGTCTTTCCCAGCTGAATCCCCGTGATAGTGTCATAGAATTTCTGGGTCAATTCCCCGATCTTTCCTCCGCCGATGGCCATGCGCTTCTCCTCATAGCGGAGCTCGCCTACAGGCGAAACCACTGCCGCCGTACCGGTGCCGAAGCACTCTTCCATGGCACCCGACTCTGCCGCGGCCACGATCTCGTCCACGGAAATCTGCTTTTCCTCCACAGGAATCCCCCACTCCCCGCACAGAGCGATCACGGAATCCCTGGTAACACCGGGAAGGATGCTTCCGTTTAACTTGGGAGTGATCACGGTGCCGTTGATCTTGAAGAAGATGTTCATGGCCCCTACTTCCTCGATGTACTTGCGGTGAACGCCATCCAGCCACAGCACCTGGGAATATCCCTCATCGTGAGCCTTTACCTGGGAAGCCAGGGAAGCCACATAGTTGCCTCCTGTCTTGGCCTCTCCGATGCCTCCCTTCACGGCCCTCACATACTCATCCTCAATCCAGATCTTTACCGGATCAAGACCGCTCGCGTAGTAAGCGCCAACGGGAGACAAAATGATCATAAACTTATAGGTATGAGACGGCCTTACCCCCAAAAACGGGTCCGTGGCAATGACAAAGGGGCGGATATACAGGGAAGTTCCCGGCTTTGTTGGAATCCAGTCCCGGTCCGCGCTGACCACAGCCTTCACGGCATCCACAAAAAGCTCCTCCGGAATCTCCGGAATGCACAGTCTCCGATTGCTTCTGTTGGCCCTCTGGGCATTCTTGTCCGGCCGGAACAGAAGAATCCTGCCATCCTCTGCCTTGTAGGCCTTCAGCCCCTCGAACATCTCCTGCCCATAGTGGAACACCATGCAGGAAGGGTCCAGCTCCAGCTTGTGATAAGGCACCACTCTGGGGTCATGCCAGCCTTTTCCCTCCTCATAATCCATCTCAAACATGTGATCTGTAAAAATAGTACCAAATACCAGAGGATTATCCTGCGCCGGCTTCTCCTTTGGACACCTGGTCTTTTCAATTCTGATCTCCATAACCTATTCTCCCTTTCCCTACTGGCTTTCAGGACACCCACTGTTTTGTGGTCCCAGGTCAGTAAATTTTATAAATGTGGTAACTGCCCTCAATTATCAGCCAAAACCTCTCATATGTCAACTTATTTTTCCATATAAAAAAGTCATATCAGCCATGTCAAACCTGGATGCCCATCTTCTTTACCATAGGAGCCACAGCCCTCTCCCTAAAAAAACTGACAATGGGGCCAGTGAAAAATCCCACCACAATCGTTCCCAGCCCAACAATACTGCCAGTGAGAAACCCCACCGCGATGCTCACTAAGTCCATGCAGATCCTGGCTGCCCTGAATTTTATCTTTCCATGGGAATAATTCTCAATGATCACTCCCAGCCTGTCATAAGGAGCGGCTCCCAAGTCGCAGAACATATATAGGCTTATGCCAAAACATACCACCAGCACTCCTGCCGCCAGAAGAAAAACCCGTACCCCCAAGCTGCCCGCCAGGCCTTCTATGGTAACTCCCACGGCAGAAAACAGAAACATAAAAAATTCCACAAAATACCCAAGAGCCAGCATGTTCACCAGGGCCCCCACGCCGAAGCTTTTCCTGTCCAGTATGAACACCGGAATAAACAGGATTATGTTCAGTATCACC
The DNA here is from genome assembly GCA_910588865.1 of uncultured Lachnospiraceae bacterium. Taxonomy (GTDB): domain Bacteria; phylum Bacillota; class Clostridia; order Lachnospirales; family Lachnospiraceae; genus UBA3402. Next base: position 11,923 of record CAJUSJ010000085.1, read on the forward strand.
TGATAGGCCCCAAGGCCAAGGCCCAGGATACTGCTGACTCCAAGATTCATGCAGGTAAACGGGTCTGTCCCAAAACCTGACAGCCGCAAAACCGCGATTCCTCCCCCCAAGATCAGATTGGCCGCCACCACCAGCACTACGCGAAGCGCCAGGTCCTTTTTCTTACTTTCCATCCCTTTTGTATCCTTTCCCTTTTTTACTATATTATAGAGGAGGTCAGAAAAAATGGCAACAGAAAACCGCGACGTCCAAATATTGTAAAGTCTGTGAAATTTGTGTGAAATAGTTAGGGCTGACCAATGGGGTTTATTGAGCTACCCTTGGGAAAAGTCGGGCAGGGGAGGCCCTTCTCCCTACTCGACGTGCCGGGGCGGGGCCGCTTTAGCGGCCATACTCCTCTCCGCCCCGTGTATATAAAAAGGCAGAGCTTACGCGCCCTGCCTTGCCAGATCTTCTGATGTCATGTCTCCCAGCAAATCCTTTAGCTGTTCCACAGACAGATTCTTCTCTTTTAATAGCTTTGTCACTTCCCGCATATGTTCTGACTCAATCTCCTCCATAAGAGACTGACGCCTCTCTTCCATGGTGGCGATGGCCTCCGTGTACTGTACAATGGCCTCTTCTGTCTTTACCAGCTCATCCTCTAATTTTTCCCGTCTGGTCCTTCTGTGTCTTCTCTCCATGACCGCCCTCCTATATCTATATTATGATTTGTCCATTTAATACCATTATATGCCATAAAAAAAGATTTATTCGAAAATCTGAGTGGAATTTTCGTTACCAAATTACGTTCCTGTTCACAGATGCCCTGTGAACGTAACAGCATATACTTTGCTTCCATAACGGTATTGGCCCCATGGCGGATCGCCCCGATGATTTTCCATTTGACATAAGGCATAGGTTGTGGTAAAATAATCATACTATACAGTGAGGGCCTGTACTGGTTTCGACAGGGGTCATGCAGCTGGTGAAGCTATCCGCATGCGATGCGTCAAATGGCAAAATTAAAAATAAACGCTGAAGATAATTTAGCATACGCCGCTTAATCGCGGCCGTCAGCCTTAGTGCACTCACACATTAAGAACCTGGCGTCGACTCTGTGAGAAACGACACATACAAAGCTTTGAGTATGTGGGCGTATTATGAAGCTACTAAAACCGCCAGAGTGTCAGTCCCCGGGCGGCAGAGGGAATGTCAATTGGCTGACTATGATAGTAGAAGAACAGGGAATTGATTTTTGGACACGGGTTCAAATCCCGTCAGGTCCATCAAAAAAGTCCGTTTACACGGACTTTTTTAACGTACTGATTCCTATCTCCAGGAGCCTTCAGCGAAATGTCTGCTTAAACTCCCTCTCCATCTCCCGCCGCTGATCCTTTTTGGCGATGTCGTCCCGCTTGTCGTACAGCTTCTTGCCTTTGGCCAGACCCACTTCCACCTTCACCAAGCTTCCCTTAAAATACACCTGCAGGGGTACCAAAGTGTACCCTTTCTCCGCCATCTTTGCCCCCAGTTTGGTGATCTCTGACTTGTGGAGCAAAAGCTTTCGATCCCTCAAGGGATCCTTATTAAAAATATTGCCCTTCTCGTAGGGGTTGATGTGCATACCATAGATGAACATCTCACCCCTGTGGATCCGGATAAAGGACTCTTTGATGCTGCACTTGCCCATGCGGATGGATTTTACCTCTGTGCCGAACAGCTCAATCCCTGCCTCATACTTATCCTCAATAAAAAAATCATGATATGCCTTCTTGTTGTTGGCAACCAGCTTTGTAGTCTGTTTCCCCATCGCTCTGTTTCCCCTTTTTAGTCTTCTGGCAGGTTTTCGCTCAGGGCAAAATCCACGGTCCTGGCCATCCTGTCTGTGCCTGCCACCAGGATAGTAACCTTCTGCCCCAGCTTGTATCGGGTATTGGTGTTCTCCCCCACCATCTCCATATTCTTTTCGTCGAAAATATAGTAATCTCCCTTCAGCTCGCTGATCCGGATCAGGCCCTCCACCGTGTTGGGCAGTTCAACATACAGCCCCCAGGCGGTGACCCCCGAGATCACGCCCTCATAAGTCTTTCCTATGCGCATGGACATGTATTCGCATTTTTTCAGCTTGTCGGTTTCCCTCTCCGCCTCGTCGGCCCGCCGCTCCATGGTGGAACACTGAACCGCCACCTGGGGGAGGATCCTATCGTAGTGAGATATCCTTTTCTCCCCCATACCGCCTCTTAAATTCTCCTTGATAATCCTGTGAATCTGGAGATCCGGATACCGGCGTATAGGAGATGTAAAGTGCGTGTAGTAGTTGGCCGCCAGACCATAATGGCCTGTACAGATGGTGGTGTACTTCGCCTGCCTCATGGAACGCAGGGTCAGGCGGCTGATCAGAGCCTCCTCCGGCGTCCCCTCGATCCTATCCAAAAGCTTCTGGATCTCTTTGGGATGCACCTCCCCGTTCTGAGTTCTGATGGAATACCCGAAATTATTGATAAATGTCCCCAGACCCTTCATCTTCTCCGGATCCGGATAATCGTGGGTCCGGTAGACAAAGGGCAGCTCCTGCCAGAAATAATTTTCCGCCACCGTCTCATTTGCCACCAGCATGAAATCCTCAATAAGCCTGGTGGCCCCGTTGCGCTCATAGGGCTTTATATCCACTGGCTTCCCCTTGTGGTCCAATATGATCTTGCTCTCCGGAAAATCAAAGTCAATGGATCCTCTCTGCCTCCGTCTGGCCCGCAAAATATCCGCCAGCTCTTTCATCAGATCGAACATGGGGACAAACTCTTCATATTCTTTCATTCTGTCCGGATCCCGGTCCGCTATGATGGCATTGACCGCTGTGTATGTCATGCGCCGGTCAACCCGGATCACCGTCTCCGCGATCTTGTGTCCCATCACCATCCCCTTGCCGTCAATCTCCATGACGCAGCTCAGCGCCAGGCGGTCTTCCCCCGCGTTCAGGGAGCAGATGCCATTGGACAGCTTGTGGGGCAGCATGGGGATCACCCGGTCCACCAGGTACACGCTGGTTCCTCTCTTTAAGGCCTCCTGGTCAAGAGGTGAGCCTTCCTGAACATAGTGAGTCACATCAGCAATGTGAACCCCCAGTGTATAGTGGTCCTCATTCTCTTTAGAAATGGTGATGGCGTCATCCAGGTCCTTGGCGTCTTCTCCGTCAATGGTCACAGTGGGAAGTTCCCGCAGATCCAGCCGTCCCGCCATCTCCCGTTCATCAACCTCCCCCGCTGTCAGGGAAGCCTGCCTCATAACCTCTGGGGGAAATTCTTCCGGAAGCCCATAAGCCTTAATGATGGACAAAATGTCCGTCCCCGGGTCATTTACATGGCCGATAATCTCCGTAATTCTTCCTTCCGGCTTCCTTCTCTCCCCGCCGAAGTCCGTAACCTTTACCACCACCTTGTGACCTGTAACCGCGCCCATATCCTTACCCTGAGGGATAAAGATATCCTGGAACAGTTTCTGGTTGTCAGGCAGCACAAAGCCGAAACTCTTGTTCTTCTGATAATATCCGATCACCGTCTCGTTGGCCCGCTCTAAGATCTTCACCACCGCGCCTTCCGGCCTTTTTCCTTTGGCCTGGCTTTCCTCTGCCACGACCTGCACCCTGTCCCCGTGCATGGCTCCCGCTGTCTTCTCTGCCGGTATAAAGACATCCCGCTCCAGTCCTTCCACGGTCACAAATCCAAAGCCTTTTGGGTGGCCGAAAAATACCCCTACCTGGGAAAATTCCTGAGGCTTACCGTACTTGCCCTTTTTTGATACGCCGATCTTTCCCTCTGACAGGAGGATATCCAGAACCTCCTTCAACTCTTCCCTCTGGGTCTTGGGAATATCCAGCAACATAGCCAGCTCCTTCAGCTTCATAGGCGCGTAGGCCTTGTCCTGGAACAACTCCATCAGCATCTGTTTTCTCTGTCTCAATAAATCCTCTGTCATCTTGCCTCCCTCCTTTATGTGTGATCAAATCGGGGCCGGGCCGCTTCAGCGGCCATACTCCTCTCCGCTCCGTGTAATCGAGTAGGGGAGGCCCTTTTCCCCTGCTCGCCGTGCCGGAGCGGGGCCGCGCTTCAGCGGCCATACTCCTCTCCGCTCCGTGTACATAAAAACACTCTTGTTTTGCCAAGAGTGTTTGTTTTAAAACCATTACCAGATTACATTTAAAACCAGCGCAAGCAACAGGACTGCCGCCGCGGCGAACTTCGTGAACTTCTCCAGGTTGCCTTCCATGGAACGAGCTTTGTTCTTGCCCCAATAACTGTCAGCCATACCGCTGATGGACCCCAGGCCGGAAGACTTGCCCTCCTGAAGCAGCACAATAACGGTAAGGGCCACACATATAAGAACAAACACGATGGTTAAAATTGTTTTCAGCATGCTTTTCACACCTCCTATAGTCAAACCATTGTTATCATAGCACATTTTTCCATGAAAAACAACCGAAAGTTTATTTTTTTGTTATAAACCTATATCCCCTGGATTTCTTCCTGGATCCGCAAAAGCTGGTTGTATTTTGCCACCCGGTCGCTGCGGCAGGGCGCGCCTGTTTTGATCTGTCCCGCGTTTACCGCGACAGCGATATCAGCGATAATGGGGTCCTCCGTCTCTCCTGACCTATGGGAGATGATGGTTCGGTAACCTGCTTTTTTCGCCATCTCGATGGCCTCGAAGCTCTCCGTAAGGGTACCGATCTGGTTCACCTTCACTAAAATCGCGTTGCCTGCCCCCAACTCAATCCCCCGCTTCAGCCTTTTGGTGTTGGTGACAAAGAGATCATCTCCCACCAGCTGAAGCTTGTTTCCCAGATCCCTGGTCAGAAGCTGCCAGCCCTCCCAGTCTTCCTCCCAAAGGCCATCCTCAATAGACAGGATTGGGAAACTTTCCGCGAGCTTCCGGTAATATTCCACCATCTCCTTCGCGTCCCGCTCCACCTTCACGCCGCTCATCTGGCTTTCCCCAGGGAACACATACATGCCTGTGGCCTCATTGTACAGTTCGCTGGACGCTGCGTCAATGGCAATCCCCACCTGGGTTCCCGGCTGAAAACCGCTTAAGCTGATGGCGTCCACCAGATAAGACAGCACTTCCTCCGTGTTTCTCAAGTTGGGGGCAAATCCGCCCTCATCTCCCACCGCTGTAGAATACCCGTTGGTCTTTAAAAGTCCTTTCAGGGTCTGGTAGATCTCCGCGCACATCCGAAGACCTTCCGAAAAATCCCCTGCCCCTACAGGCATGACCATAAACTCCTGGAGATCCACCGTGTTGTCCGCGTGGACTCCGCCGTTTAAAATATTCATC
>CAJUSJ010000086.1 GCA_910588865.1 uncultured Lachnospiraceae bacterium
AAAAAATCAGCGTAAACTTTCAACTTTTTGTGTCCAAAGTATTGACATAGGTCCAGAGATCAAGGGGCTGGAAACCGGAATCATACGGGTGGGAACCATCACCAGCGTCACCTGCCACTGGATGCCCATGCTCATAAAAGGCTTCCAGCAGCTTTATCCCAATGTTCAGTTTGTTTTTCACGACGGCGATTACACCTCCATACAGGAATGGATCAAAACCGGGCTTGTGGACTTTGGATTTATCTCCCCTTCCGCTGTCACCGGCCTGGAGACCATCAAGATAAAAGACGGTGAAATGCTGGCAGTCCTTCCGAAGAACCACCCGCTGGCCCAAAACACAAAGATCCCTTTGGCCGCCCTGACACAGGAGCCCTTTATCCTGCTGGAAGAGGGACATTACAACGAACCCTTAGAGGCATTTCACGCCGCCGGACTGGAGCCTGATATTAAGTACACGGTCCACGACGATTTCGCGATCATGACCATGGTGGAAGCCGGACTGGGCGTAGGCATTCTGGCAAAGCTGATACTATGCCGCGCCAATTATGACATCGTGTGCCTGCCAACCAACCCTCCCGTGTACCGGCAGCTGGCCATCGGCCTCAAAGAAAAAGACAGCCTGCCCATTGCCAGCAAATATTTCATACGATACTTGCTGGAAAATGTGGACAAGCTGCCGTAAACCAGGGGTTTTTTACAGTACCCCATGCTATAAGCACTGCCATAATAGAAACAAATCCCGTTTTTAACCAATCAAGCAGGGGGAGGTTCTTCCCCTGCTCGCCGTGCCGGGGCGGGGCCGCTTCAGCGGCCATACGCCTCCGCCATATCGGCTGGCCCGGAAATCGGACGCTGGCCCAACTCCGGCTGTGCCTCCGTCCGCCCTCCATCGGGCACCAGCCGGCATACCAGCTTTTCAAGACAGCCGGACAGAGGCAGCATTATGACGGTGCATAAAATATTAAAAACAGAGTGGGCGGCGGCAATGCCGAACAAGGACACCGATTCCGCCAGAAACAGAGGGCTGAAAAAGGCTTTTATCACCCAGAAGACCCCAAGCCACACTCCTGTTCCCATGACATTGAACAGCAGGTGCACCATGGCCGCCCGCTTAGCGTTTTTGCTGGTTCCCACCGAAGAAAGCATGGCGGTCGCACAGGTTCCGATATTCTGTCCCATGATAATGGGAATCGCCGCTCCGTAGGAAACCTGCCCCGTAACGGAAAGGGCCTGCAGAATGCCCACCGAGGCGGAGCTGGACTGGATAATGGCCGTGAGAACCGCCCCCGCCGCCACTCCCAGAACCGGATTCTGGAACATAACAAACAGACGTTGAAACTCAGGGACGTCCCGAAGGCCGGATACGGCTCCTGACATTGTCTCCATGCCGAACATCAGGGTAGCGAAGCCCAACAGGGCCAGCCCTGTGTCCTTTTTCCTGTCATTTTTACAAAACATATAGAAAATGACGCCCACCACGGCCAGGACCGGGGCAAAGGAGGAGGGCTTTAAAAGGGTTACAAACACATTGCCGCTGTCAATTCCCCCAAGGCTTAAAACCCATGCGGTCACCGTAGTGCCGATGTTGGCCCCCATAATGACATTGATGGCCTGTCTCAGGGTCATAAGGCCGGAATTGACAAAGCCCACCACCATGACCGTAGCCGCCGAGGAGCTTTGGATCACCGCCGTAACTCCAAGACCGGCCAAAAGACCGGCAGCCTTGTTTGTGGTCAGCCTTTCCAGAAGGGACTTCAGATTCCCTCCGGCCCTCCGCTCCAGGGCCTGCCCCATAACGTTCATTCCAAAGAGAAACAGACTTAAACCGCCCATCAGCGTCAGTACATCGAAAATATCCATAAAATCCCCGTCCTTTCTATGACGTTTTTATGGATTTCATTCTATCAGATGTACATCAAATCTGTTACCAGGGTTTTGTAAAGTTCTTGTAAAGCAGACTTTTATGGTGGTGCCGCTGTTTACGGCACTGTGAACCTCAATGTCCCCACCATGCAGTTTTACCCCGTGTTTGACAATGGACAGGCCCAGGCCCGTCCCTCCGATTTCTTTAGAATGGCTTTTATCCACCCGGTAAAACCGCTCAAAAATCCGCTCCTTGTGCTCCGCCGGGATACCGATTCCGGTGTCCGCGACCCAAAGGACCGCTTTCTCCCCCTCAGATTTAACCGTCACCATGACCGAACCGTCTCTTCGATTATACTTTATGGCATTGTCACAGAGGTTGAAAACAATGCTTTGCAAAAGCGGTCTGACGCCGCGGACCATAACCGGTTCTCCCCCAAGGTTCATTTGAACGCCCGCGGTCTCTGCCTGGGGCAAAAGGGTCTCCATGGTCTCGCCTGCCAGAGCGTAAAGGTCCACTTCTTCCCATTTCATGTCACCTGGGCCTTCGTCCAGATGGGACAGTCTGATGATGTCATCAACCAGGCGGATCATGCGCTGCGCTTCCCCATAAATCTGTCTCGCGAACCCCGGCACGTCCTCTGGCCTCACCATGCCGTTTGCCATCAGCTCCGCGCTGCCGGAAATGGTGTGCATGGGGGTTTTCAGCTCATGGGACACATTTGCCGTAAACTCCCGGCGCAGCTGTTCCGCCTTTTCTTTTTCCGTCACGTCAAGCATCAGCAGGACAATGCCCGAGATCAGGCTCTCCGAAAAAACAGGGCTCGCGTCCAGCTGGTAGGTTTTGCCGTCCATGTCAAGAAGCAGCTCAGCGTGTTTTCCGCCCCTGGCCTTCTCAAGAAGCTCCCCTACCTTCAGTCCGTGGTTGACGGACAAAAGATCTTTGCCTGTACAGGAATGGTCTGTCCCAAAAAGCCTCATGGCGGCAGGATTGATGCTTAAAATAACCTTTCTTTCATTGAGAAGGACGATTCCCTCCGCCATACCCGTGGTCACCGCCTCAAACTCCCTCTGCCTCTTTTTCAGCTCCTCCTCCTGGCTCCTGATCCGGCGCTGCTGTTGGGCAATCCGCTTCAGCAAAGGCGTCAATTCCTCATATTCCCCACTGTTCAAAGGCGGCTGGTCCAGATTTAATTCATTGAGGGGCTTCACAATGGCCCTGGAAAGATGGAAGGCCAGCGCCAACGACAGAATCAGCGCCATGGCAAAAATAAGGCACACAGGCAGGGCCATCCCGAGAAGCAAGGTGAGAAGCGTGCTCTGGGCTATGGACAGCCGCAGCACCGTGCCGTCCGGCAGACGTCTGGCACAATAAAAAAAGCGCTCCAGCAGGGTAGCGGAATAGCGCCGGCTCTCGCCGCTCCCCTGTGACAGCGCCTGTCTGATTTCTTCCCGTTCCAGATGATTTTCCATTTCAGAAAGATCACCCCGGCTGTCATACAAAACCATTCCGGCGGCGTCTATCCAGGTAATGCGGTAATCCTTCACGTCAAGCCCCTGAAAATATCCGCTGCCTTCATGAGCCACCCCCTGGGCGGCAAGATCGGCCTGCATCCTCAGCTGCCCCTGCTGGAGGCCGGAAAAATATCTGTAGAAAACGCCCATAAACAGGGCCATGGAAGAGAGAAATACACCGACGGCAACCACACAGATGGCCCTGAAAATACGTCTTGTCACGTTTTCGCCTCCAGCCGGTACCCTACTCCCCGCACCGTCTCAATATAATCCTTGCGGTCCCCCAGTTTTGAGCGCAGTGTGCCGATATGCACGTCCACTGTGCGGGTTTCTCCCATATACCCGGCTCCCCAGACCCTCCGCAAAAGCTGGTCCCGGGTAAATACCCTGCCAGGATTATCCATAAACAGCCGAAGCAGTTCGTATTCCTTTAAGGTGAGCTCAATCCGCTCTCCGCCTGTAAACACCATATGCCGGCCTGTGTTTAACTCCAGGTTCCCCGCCTTAAGGATACAGGCCTCTTCCCTGGGCCTGGCCCGGCGCAGCACCGCCTTCACACGGGATATCATTTCCATCATCCCAAAAGGCTTTGTGAGATAATCATCAGCCCCCAGATCAAGGGCCGTCACCTTGTCGTATTCCGTCCCCCTGGCTGTGGCCATAATTACCGGAATCTCCCACCCTGCCCCGGCTGCCCGCAGCCGTTTCAGCAGCTGAACCCCATCCTCTCCGGGCAGCATAACGTCAAGAATCACAAGCTCCGGCAGCTCCTCTTCCAGAGCCCGAAAAAAGTCCCCGCCGTTTGAAAACCCCCTGGCCTCAAATCCGGCGGCATTCAAGGCATAGATCATTAAATCGCGGATTCCGCTGTCATCTTCCACACAAAAAATCATTTATGGGCTCCTTGATTTCCATCTCTCATTTCCTGTCCATATTATCGGATAGAAATCAAGGATTTATGTACAGCGCGCTTACCTCTTTCTCAGATGGAAGGTCTTCACAAGCTCTCTCAGCAGTCCGGCCTGGGCGCTGAGCTCCTGGCTGGTAGCGGAGCTCTCCTGGGCAGTGGCGGAGTTGACCTGGGTCACGCTGGAGATCTGGCTGATCTGTGCCTCAACCTGTCCCATGGCGTCCGCCTGTGTCCGGGCATCGGCGGCGATATTGTTGATGGTTCCCACGATTCTCTGGGCCTCCGAGACCGCTCCTTCCAGCTGCTTCGCCGTAGCGGCGGCAATCCGGTTTCCCTCTTCCACGGCGGTTATGGAACGCTCGATCAGCGCCGCCGTGGATTTGGACGCCTCCGCGGTCTTCCCTGCCAGGTCCCGCACCTCCTCGGACACCACGGCAAAGCCTTTGCCTGCCGCCCCGGCCCGGGCCGCCTCCACGGAAGCGTTGAGGGCCAGGATATTGGTCTGGAAGGCGATATCCTCAATGGCCTTGATGATCTTTCCGATCTCCTTGGAGCTGTTATTGATCTTCTCCATGGCCGCGGTCATCTCCTCCATCTTCTGGTTGCTCTCCGCAAGATGCCGCCCCACGTCTCCGGCCTGCTTCTGAGCGTGTCCGGCATTGTCGGCGGTCTGCCTGATACGGTCCGCCACCTCCTCCATGGTCTGCACCAGCCCCTTCACGGCATCTGTCTGATCCACAGCCCCCTGGCTCAGCCCCTGGGAGGCAGAGGACATCTGAGACGCCCCGCCGGAAACACATTCAGAGCTGGAGACAATCTGGCTCATGGTTTTGTTAAGATTCTCCAGGATATTATTCAAAGATGTGCGGATAACCGCGAAATCCCCAACATACTCCTGGGTGATCTGGAGAGTCAGGTCTCCCGAAGCCACGGACTCCAGGGTACTGGATATCTCCCCGATATAATTTTTCAGGCGGCTGATGGTCTTGTCAAAGCTCTGGGCCAGAACACCGATTTCATCATCCGAATGAATATCATCCATTATATCCTGGCCCATACTCAGCCCCAGATTGCCCTGCTCCAGGGTCTCCGCCAACGCGGTCAGACGGCCAAGAGGCTTGGTGACTGTCCGCTTGATATAAGCGCCCACAACCATGATTCCCGCGAAAATAAGCGCCACGCCAGCCACAAAGGACAAAATCATCGTGAGATTGATCTGGGTAGCCACGTCCGACATGGAAATCCCGGCAAAGATCAGTCCGTCAATCTCTCCGTCAGCGCCTCTTGTAGGCATGTAAGAGCACAGGTGCTCCTCACCCAGAATCGACGCCCGGCCCACATAGGCCTGCCCCTGCTCCAGCACCACCTCGGACAATTCATCAGAAAGCCGGGTCCCCACTGCCCGCTGGCCGTTCTGCTGAATGGTCGTATAGGCCCTCTCATTTCCCCGGAAGATGGTAAACTCACACCCCATCTGCTCCTTGAGAGCGTCCAAAAGCGCTGTCCGGTCATCCGGGCCACTGTAATTGGCCAGCTCATAGGCCAGCACATTGGTTCCGCTTACACATACGTCCTCCATCATGGACATGGTAAGACGGTAAAACATCAGGACACAGAGAATAACCACCATGGTAATGCTGACCCCCAGCATCGCCGCCACCAGATTTCCCACCTTACGGCCAATACGCCTGGTCTTTTTTCCGCTGTTTTTGCTTTTTGAAACAATCTTTTCCATATCTCCATATCATTTTAAATCTCTTTGTTCTAATGACCTGTATTCACATATACTATGCTGGAATCGCCCTTTCTCGCCTGTTCCAGCACAGCCTCCACCAGCTTCTCAAAAGAATCGTGAGAGGACGTAGCCCCGGTTATGCCGTCAATGCTCCCTTCCCCCTGGTTTTCCAGAAGCTGTCCCGCGTAATAACGGGTATACTCATTAGGATAGGTGCCATTGCTGTGCAGCATGGTCTGCATATAGGCATTGTCCCAGCTCTTGATAAAGCCACTGGCATTTTCCGCGTTGTATTCCACAGAAACAATGCCGCCTCCCTTAACCATGATGGTAATATATTCCCTCCACCCATAATTATAGTCAGAAGCTTGGGCTGTATAGTATCCATCCTGAAGGCCGTCCCCCTCACCGCATCCGGTCAGGAGTACTGCTGACAGAAGCATTGCCAGCACAAAGAACATCCCTTTGCCGGTTATCCCTTTCATTGATCCCGCCCCTCCTCTAAAATAAATTTCCTCACCTGGGCCTGCAGCTTCTCGGCCTCCTTTGCCAGCAGCCCGCTGGACTGCTCCGTCCCCTCCGCGTTCTGAAGGTTCCTGTCAGCTATGGAGGAAATGGTTCCGATCCGTTCTTCCATAACGGCAAGGGCATCCTCCTGCCCCCGCACCGCCTCTGCCAGCTGGTCTGAAATCTCGCTGATCTGGCCTGAGACCTGGGAGATGTCTTTCAGGGACCGGGCCGTCTCGGCATTCAGCTCTACGCCGGTATGGATCATGGATCTGGTATTGGCTACCATATCCGTGGCGTTCTGGGCAGCTTCCGCGCTTTTGACAGCCAGCTCCCGGACCTCGTCAGCCACCACGGCAAATCCGCTGCCGGCTTTTCCCGCCCGGGCCGCTTCCACGGCAGCGTTAAGAGCCAGAATGTTGGTCTGGAAAGCAATATCCTCAATGGCCTTGGCAATCTTGGTGATCTCAAGGGCATTGGCGCTGATGTCATCCATGGCCCCGGAAAGAGCCGCCATCTGGGAATTCGCTTTCTGAACACACGCCGCGATCTCCTCTGTTTTGCTCTGGGTCTGGCTGCTGCTTTCTGCCACACTGGCCAGCTGCTGTTTTACATGGGACACCTCGCCGACCAGCTCTTCGGCGGACTGGTTCTGTTCCAGGGAAGCCTGGTGCAGCTGGGCGGACTGTCCGCTCAGTTCCTCAGCCATGCCGGCAAGCCGGACAGCGGCGGAGCGGAAATCACATATGGTTTCATTCATGGATCGGATAATGGCCTTCAGGCTCCCTCTGATAAGGGTAAAATCCCCTTTATAATTCTTTTGGGGCTCCACACGCAGATTGCCGTCCGCAATCTTAGTCAGAACCCGCTGAATATCGGATATGTACTGATTGACGCTCTCTACTGTGTCCTTCAGCGTTTTCGCCAGCACCTCCAGTTCGTCCCCGGAACGGACAGAGACCATCTCCGTGTGCAGATCCCCGTCAGAAAGGGCCACCATCCGGTCAGTAACTCCCTTAACCGGGCGGGAAATGGAACGGGCCAGGCGCAAAACCAGCAGGATCGATGCAGCCAGCACAGCCAGGGTAGCCAGCACGGCCACCAGCATGGCTCCGTTGATCAGGTTATTGTAGTCAGACTTGGGAACCTGAATGATCAGGGCCCACTGGGTACCCCGGATAGGTGAAAAAGCTACCAGCATCTGTTTCCCGCCAACAGGAAATTCCGCGGCCCCTGTTTCCCCGGTAGTCGCCTGGCTGACAGCCTCCTCATTGCCGTCGCTGACCTGGCTCAGGGTACTCTTCCCCAGAACCACCGACTGGTCCGGATGCCCGGTGACGATCCCTTCCCGATTCACCATGTAGGCCATGCCGTTCTTCCCCAGGTTGATGCCGCTGATCACGTCATTAAGAGTGTCGTATTTATAAACACCCACTACATACATGGAAGTAGCCCTGTCCTCGCCCTCGCCTTCCTTCACAGGCATGCCCATGGTGATGCCAAGACTGCCCTGAAAGACGGTGTCGGAAGCCGTAGTCAGGTTATCTGTTTCCTTGAGGAGGGCAAAAAAATGGCTGTCAAGGCTTTCCGGCGCGCCGTCGATCCCCTGAATCAGCCTCCCCTCCAGGTCGTATAAAGCAATGGTGTACAATTCATAAATCTCAGCGGCTTCCATCAAAACCGTCTTCCGATTTTCCATGGTCGCCTCCATTGTACCCTCTCCCCTCTCCATCCGCGGGTCTCCGGCAATGGTCATCAGCCGGTCTGCCAGCATGTGGATGCTGGCCTCCATGGTTTTGGCTGACTGCCGAACCATGGGCTGCAGACTGTCCAGAAGGATGCTGTTGGCCAGAGACTGCATGGAAAAAGCCATAATCACGCAGCATATGACCACCAATACCAGGATATTAAGGGTTGTGCTCCTTAAAATCCTTCCGTTGAGACTCCGCCTCAGCTTTCGTCCCAAATGAGAACCTGTTTGTTCCTCTGTCTCTGTCATGTTCACTCTTCTCCCTTTCTATCATTTTTTTATTTAAGCACAAAAAAGCTACACAAAACCTGGAGACAAGCAGATGGCTGACTCTATTTCCAGCCATTTTTCCCCATGTATGTCAGCTTCTATTAATATATCAAATTGATTATGTTATAGCAATAAGAATTATGAAAAAAACGCGCCTCCCAAGAGACGCGTTTCTCCCATGTACCGCGGCCGCCTTTTTGGACTCCGCGAATCTTCAGTAAAGGCCGTCATTAGCTGCTTTTCAGCTTAAACTTTCCCACAAGGCTCTTCATAAGCTGTGACTGGCTGGACAGTTCCTCGCTTGCGGCAGCGCTCTCTTCCGCGGTTGCCGAGTTTGTCTGCACAACACTGGAAATCTGGTCAATTCCCATGGTAATCTGAGAGATGGACGCGGCCTGGTTGCTGCTGGCCTCTGAAATCTGTTCGATAATGCCTGCCATTTCGTTTACGTCATCTACTGCCTGGAGCAGGGACTGAGCTGTCTCGTCGGCAATCTGGGTTCCGTTCTCCACTGCCTTTAAAGAATTTTCAATCAATACAGCGGTGTTCTTAGAGGCCTCCGCGCTTTTGCTGGCCAGGTTGCGTACCTCATCAGCCACTACGGCAAACCCCTTTCCGGCAGTACCCGCGCGGGCGGCTTCCACGGCAGCGTTAAGGGCGAGGATGTTGGTCTGGAAAGCAATATCCTCAATGGTCTTAATGATTTTGCCGATCTCATTGGAACAGTTGGTGATATCGCCCATGGCCTCTATCATCTCCCGCATTTTCTGGTTGCTCACGTTCATCTCCGCGTTGACGCCTGCCGCCGTCGCGTTGGCCTGCCGGGCGTTGTCCGCGTTCTGGTTTACCTTGTCGGAGATCTCACTGATGGTGGCAGCCAGCTCCTGGACAGAGCTTGCCTGCTGGGTTGCCCCCTGGGAGAGAGCCTGAGCGCCGTTGGATACCTGCTCTGATCCGCTTGCCACCTGGGAGGCGCTTTGGCTGATCTGCGTCATGGTGTCGTTAAGCTTTTGCGCGATCCCCCGGAAAGAGACCAGCAGGGGTTGGAAGCCTCCTGTATATTCTTCTTCGCACACAGAATCCACCGTAAAGTCCCCGGCAGCCATTTTCGCGAGGAATTTATTCTCATCATCAATAATCACCTGAAGCTTATGGATCAATCTGCGCACCTGTGCGGCCAGAACCCCCAACTCATCTCTGGAGGTATAGGAAATCTCCACATCCAGATCACCCTCCGCCATCTTTATAGCGGCTTTCTCGATTTCGGAAATAGGAGTCTTGATGAGACGTATGATCACAAACGAGAAGAAGACTCCCACCAGGATTATGACAAGGATAACCGCGGCCATAAGGCTGATGGCGGTTATGTAAAGAGAAACGCTTTCCTCCGTCGCGGCGTCACTGCCCTCTGTATTGTAGGTGATGATGTCATTGAAGACGCTGTTTAAAGAATTGTAAAGATCCACACATTTCCCCTCCAGGATCCCCCGGGCGTCCTCAACGCGGCCCTGGGTGGCTAAGGCCATCATCTCCCCATCCGCTTCACTGTACTGAGTCCAGAGATTCAACGCGTTGTTATAGAAATCTCTTTCTTCTTCGTCGATCAATTCCCCATACTGGGCCAACAGGGCCTCCATATCTTCCTTTTCACTCCGAAGGTACTGAAGGCTGGATTGCTCTACATCATCAGAAATCGCGGTAAGATACCCTAATTCATTAAGGCGGATGTTAGAAATGGTAGTGGACAAGTCCCTGGCCACGTTGATACTGGGAAGCCAGCTTGTAGAAATATCGCTGGTCATGCCGCTCATCCGCCCGAGAAGGTAGAAGGACATGCCGCCGATAATAAGCATGCCAGCCAAAGCGACTCCTATGAGGATATAAAGTTTGAATCTGATTTTCAAATTTTGAATGAAGCTAATCATACCCCTGATCTCCTTTTTATTCTGCTGTTTGTAACATTTAGAATATATCGGCGGATTTTTTCTTATTAATAAGTAAAATTAGAACTTTATCCTCCTGGCTTTCCCGTATTTTTTACATGAATCATCCTCTCCTCAGATTATCGTATAAAACCAGCCGGCTCCGCAATCCCTTCTCAGACTTTTGCCCCGGTACTCAGGATCTGCCACCGTCAGATTCTGAAAGCCAAAGACGCCAAAAAGGACGCCGCACCATGATAATCCTGGCACAGCAGCCCTTCCCGGTTGCTCATTTATTTATCATAATATTCAGAAACCGCTTTCAGATGCTGGATAATGGGCAAATGCTGGGGGCACATGCCCTCACACTGGCCGCAGCCGATACAGTCTCCCGCTTTCCCCGCCGCGCTGGCCAGCTGTTTATAAAAGCTCTGGTTGGCTGTCCAGCCCTTTGTCTCCGCCTCCCGCATATCTTCATTGTAAAGAGAAAAATACTGGGGGATCGCGATCTTCATGGGGCAGCCGTCTGTACAATAGGAACAGCCGGTACACGGGACAGCTATGGCAGAGCTGATGATATCGGCGGCCTTCTTTACCAGCTCCTGTTCCGTTGGATTCAAGGGTTTAAAATCTTCCATGTAGTCTGTATTGTCTTTCAGCTGTCCCATACTGCTCATGCCGGACAATACCATCATCACGTTATCTAAGGAAGCCGCGTAGCGGACAGCCCAGGATGACACGGACATGTCAGGGGCGTACTCCCTGAAAAGCTTTTCCGCCTCAGACGGAACCGAGGCCAGGGTGCCGCCTTTTACCGGCTCCATGACAATCACGGGAACCCCATGCCTCACAGCCACCTCATAGCATTTCCGCGACTGTATCCACGGGCTCTCCCAGTCCAGATAGTTGATCTGAAGCTGCACAAACTCCATCTCCGGATGGGCTGTCAGGATCTTATCCAGAAGTTCGGCGCTGTCGTGGAACGAAAATCCCATATGCTTCACAAGGCCCTGCTCCTTCTTTTCTCTCAGCCACCCGAAGCTGTCCAGCTCTTCGTGCTTCTCATAGCTGTTTGCCGAAATCCCGTGGATCAGATAATAATCAAAATATTCTGCCCCTGTCTTGACCCGCTGCTGTTCAAACACCTGCTCTCTCTCTTCTTTGGTATTAAAAAAGCCGGCGTGCATTTTCGTCGCGAGAGTGAAGGTCTCCCTTGGATGCCTGTTTATAAGAGCCTCCTTTACCACGTTCTCACTGTTAAATCCGCAG
The DNA here is from genome assembly GCA_910588865.1 of uncultured Lachnospiraceae bacterium. Taxonomy (GTDB): domain Bacteria; phylum Bacillota; class Clostridia; order Lachnospirales; family Lachnospiraceae; genus UBA3402. Next base: position 11,742 of record CAJUSJ010000086.1, read on the forward strand.
TACATCCATGCTGTGTCAAAATAGGTAAACCCTTTCTCAATAAACAGGTCCACCATCCTCTTTACCTGCTCAATATCCACTGCCGCCGGGTCCTCTTTATTGAGAAGAGGCAGCCGCATCAGTCCAAATCCCAATTTTTTCATGATCATTCTCCTTTTCTGCCAAGTAGTTCTTCCTTATCTCGTCGGCTTTGTTTTCTATTATACCACCACAAAGCTTATACAGCCAATACTTAATTCTTATATTAAATATTTTGACGTTGCCCTGGGCTAGTCGTGATTTTCAATAAAGTTCGCACTCCAGCCATGTTTTTGCAATGCCATTTGGCTCATCATGATCTTGTCCCGCAAATCCCTCACCGTCCAGGGAACCCGCTTGAACCACTCACTGCCGGAAGTAATGTCCAGATCCGCATAGCGGAAATCAAAGATCATGGAAAAATATCCCTGCTCCCCAATAAAATTCCCCAGCTCCTCATAGGCGACACCAGGAGCTTCCGCGATGGTGACACATTGATAATGGTCAAAGGTATTCTCCTTCAATTCGCGGAGAAAGTCTCCAATGCCAGGCTGATTGCGGGACACCTTCGCGCACTTTGCCAGCCCGTCCCCGCCGTCGGCTGGACAGTCCTGCCAGGCCGGATCTTTTTTGATAAACGTGATCGCGTCAACTCGGAATCCCGCTATCCCCTTGTCAAGCCACCAGTTCACCATATCATATAATTTCTGGCGAAGCGCAGGGTTCTCCCAGTTAAAATCCGGCTGCTTTTTCCCAAATGTATGGTAATAATATTCCTCCCGCCCAGGAACAGCTTCCCACACGCTCCCGCCAGACTTTCATGATTGGTGGCGCATCCGCCGCCGGGCGCATGAAGGTTTACGGGGTATCACGGTAATCTCATATAAATCACTGCCTCTCCTTATTCCACGCGTTGCCGAAAGCGGATTGTTCTGATCTTCTACCCTCTTCCTTTCTTCTGCTTTGATTTCCAACGTACCGTTACCACAGTCACAAAATAACGCGGCACTCGAATCTCCACTTGTATCCTTCCTGGCAGTTACTGGAGGACCCCTATCTCTTTCAGTCAGTTCTGGATGTCATCCGCGCTGTCTCCGGTTACATCCATGCCCCGAAGAACCCTGGCCCCTGAACAGTACTGATTAATATTTCCAAGGCTGCCGCTGATTCCGCTTCCGCCGCTGGTACAGAAGGGAACCACCGTCTTGCCGGAAAAATCATGGCTGTTTAAAAATGTATTGACAACCGGCGGCGTTGTCCCCCACCAGATGGGGTAACCCACGAAAATCAATTCATATTCCTGAAAATCCTCCACATCATTTAACATGGCCGGAAGAGCGCCCGCGCTGATTTCCCGCTGTGCCCGTTGTGTTGTGGCCGAATAACTGCTGGGGTAGGGATCTGCCGGCTGAATTTCAAAAAGGACGCCGCCGGTCTGCTGCTGAATCAGATTTGCTGCCCGTTGGGTCGTATTGGTGCGGGAGAAGTACGCGATGAGAACGTCCTTTCCATCCGCGGCCCCCTGGCCATCCACATCCGGCGCCTCTGTTACATTTCTTGTCCGCGCGACGCCGTTCTCTGTCCACGCTCCGTCCGCGTTCACCTCATAGCCATCCGGTGTCATAGTCCCCGCGTACATCCACCCATCCGCGTCAAACGCGTAACACTCCGCCACTCCGTCCTGATTCCCATCCAGCCACTGCCATGAGGGGCCGCTTTCAGAACCAGCGTAGTAATTTCCGTCTTCTAATTCGTACCGCCACCGTCCACTGTCCTCCCCCTGCCCTGTGGTCCAACCTGCCGCGAACGCGGTCAGGGAAAAGATCGTTGTGGATATCATGGTTGTCACAAAAATTTTTACTGCTTTTTTCATGTTGAGCCTCCTCGTCTTTTTAGTAAAACCCTTTATTTTGCCAGCTGAACCTCATTGACTTCCGTCCAGCCGGTGTTCTCCCGCTCCAGACCGCTTTTGCTGGAGTAATTTTGTGATTGTAATTATAATTTAAAGATTCCTTGGTGTCTAATACTTGAATTCTATGTGTCATCCATGCCTAAAAGGTATATGCCTCTTTCAGCTTATTCTGCCGCCCGCTCACAGCAACAGGCAAGGAGGCCCTTCCCCCTACTCGCCGTGAGGTTGCTGGAAAAGTAAATACCACCGCTTATATTTGATATAATATAATTATCAAATACAGGCGGTGGTATTATGGTTGAGCAACAACGGAAGTTAGTATTGAGTCCATATATGGACATATATGAATTCGTCATTCCCAAAGACAACCTGCTCCAGCAAATTAAAGAACTGGTGGATTTTGGGTTTATTTATGAAGAGCCTATTATAGAGATGGCTACTTTGTCAGATCCACGGTAATCTCAAATACAGCCTTCTCCGGCTGACGGTAAGAGTTGGTCCCCTTGCACTCCATAAAATCATCCCATGTCAGGATATAGATAGTCACTCTGGACACATCCCGCCCGTAGATGCTTCTGATCTCCAGGCTGTTTCCGTGACTTTCCAGAGGCTTTCCCTCCGCATCCCATATGGTGACTACATAGTCCGCCGGCTCTGCTCCCGCGGGGAGAATGGGCTCTGCATAGAGTTCGTATTCGGTCTTTACCACTTTCTCAATGCCAAAGCCCTGGTCATTGGTCTTGTTGACAGGGGTTTCCCTCTCCATATCCCGCGCGTCGGTGAAATCCAGATGGAAAGTCCAGGGGCCGTCGTAGGTTTGCCGGTCATATTCTATGTAGGAGATGGTTTCTGTTTCCCCAGGCAGAGTGTCTGTCAGCCTTGTGCCGGTGTCAAGCTCCTGTATGAATTTGAGGAAGGTGATGTCACATCCCGTATAATCTGAAAGTCGAAGCCCACTGCCGGTCAGCTGCACAAGGCCCTTGAAGGTGTGGGAATCGGTGAAGGTTCCCTCCGTCATATAGGCCAAAGAGTTGCCGTACTCGTCGCTGAAGGTTTCTTTGGTGTTGTCAGCCTTATACATATCGGTCCGGCACTCCAAATACATCGAGTCATGACTCTGGGCATCGGCGGCAAATCCGTTTTGGTTTTCTATGAGAAGGGCCAGATAAATGGCGTTGCTGTCATAGGTCATTTCCGACAGGGTTACGGTCACGCCGCCGGATGTGGCCTGATAGGATGAGGGGGCGTTTTTCTGGCCCTGGTTCTCTTCCCGCGCCTGTCCGTTGTCTGCCGATTCGGTTTCGTCAGCAAGGGTGATGGCGTTTTCACTGTAGTCTCCCGGGTAGGACACTTCCTGCTCCAGCTCCTTAAAAATATGGCCGATAAAAGGGAGCTGGGCCGCCAGGGCAGGATTTTTCATCAAGAACAGGACAGCTGCCAAAAACAGGGCTGCCGCTGTGGTGTATCTCGCGGCTGTTTTTCCTTTGCTGCTGCCGCCGCTTTTCGCGGTTGTGCCGGCTGGGCCGCCGGTTCTTTTATTTGTCTGCCTGTGGGCGTTTTGGGCGCTCTGCCTGCCAGAGGCTGTCTCTGCCGCGGCCTGCATGGCCCGTATTTTTTCATAAGCCTTATCTATTTTCTTGTTTACGATCTTTGATTCCGGAACATTTGCCGCTATGCGGTTTTTTATGATCTCCTCGGTCCGGTCTGTCTGCTGCCATCTGTTCACTAAGCCCACTCCTCTCTCTGAATCTGTTTTCGCAGTTGTTCTTTTCCGCGGTGGATGCGGCTCCGTACGGTGCTCTCCTTGATGCCCAGGAATTCACCGATCTCCTTGGTGGTGTACTCTTCGCCGAAGTACAACTGAAAGATCACCCGGTCTTCCTGCTTAAGCAGTGACAGGAGATAAAAAAAGGAATTCTCTCCGGGATAGGTGTCCAGATACCCCGCGTCACTTACTTCTTCCTGGTCCGCCACGCGCTTTTGGCTGTTGTATAATTGGGTGCAGTTGTTAATGAGAATGCGTATGAGCCAGGTTTTGAAGTATTTTATCTTTTTCAGCCCCCCGATGTGCTCATAGGCGTTGAGTATGGTCTGCTGCATGACATCCGCCACATCCTCCTGGTTGGAAAAGAATCCCCAGGCAACTTTCAACATGGATTCTCTGTGTTTTTCCATCAGTTGGATAAAGCTTTCCCCGTCGCCACCCATGGCACGCTTGATCAATAGTTCCATAGTATGTATCCTTCTTTCCGCCGGCTGTTTAAAAATAGATGGTTATGATTATAATCACATATATTAGATGGAGGAAGAGGGGGTTTTGTTGCATGAAATTGTTTTTTCGTTACTTTCCGGTACTGACGGTTTAACCCATCTATGATGTTTGCCGTGTACATGATCTTCTGGATCTCATCTGAAAACTGAAAAAAGGGGCGCAAAATCGTTGTCTCCCTATGCGTTGTCAACGCCGTCATTGATAGCAATGAAACGGACGTTTTTACTATGAAAGGACTGTGGTGTTATTTACTATATATCGCAGCTATATCGTATATTTTTTGCTTCATCTTCGCGCGGATACGCAGAGGCTCAAGGCACTCGCATTTATCGCCAAAGCTAAAGAGAATATCATAGTAATATTCGTTTTCAATAAACGGAAAATTTACAATGTAATGCTCGTCACCATCTGGAAAAAAGTGGTCATAGGCGCAAAATTCAAGCACCCTATCCAGCACAGATTTGTGGATGCGTATTTTAATTTCTGTTTGCATCGTTTCTATAATTTCCTCAAAATCCAAAATCGGTTTTTGATAATTCCGTGGGGCAAAAGTTTCCTGCTTTATCCGCAAGTTCAACATTCTGGATAGCCTGAATAGGCGATAGTCGCTCCTTCTATAACAATACCCATAAAAATACCAGTGGCCGCTTTTTAATACGAGCTGGTATGGCTCAACCGTTCTCACAGTTTTATTTCCATGGTGAGCTATGTATTCAAAGGAAAGTAGTTTGTAACCCTCTAAAGCTACTTTAATCATTTGCAAGTATGGTTGGATATTTTTGTTGCCCGACCATGGGCTTAAATCTACACAGATTTGATTTAACTTTATTTCAATATCATTCGCTTTATCGGCAGGGATGAAACTCCTGACTTTCGCAAGAGCGTTTACAATTTCATCACCTCGCGCCATATTGGAAAGATTGGAAAGTCCCATCAAGATCGCGGAAAGATCGGCAGTCGAAAAAACATTTTTATC